>NZ_SGPH01000042.1:0-243401 GCF_004208915.1 Pseudoalteromonas sp. CO342X
CTAGACAAGGAAAAAACTAAGTTGTGCTTTAGCAACAATGAGTTGGAACATTCCTTATCCAAACCTCAGGTTAAATAAAAATGGCGAGCATAATGCTCGCCATTTCATTACTTAATTACAAAATGTAGGGTGTTATTTTCTTCTACGTAGCAGCGCTAGTGGTGCAGCTAGTAGTAACCAAAATAGTGAACCACTTGAAGATTTTGATGGTGTCGGCGTAGGCGTTGGATCTGGAGTCGGCTGTTCTGACTCTTCATCCATTAAGTTTGTTACCTCGACCATAATTTTCGCAGGCTCAGATACATTGCCACCGGTATCAGTCGCCACGACTTCAAGCTCAACGCTTTCTAGTCCTGAGTCGAAGTCTAGTTGCTCGCTGTTGGCGACAATGACCTGTCCTGATGAATTAACCGTGATAGCTGAAGAAGTTGAAGCAATAACAATAAACTCAGAAACTGGGTTCGCAAAGTCAGATGCGTATTCAACCTCTAGCTGGCCAATAACGGTATCTACTGCTGCATTTTCCTCGACAGAGAATGACTGATCAGCGGTGATGATTGGCGCTTTCGCTGATTCTTCTGACGGAGAAACAATAACTGGCACCGCCCCGTTACTTGATAGAATCATGAAATCATTGTCGGAGAAAGTTAGGTTTGCTGACTCACCAGGTGCAAGCTCTGTTACTTCATTACCAGCATCATCAACGAGCATAGCTAAACCTTCCGCTTCAGTTGTAGCTACTTCCATTGCTGGTGCTTTTATCATAAAGCTATTCGCGAAAGCTTCATCTAATGAGTTAGAAGGGATAGGCATCCAAGTCTCTTCTTCCGTGCGGAAGCGAATTTTGGCTTCCACTCCAGTTGCGATCTGCTCGGCAGTAAGTCCAAATGCATCGGCACAACTGCTCATGGTGACGAAATTATTACCTGATGCAAAGTTAATATTAGTAATAAAACCGCTTCCTGAACCATAACCATGAGTAAATGAGATAGCGCTACCAGATAGGAAATTGCCAAACCATTCTTGCTTGCCGTTTTGAACAGTTACATCATAAGTGCCATCTGGCGATGTCTCACCTTCAGCTGGCAAATCGAAATCAGCCATAAAGCCACCTTGATAAGTGTGGATAATAGGTTGATTAGTAACCATGGTCGTGAATAGCATGTAACCGGTATCACAAACGCTAGTTGGAACTGAAGTTGTTTCTACAGAAGCACCGATTATATCTAAACGTTCGCTATCACCTGTTTCATCTTTTGCAACAGTTGGAGCGAAAAATGGCTCTAAAGTCGCAGCGCCAGTATTGGTTAATACGTGTCTAGCACCTTGGTCATCAACGACAGGCATGACTTTAGCATTCGCGGCGGCTTTTGGTAGCACATGATAAACCAAGTGCAGCGCTTTTGCGTCGCCAGACATAAAGTTCAATGCACCATCAAGCTCTAACGTTGTAAGGTCGTGTGTTGCATCCAAGAATGCCATGTTGGCAGAAGTTAATGTCCACTCAGGCAGTTTAGTTGGATCTATAGTTGCTGTGACGTCAAACGAGATGGTTTGTCCTGCAGGAACGGTGATCGACTCAGGAAAGGCCATACTGAGTGCACCACGCTCTGCGTCGTCAGTAAATCGCTGCTCATATGCCAATGTATAGGTCTGTTCTTGATTCGAGAAGTTTTTAACGACTACCTTCTTGGTGATAGATGAAGTTTCAGATAGTGACACCAAGCCAAATGATAGCGCTGCTTGCATCGTATCTTCAGCCCATGCTGCAACTGGAAGGTTTGCCGCTTTTTCAACATCTACAAGACCTGAGCCGATAAAGCTGATTGGCGCAAGCGCAGCATTTGGGTTTTGCGAGCGAGGCTCCATGGTAACATCTAAGTTAGCCGCGTTCATTAATGTTGCTTTTAGTTCAAAACCATTGCGATTTGGTAGTGCTTCTTTAAGCATACTCATGGCTCCAGCTGTAATAGGGCCAGAGAATGAAGTTCCACTTGCTGGAGTGAGTCCATCACCAAGGCCTGGATGTGCAGTCATAATGCTAACACCTGGCGCTGTGATTTCAGGTTTTAACCTTCCGCTGATAGAAGGTCCACGAGAGGTAAATGACGCGATCATGCCTTCTTTTAGAATGATTGTGGCATTCACATTATAGGCAACATTGTTTCCAGCCAATAACTGTTGTTTAAGTGCTTTACCTTGGCTGTAGCTCAAACCAATAGTTGGGATCTCAATACCTGGAGCACTGCCTCCAGGCTCTGTTGGACCACCACCTTCAACATTATTGGCAATCATAACCAATTTAGCGCCCTTCGCTTGGGCGTTTAGCACTTTTTGGGTGAAGTTACATGCACCGCGGTCAACGAGGACAGCTTTGCCCGTAAAGTCGACCTCATCTGCAAAAGGATCACAAGCAATAGATGTTGCATCTCCGCGCTCGTTCTTTTCAGTCTCAACAAATGCTAGCGGGGTTGTGTCGCTACTAAATTCAAACTCTTCAAAGCCCTCAGGGTTAAAACTTGCCGCACCAGCTTCAGTCGTTTCGCCCATCAAGGACGCTAAAATGTGCTGACCTTTTATGACAGAGTGCTCCATAGCACCAACAGAAAGTGCATTATCTGTTGTACTTGGACCACCAACTATAAATGGTGTAGGGCCATCATTACCTGCTGAGATAACAACGTTAGTACCTAGCATCACGGCTTTATCGATAAGTTCTTGAACTGCACCTGCACGATTATCGCCAAAATCTCCGCCTAGTGACATGTTAACAACATCTACTCTGTCAGAAATATCACCGTCCCCA
This sequence comes from Pseudoalteromonas sp. CO342X, assembly GCF_004208915.1. Classification (NCBI taxonomy): domain Bacteria; kingdom Pseudomonadati; phylum Pseudomonadota; class Gammaproteobacteria; order Alteromonadales; family Pseudoalteromonadaceae; genus Pseudoalteromonas; species Pseudoalteromonas sp. CO342X. Next base: position 2,807 of record NZ_SGPH01000042.1, read on the forward strand.
TTGGGATCCATTGCAGATTCCAACGCTAAAAGTTGAGCCAAGCCAGGGCAAGTTTCTGCACAGACGGAGTAAACAAATAATTCAACGTTTGGTGCGATACCTGTTACTGAATGAGAAACGTGTGTACCGTGGTTAGTACCTGCATCAATTGGATCTGGATCGTTGTTGATAAAGTCATATCCACCTAATACTAAGCCTTGTGGCCAAGCCGGCGTATCTGCAGGGTTGCTTGCAGCCGCTTCATAAGCTTCAACTGTGCCAGGGCCACCAAACGCTTGGTGGGTGTAATCAATACCCGTATCAAGTACCGCAACACGAACTCCTTCACCTGTAACTTCACCAGTGGAAACTAAAGGCGTTGCCTTTATGTAGTCGGCACTGTCTGCCACATTCAATTTATAATCAAATACAGGTAACACAGAATGTACCAATGGATTGTGTAGTAGTTTGTTAACTTCAGCTTCTTCGCCATTGACGATAATTGCATTAGATAGCTTAGACGTTTTAGCGACAACCTGCAGCGTAGGACTAGTGCTAGCGATTGCGGTTTCTACGCTCTGTTGAGCTTGCTGAATACTTGATGTTGCATTTTTGACGTTAATACCAGTAAGGCTTTGTTCTGCAATAGAAGGTGTGTGTAATTTAACTAACCACGTAACGACGTTGTGAGTTGATTTTCTCGCCTGTTTGTTTTTAAAATCGGGATATTGGCTTTGTAAAGGAGGTTTGTTTTCAAAATTATATTGATTGTACGTCGCAGCGGTAACGGTAGAAGAAGATAAAGCTGTCACTACGGCGATTGCGAGTGCTGACTTATTTAGAGTTGACATCGGATTTCCCCATCATACTTGTTATGATTTTTATTTGTTTTGTTTACATCCTGGATCAGGATTTGAACAAATATAGTTCCTTTTTGGGTGTCATTTCAACTTTTTGTTACGGAAAATGGGATTTTTAATTTTTTAATTCTTTTATCATTAACAATTTCATGACGTAGGATCATTAAGTGGGGAATATGCCTTTTCTCATTGTTTCGAACGTTGCTGAGATGGTGAAGCCAAAATGCATTAGCAACACAGCAAGTTAATTGAATATTTTTATTGCTAATATTTTCACACTATTCTTAAATAATAATTCATTAAAAAGAAGTCGTTAGCCCAATAAATCTTATATATCACAGGAAAGAAAATGGATCTTAATAGCTTTAATCTCGGATGTTTAGCAGGAATTTTTTCCGCAAATAAGCAGTCTCCTGAATTGACTGTATTGTTTGACGAGTTCGTGCAATGTTTTGGTAAATTGAGTGGCGTTGATACTCAGTTTGATTTGAATGATTGGAGTAGTGTTCACACTGAGTATGGTGTAGCCATTTCCCCTGTTCAGGCCGCTAAATGTTCTCAAGAACAGCTGCGTAGTTTGGTTTTTATGCAGGGCGTAAAAGCAGCGATTGAAGATAAATTGAGTGAAGGCTTATCCGAAGTTCGTATTTTATACGCAGGCACCGGTCCCTACGCCACGCTATTGCTTCCATTGTTAGCACTACGCCCCAGTCTTCCTATAAAAGCTACCCTACTTGATATACACCCAGAAAATGTCGTAGCGGTGAAAAAGTTAATTGATACTTTTGATGTCGAGCACTGTATCGAACAGCTGGTTTGTTACGATGCATTAAAATGGCAGGGTGAAGAAAAATGTAGCTTTGATATCGTGATTTCCGAGACGATGACGGCACTACTAAAAAGAGAGCCACAAGTTTGGATCTTCAAGCATCTATTTCCCTACCTCAAAGAAGACGGTATTTTGATCCCTGAGTCTATCGCATTATCGGCAACATTAAATAGAAAAGGGGATCAAATACACATTGGAGAGTTTTTTAACTTACAGAAATCTTCGGTACAGAAACTCAGTGGTGGTGACGATACGCTATTAAGTGGGAAGCTGGTTATCCCAGATAGCCACCAGCCAGGAGATGGCTTTAAGTTGCAAACGGATATCGTCGTTTATGATAGCTACGCACTTGGTGAAAATGAATGCAGTCTCAATATTCCGTTTACCATCCCATGTGAAGCAACTAATTTATCAGCTGGCGCTATTGTCAAATATGCATACGTCAATTATGAATCTCCCGAGTTCGTGTTTGAATTCCCATCACCGCCGAGTTTCGTGCAAGATAATTGCCTTGCGCCCATAGATGAACAGGGAAAGCTTGGCCTTGTTGGAATAAAAAGTGTTTTTCAGCATTCTCAGCTCATCAAGTATGGTAAGAATATGGCTATGCCTGAAAATCTTTGGTTATGTCAGCAAGCTTTGTGTGATGTTTTTAATGTTTCGCTTCAAGATTGGCTAGCGAAGCTCTATCAATCCGTTACTTTAGAGGCTTTTGAGGAGTGGCTAATGGAACAAGAATCGAGATTACAGGATAGCCTTTTTATTAGTGAACTTAATTCGAAACTTTTACTTAAGTATAAAAGCGAATGAGATGGTCACATTAGTTCGAGGTGTTTTTACACAACTTCCAGCTTTGAGCGAAATGGAGAATGCGGATGATAATAAGGAATTTATCTTGAGCAATTCGCTGCTTGCTCATCAGCAGTTATTTTCTGAATCCAACATACACTATTTAACAATCCACTCAGGCAGTGAAATAGTTGGCTTTATTATTTTAGCCGTTGAACTAGAACTGAAAAGTGTTGAATTTCGCCGGATTGTGGTTGCTAAAAAGGGATTGGGAATAGGGCAAGAAGCGATAAATCAGATGGAAAAATATGTGTTAGAGGAGTTGCGTATAACGCGCATTTGGCTAGATGTATTTGCTGATAATACACGAGCACAACACATATACCAAAAGCTTGGATATCAGCAGTTCGATACGATGCCTTACGACAATAAAATCCTGTTACTATTCGAAAAGCACTTACATTAATGTCTAAATCAAGTAACGAAAATTATCAAAAATGGTTAGCTGTATATGGGCGGTTAGTGGAGTTTTCACTCGAGGATTGGCTGCTTATGGCTCCGTATATAAAAATCGGTCATATCACAGCCGATACGATGCTATTCGAACAGGGTGAGAAAATCTCGAGTGTTTATTTCTTATTAGATGGATATGGACGTTATTTCTACCTAGATGAAAAGGGTAATGAACGGAACAAATCTCTGCTACAGAAGGGCGGGGCATTCTCTTGTTTATCTTGTTATCTAGAAGAGCAGCCGAGTCCATTTTCAACGCAAGCGCTAACGGACAGTGTGATTGCCGAAATTCGCTATGCTGACTTAGTCACTGTATCTGAGAAAAACCTCAACTGGGGGCGGTTTGTGCGCAAAATTTATGAACAGTTAGTGCTTAAAAAAGAGAAACGCGAAGCGGCGTTACTCCAGTTAAGTGCAAAGGAAAGGTATTTACGCTTTATCACAGAAAATCAAGCATTAAGCCGCTCGGTTGCATTGCGCCATATCGCGATGTACCTTGGGATCACGGATGTATCACTGTCGAGAATTAGAAAAGAGCTTGGCTTAACATAGGTTAAGGCGCAGCAACAAAATTCGCATTACCTTATCTTTAATTTTTGTCCTACAGATAAGGAATAACATCATGCAAAAGCTACTGCCTCCTAATTTACTGCTTTTATTTGTCATATTGATGCCTGTGGTGTGTTGGTTAACTGCTGCACCACATTTTATTTATTACCCTTTCAATCTATTAGGGTTAGTACCGATTGCTTTGGGGTTTGCACTGGCCAAGTCGGGCAGCACGATATTCGCGAAGGAAGAAACCAATATTATGACTTTCAATAAGCCTGATAAATTAGTGGAAGCTGGGGTATTTCAATATACCCGCAACCCCATGTACCTAGGTTTTGTCATTGCATTACTGGGCTATGCTGTATTAACCGGTGGTGCACTTGTGTCATTTTTGTTTGTGATTGCTTTTTTACTTATTGCCGACAGATGGTACATTCAATTTGAAGAAAAGATGATGGAACAAACTTTTGGAGATGCCTATTTACGCTATCAAAGGAGAGTGCGTCGTTGGCTTTAAATTCCAAGCATAAATGAGGATAAAGTGGTGCAAGATATTGATTATTCAAAATCCCTACAAACAATCGTTGGTAAGGTGGTTAGAGTGTACCAATCTGGAGATATGCTTACCCAAGATCATCAACCTCAGCGACTCAATATTGAGTTAAACGACGCGCAACAGGTAGTGCGTATGTGGTGGGGATAGCCCCGCCCAGTTTGCATATTGATTGATGAAGATGGTGTGTTTCGTCCAATAAAATGACTATAGGTATTAAGATGCATATTGGCCTAGTTAAGCTATTTTTTGTTTTAGCCACGTTCACGAGCTTAGCTGTCTATGCCGTTAGCTACGACGAAATAACAGATATTGATGCGCTGGCGGCGCATTTTGATGAGCCGACTTTTGAACAGCACTTTTCAGAGGAAGGTATGGAATTTATTTGGTTTTACTTTAAGGATATTGACCACTCTTTTTTGATTAATACTGAGACTGGAGAGGTCTGCCATCATTTTAAAGGCAAAAAGAGAGAGTCTTGTTTTCCGGCAAGCTATTTTGAGTAAATCTGTATGAGGGAGCTGCGATGTCACACTCTAGTTGTAATTTAGTCCAGTCCCCTTGCATCAGAAAGTGTTGTTTGGATGATAAAGATGTGTGCTTAGGCTGCTTTAGAACGTTGGACGAAATCACCGGCTGGACAAGTTACAGCGAAGATGAAAAGCTCAAAGTCTTAGCGCATTGCACGAGGCGCAAACAGCAACATACTCAAAAATATAAAGGAAATTAAATGAAATTGGTAATTGGGACCGAATCAACTTGGTCATTAAGAGCGCTGTTATGTGCGTCTATCCTAGATATTAAGTTAGACATTGAACTTATCGATTTGACCTCTTGTGATGACAAAGCAAAGTTGGCCAATGTATCGCCGACTAAACAAGTACCAGTTTTGCTCGTGGAAGGTCATGTCATTACTGATTCACTCGCGATTGCAGAGTTCTTCAACGACCTTAGTGAAGGCGGTTTGCTACCACAAGACCCTTATGAGCGTGCACAGGCACGTAGTCTTGTCGCTGAGATGCACGCTGGCTTCACTGCGCTACGCTGTGAATTACCTTTTTCTTTCACGCCAAATACGTCAATAAATTTGTCGGATGCGGCAAAGCGCGAACTAAAAAGGGTAGAGACTCTTTTTGCTGCGGCTCACTCCCCATTTATGTTTGCAAAGCCAACTATGGTCGATGCATTTTATGCTGTGCTTGCTTATCGTTTATTTAGCTACGGTATTCAATTGGCGCAGCCCGCAACGGAATATCAGAATGAATTGGTTGCATGGCTTGAAGCTCGCAGCGTATTGCACTTAGTGCATCCGTAGTTTTATAGTGAGTGCGAAAGTACCGTATGAATCTTGAATTTAAAGAACTAAGCAAAAGTCGAAGTGCCAAGTTACGCAAAGTAATACTGCTTAATAGTGTGTTATTACCAGCCACAGTACTTGGTTTTGTCTACCTGCCAGACTTACTCCAAGCAAACATTAATGGTGCTGGAAAACTCATGGCTGCCGTGGGGATGGGGCCAGCTATTGCATTGGTTTATAGCATTATTATTGGTGTGGCGGAGCAACAGTTTGCCCGGTTTGATAACCAAGGTATTACCTTTGGTGGTCCTGTCTCTGGTGAAACCTTTTGCAACTGGCTCGGCGTGCGTGAGCTGACATTGAGCGACGACCAAACAGCGTTGCACGTACAGAGTTCAGGCTTGAATACTACGGTGATGTTTCCATTAAAAAAATATGGAATTTCGCTCTACGATTATCAGCAAATACAAATGTTTCGCTTTCGACACAGTTATTAAGTTGTTAGTGTCTCGATTTCGACACATGTTTTATCGAGTACGAACTCAGCTCTACTGTATTGTATTGATTTTTATATAAAAAATATTTGGCCTAAAATTTGATTCATCATCTGTATTCTCAAAGTGGAGTACAGAGTATGGATATAAAACTGGCGAAAACAAAGCGCATGCCGCTTAAGAAGCTCGCATTGCTTGTTATTGTGCTACTTGTGGTCGGTTTGGTGTTTTTTGCCAAAGCATATACCCAAAGTGCATCAAACGTGGTTTTCCAAGAAGAGTTAATCGTTGCTAAAGTTCAACAGGGCGAGTTTGAACTCAGTGTTAAGGGACTTGGCAGTCTTGCATTGGAAAAACGCCATTTGGTTACCAGTAGTAGTGGTGGAAAAGTAGTTGAAGTGTTGGTTAAACCGGGTGAAATGGTCACTCAAGGTACGCTACTTGCTCGGCTTGAAAACCCATCACTGCGCGAAGCGCTCATTCAAAAACATAGCCAACTTACCAAAATTTCAGCACAACATGAGGCCGAACTTGCAGAATTAAAGGCCAAAGTGCAAGAGGCCAAAACCGCACATCATGATGCTTTGCTGGCTTATAAAGCCGACAAAATTCAGTGGCAGGCGCAAAAAACCTTAATAGAAAAGGGCAATAGCACTATCTCTATGCTTGATCATCAACGCAGCGAGTTTGCAATGCAGCGTAGTCAAAAGCAAGTGGAGTTACAGCAAGCTAGGGTTGCCACTCAGCAAGAAGTGCAACAGGCAAAAGCCAAAGCGCAGCTGGCTGAGCAAGCAAGTCTACGTTCCGAAATAAAGCTACTTGAAGAGAATATTGCTGCACTTGATGTGCGCTCGCCAATTACTGGACAAATTCAGGATGTGCTGATTGAAGTGGGCATGCAATTGTCTAATACCAGCTCGGTTGCAGAGGTGGCAGATCCGCGTTTGCTGGTTGCTAAGATAAACATCGCAGAACTAGATGCGCCGCATGTACAAGTTGGGCAGTCGGCTACAATCGATACTTACACTTCGCGTTTTAACGCCATCGTAAAACGCGTTTCCCCAAAAGTCACCAATAGCCAAGTTGAGGTAGAGCTGAGCATTGAAGGCACTTTGCCAAGAGAAGCCAGAGATAAACTCAACATTGAAGGGGTTATTGTAACGAGCCATAAGGCCGAGGCGATATTCGTCGCAATGCCAGCCAATGCTGTTGCAAATAATCAAGCGAGCGTGTTTGTTGTTGATGAGCATCTCGCCACGAAAAAAACGGTTAAATTTGGTCAGCGTTCGGTAAACTACATCGAAGTGCTTGAAGGACTTAATAAAAATCAAACTATCATTATTTCCGATATGGAAAAATATACTCAAGATAGCCAAGTGCTAGTGCGTTAACAGGACATCATTATGAACTCAGTCATTCAACTTAATAATATCGAAAAGCGGTTTCAGACGGACGAAATTGCAACTCAAGCGCTAGACGGCATTAATCTCGTAGTAGAGCCCGGCGAGTTTGTGGCTATCACGGGACCGTCAGGGTGCGGCAAGTCAACGTTACTGTCAATTTTGGGCTTGATTGATGAACCAAGTAACGGCGAGTACTTTATCAGTGGTAACCAAGCATTTAATTTAAGCTCGGACGAGCGTGCTCATATTCGCGCTAATCATATCGGTTTTATCTTTCAGGCCTTTAATCTTATCAGTGATTTAAACGTGCTCGAAAATGTCATGTTACCGCTGACTTATATCGGCGGCATTAGCCAAAAAGAAATGGAGCAAAAAGCCAAAGACGCGCTGGCGATGGTGGGATTAGAAAACCGCATCAATCATTTTCCTTCTCAGCTTTCAGGCGGTCAGCAGCAACGCGCTGCAGTTGCAAGAGCCTTGATTAACTCCCCAGATCTCATCCTTGCCGATGAGCCGACCGGTAACTTGGACTCAAATAATGCCCAGCAAGTGCTAGGGTTGTTAAGCGAGCTTCATGCTGCTGGAAAAACGATTTGCATGGTAACGCATGATATCGAATCTACGACTTACGCTAGCCGTGTTATCTCTATGCTAGATGGCACAATTTTAAGAGACAAAAAGCAGCTTGAGCGCGCAAGCAAAGTCGTTGGAGCTTAGTATGGGATTACTTCTAGACTTTCGTTATGCACTGAGAAACATCGCCAAATCAATGCGCTTTACGTTATTGATGATGTTTATCATGGTTGGCAGTTTGACCATATCTTTGATTGGTTTTAACTATATTTATACGGTGGCATTTTCACATAGCCAAGTGGGTAGTGGCAGCCCAGAAATCAGGATCTTTAAGGTTCGTAACCCTATCAGCATGCAAAATCGGTTTGAATACAGCATGCTGCCACAACTACGAGAACTTGATGAAGTTAAACAACTTGAGGAGTGGCTTTATATTGCGCCAGCGAGTGTTTGGGTAAGTGACGCTGAGCGAGGCAATCATTATCGAGGCTCCTATGTTGATGAACGCTTTTTTCAGTTTCTGGACATTAAACCTGCACTTGGGCGATTTTATACTGCTGAGGACTTTGTGGGAGCTGCTCAAAATGTGGTCGTGATTTCAGACTATCTCTGGTTGCATCTATTTCAAGGTAGCAAAGACGTCATAGGGCGCACCATGGTCGTTGACCAAAAGCCTTACGAGATAATCGGTGTGATGCCCAAACACAATAACTTCCCGATATTTTCTAAACTTTGGCTGCCACTTAAAGGCAATAACACAGCACCTACTGATGCCATCGATATTATTTATAAGATGCCAAATGAGACGGTAGAGGCGAAGCTTGAGCAGCGTTTAAGCTTATTTTTCACTGATTATGCACAGCAACGCGTTAGCCAGTCAGCACTTGAGGTAGATAAAACCGTTCGTGTTGAATCTATGACCTTGGTGGAATACAACACCGACGGTGAAGCGGTATTTATATTTACCCTGTTTATGGCTGGTATCGTACTTATTTTGCTTATTTCCTCAATCAACATTGGTAACTTACTTTTTGCCAAAATCATCGAGAGACAAAAAGAGTCGGCTATTCGGGCCGCGATTGGCGCGAAAAAATTAAGGGTGGTTCAGCAGCATGCTTGCGAGGGTTTGATCTACTGCGTTAGCAGTTGGGTGGTGGCGCTATTGCTAACGGATCTTGGTTTGCGAGCGCTGAACTTTTTTATGAATATGATGTTTGGTGGCAAAATGCCGTACTGGTGGTATTGGCAGCTAAATACAGTCACCATCTTGGTGTCACTACTGCTGATAAGCTTGGTATTTGCTATTGCAGTGCTGTTACCTGCGGTGAAAACCGCTAACTTTAACATCAATGATGTACTGCGAGACGGCACGCGTGGTGCAACCGGAAAACAGGCGGGATTGATGTCAAAACGCCTCCTGTCTTTGCAGGTGACCTTAGTGAGCTTTATGCTGATGGCGTCGAGCACCATAGGCTATGTGATGTATTCTATGGCGGGAAATATTGACGGCGAGACCCTCAAAGGGGTGTACTCAACTGAGCTGCAATTTCAAACTGAAAGCGAGTTTTCGAGTGATAAAGCGGTCAAAATGGCAAGCGCATTGGTCGTGGGAATGACATTGGATCCTGCCTTTAAAGAAGGGCGCGTGTATCAACGGGAGATGGAGCTTGATGTGCTAACAAGTGAGGGCGAAGTTTATACCGATAAAATCATAAATATTGAAGCGGTATCCCATCTTTTTAAGCGCGAATTGCAAAGTGGTAGGAACTTCACGGCACAAGACAACACAGAAGCGGCGCCCGTAGTGATCATTAGCCAGTCTCTCGCACACGCGCTGTTTGGCAGTGAGGAAGTATTGGGGCGCTCACTGATGTTACGTGATGCAAAATGGCCAAGCGCTAAAATAGTTGGTATTGCAGTGGATGAGATGAGCGTTGTTGCTAGCGATCGTCGTCATGAAGTCTATTTTAGTTTTCGTCAATATGCGCCAAAGGAAAATGCAATGGCGGTTAAGTTCATTACTGAGTTGCCGCCAAGCCAAAGTTACGAAGCCTTTTATCGCGTGTTAGGTCGGCTCTCAAGTAAGCTCGAAACCAGCTATATTTTTGATCACTACGACAACCATCGCTCTATGATGGGGGCGTTCACCAGTATCATTTATGTGTTTTTGATTGTGGGTGGATTTGCCTTGACGCTTTCTTTAATTGGTATTTATGCCATGGGCCTGAGTAATATTAACAAATCTAGCTATGAAATAGGCATTCGCCGTGCGCTTGGCTCCAAAGATCGTCAGATCATGTTGTTATTTATCAAGAAAAATCTAACCCATACCGTTACAGGACTGACTATTTCTGCATTAATTTTCTATATCTTATGTTATCTTGCTGTAGACTTTTTCCGCGGTATTGTGCCGTTTAGTGTTATGTTTGGTGCTGGTAGTATCACTCTATTACTGGTATTTGCTGCGGTATGCCTTGCGCTTTATATCCCGGTGAAACGCAGCATAAAAGTCCAACCTGCGGTTAGCTTAAGAATGGAATAATAATTTGAAAAAGGTGCTAATAGTAGACGACTCGCTTGATATTCAGGCGAGTCTGAAGTTTTTACTTGAAGATGAAGGCTACGCTTGTCACGGTGTGGTGACACCAGAGGCAGCATTTGATTATGTCAGTACACAGGAAGTGGACTTGGTGCTATTGGATATGAACTTTACCCAAGACACTACCAGTGGCAAAGAAGGGCTGATGGCGATTGCTAAGCTCATTCAAATCGATCCGCTCTTACCTATTGTGGTAATGACTGGCTGGGCGACGCTAGACCTTGCCGTAGCTGCTCTAAAGCAAGGTGCGGCCGATTTCATTGCAAAGCCATGGGATGATGAGCGCCTTGCTCATAGCATCAAAGTACAAATCGAAAAGCGAGCTGACAGACAACATTTAGCGCGGCTATCTGCTGAAAACGAGCGCCTTAAAAAGCCCCAACACACAGTAGATTTTGTTACGCAAAGTGAGAAAAAGCAGCGTGTACTGACACAGCTCACCCAGTTGGCACAAAGCGATATGAACATCTTGCTGACCGGTGAAAATGGCACAGGAAAGAGCTATTACGCGCAGTATGTACACGAGCATTCAAGTCGTGCTGGTGGCAGTTTTATCTCGATTAACATGGGGGCGGTGAGTGACGAGCTATTTAACTCTGAGTTATTTGGCCATAAAAAGGGGGCATTTACTGATGCGAAAGCAGATAGAGTGGGGGCATTTACACTCGCCAGTAATGGCTCGTTGTTTTTAGATGAAATTGCCAATTTATCTTTGCAGTCTCAAGCAAAATTGCTTCAAGTGCTAGAAGAGCGAAAATACGTGGCGGTTGGCAGTCACAAAGTCTTGGACAATACTGCGAGGATTATTTCTGCCACTAACTGCCAACTCAATGAAGCGATTGCTAATAATCAGTTTCGCCAAGACTTATATTATCGATTAAATACGGTAGAAGTAGAAATACCGCCATTAAGAGCGTGTCCAGAGGATATCTTGCCTTTAGCAGAGCGTTTTTTAATGCGCTTTAGTCATGATTATAAAAAACCACCACCGAGCATTATGCCCTGTGCTGCTAAAGCACTGAGTGTATACGATTTTCCAGGTAATGTGAGAGAGCTTAAGCATATGATGGAGCGCGCGGTGTTTACTTGTTCAAATGCTCAGGTATTTGCTAGTGATTTGGCGCTCAACGCTACACCGTACTCAGCGTTGCAATCGATGAATACTGCTACTGCGAGCGCATCAGAAAATCATGATTTAACGCTGGATGAAATTATTGAGCAAGCACTCTTTAAAAGACTGGAATTTCACGGTGGTAACGTATCAAAAGCGGCGAAGAGCTTGGGACTATCGCGCAGTGCGTGGTATCGCAAAATGGACAAATATGAGTAGGAGATAAGCAAACTTGTTTTATCGATTTGGACACTGGCTGTTAAGTGCATTACTACTTGTAATTACTAATGTTTTACTCCTTGTGCACGACTATCCAGCAACACTTATTATGTTGATAGACTTAGTATTTGCACTATGTTTTGCTTTGCTCGCTTATAAATATGGTTCGACTAGACAAAACACCATTAATCTCATTGATACCTTGTTGATATCACTTCGCCAAGGCGATTATGCCCTAAGAGCGGTACACGGCAAAGACGCACAATTACGTTCAACGGTGGAGCACTTAAATGCGCTTGCGCAAACCATGCAAGCCGATCAGCGAGCGCTGGCCGAGCAAAGTGACCTGTTAAAACAAATCATTGAAAAGCTTGATTGTGCACTTATCGTGTTTGACAGCCAAAGCGTTGCATTTGCCAACAGTTACGCTGAGCGCACCTTTTTTGACTGTTACAAAGACGATGCTTGGTGCTGGTTTCAGTCATTACAAGCTCAGCAAAAACAAGGAAAGGTTTCGGTGATGCTAGAGGGGACTGAGCACGCTTTTTTACTTGAACACGACAGCTGCTACATTGCCAATAAACCTCACACTTTACTGGTTTTAAAACAGCTCGATAGCATTTTATATCAACAAGAAAAAGACGCCTTACAGCGTTTTGTTCGTATTTTAAGTCACGAGATCAATAACACTTTAGCCCCGATCGGCACAGTAGCGCGCAGCCTTACCAAGCGCCTAAACGGTGAGTTAGATATAGAAAGGTTTAACAGTGGACTGTCACTCATCAACGAGCGCGCCAATTACCTTAAATCTTTTATGGGCAACTATGCCTCCCTTGCCAAACTGCCTCCTGCGCACAAGCAAATTGTCGCGCTCAATGAGTTTTGCGCTCAGCTACAAAGTATCTACCCGCAACTAAAGATAGTAAGCACAGCCGATCTGCTCGGTTTTTTTGATACGAGCCAAATCAAACAGGTGCTTTGCCACCTCATTAATAATGCTCAAGAAGCGTGCACACCTTCGCCAGAAGTTACACTCAACATCACCGCAGATGCTGACAAATTAGTGTTTTTGGTCACAGACACAGGCCCCGGTTTCTCTAACCTAAACGAAGCTGCTGAAGCATTTTACACCACCAAAGCTGATGGCAACGGCATCGGCCTGATGCTCTCTCGTATCATTATTGAAAACCACGGTGGACAACTCAAACTAGGCAATAACCCAGACAGTGGTGCAAAAGTCAGTTTTAGCGTAGAGCGGGGTGGGAGTTGAGTACTGAAAGCAGCAAAAATAACAAAGAGACCCCGAGCAAAAGTAACGAAGACACCCAATGTAATGTATTCATAATAATTAGTGAAAGAGCGCAACTATGAAGCGGGTTACAGGGTGAAAAATTAATTAAAAAACAACATTAATAAGGATTGTTTATGATATCACGATGCATTTTATTGGCACTGGCACTGGCACTGGCACTTGCTAGTACAATTGTGTTTGCAACTCCACATAATGGCTCGCTTGACCCAACTAAGGGAACTTGGCAAAACAAAGATGAAGATGGTGATGGTGTGTTAGATGAGCAAGATGAGTTTCCATTTGACGGTCAACGCGCTCGTTATCCCGAAATCGTCGAGATTGAACCTAATGATAACCCTAGCAATGCGGTAAAAGTTGCGCATCAACTTCCGTTTAAAGTAAAGGGGGTGATTTCAAACGCGGGTGATAATGGTGATTTGTACCAGTTTAGTGCAAAAAAGGGCGACTATATCTCAGCTCGCATTATCTATAGCTCAGATAATTTTAAGCCCAAAGTGTATTTTTCTGAGCAAGGTGGTTTGGTGATCAACTCATCGCAGATCCATACCCATAGCGCACTCAAAATGGCGCATATCCTGACTAAAATACCCCATGATGGAAAATTCAATTTGAGCGTCATTGATGACTTGTCGGGTGGTGCGCCGGACTATTCCTATGAAATTTACGTATTTAAAGATAATGACACCGATGGTATTGATGATCATGCCGAATATGCAATTGGTGTGGAACCAACTCGTATTGATACCGATAGGGACTCTGTTCATGACTTCTATGAGTATTATGTAAAGCAAGGTACTACACTCGATGAGGACAACAACGGGGTAATTAATTTATTGGACTTAGACAGTGATGGCGACGGCATTAGTGATAAGCACGAAGGCTCAGGAAATGCAGATCAAGATGATAAATTAAACTTTTTGGATCTTGATTCTGATAATGACGGTATAGCGGATGCCGACGAAAAACTCAATACGAAAGGATGGCCTGAAGACTCTGACAAAGACGGGGTTGAGGATTTTATTGATCTGGATAATGATGGCGACAAAGTTTTAGATATTTATGACGCCGAGCCATATGAGCGAGTGCGAGGCTTTAAATTAAGTGATTCACCGAGTGTACAAATATCCTCTCAAGCTGGCTATTACAATGGCTATTCATTGCCTCGAATTTATCGTATCGGCGATAGTGTTGTGTTTTCTGGAGATGACTTTTCCGGGCTGGAGAACCCAAAAGTAGTTATCTATAACGGTGAAGAAATTTATAATATCACGCCAACATCGCACACTAATTCAGCGCTAATCTTTGAACTCAATCTACCATTTCGTAAATATAAGGCATTTATTTACACTCGAAATAAGCGTTCTAATGAAGTGCGATTAAGCCCATACAAAGCGGGCTCACCGTTAATATTTGGATATGCCTCAATCAAAGTTCAAGAAGGCGAGCAATATGAGCTTAAGGGAGTGGGGTTTGATGATAAAACCCGTATCACAATGGGAAATAAAACTCTTGTTCCTTCAACTCATACACCATCTAGCCTTACATTTACGATACCAACCGGGATAACAAAAGGCATATTACAATTAACGAATAATGTTGGAACGAGCAATAAGGTTCGGTATCGGCTGCAAGCACGCTAAAAAATAAACAATAGCAGACTAAAGAAGATTAAAACACCCACCGCAAAGATAGAGAAAAAACGGTTCAAGTTTGTCGTGGGTGTCAGCCATTATCTGCTCTAATAAAGGAAAAAAGATGAAATCTAGGAATGGCATTATAACGTGGGGCTTTGTTATTTTGTCCCCGTTGGCACATGCTGATATCAGTTATATTGATAAAACTCATATATTGAATACGCTTACAAATAACATTGAGCAACAATATGTTGAAGTAAAAAAGATAGATAAAATTTCAGACGCTCTTACAGAGCTCAAAGCAAGTCCTGCATTTACTCATAGTCAGTCACAAGAACAGTTTGCCTAGCTACTAACCGCAGAATTGCAAAAGTTTGACAAGCACTTTACTGTGCAATGGTGAAATCCAAATGAAAGCCAGAATAATAAAACAAAGCGTGAATCTTGGTTTACCAAATTAAGTCGGAAAAATTCAGGCTTTAATCGTGTTGAAGTACTCGATGGCAATATAGGTTATGTTGACTTTTGGGGGTTTGATGAATTATCGAAAAACTCAAAAAACATAGCAGAAAGTGTAATGGGATTTGTATCTAATGTAGATGCTCTTATATTTGACCTTCGTAATAACGGGGGCGGCAGTGCTGAAATGGTGCAGTTTATTAGTAGTTATTTTTTAAAGCCAAACACCCATTTAAACAGCATTTATTGGCGAGCGACTGACTCTACTCGTGAATTCCGAACTTTTGATAATGTTAGTAGTTCAATTCATCTGGACACTCCCATGTACATACTCACTGGCAATGATACGTTCTCTGCGGCAGAGGAGTTTGCTTATAACTTAAAGTACCTTGAACGGGCTACTTTAGTGGGGGAAACAACGAAAGGTGGAGCAAATCCTTGGCAGTTTTATGAGCTAGGAAGTGGTTTTAGAGCTGGTATTCCAATAGCGAAGGCTATTAATCCGAAAACGAAAACAAATTGGGAATCGATTGGCGTTAAACCTCATATTGAAACATCGCAGACTGACGCCTTAGATGTGGCGTATAAAATAGCGCTTAATGAAGTTAAAAAGTCAGTAAGCAATGAACATCAAATCAAGGAAATTAACGACAAGCTTGAAGAGTTATCGAATGACACACCATTCAAAGAGACGCCACAAAGCACCATGTAATAATAGCGACCGTTATAATCATTACGAATAGAGGGAAGATTAAAGGAAGATTAAGACACCCACCTCAAAGATACAGCCAAAAACGGTTGAAGTTCGTCGTGGGTGTCAGCCTTTATCTGCTCATTATTCTACTTGGGACTGTGTAGTCACATATTTGTTATATGATAATTGAAGTGTTACCAAAATACCTCCAACAATCAAACATACCCAACCAAACGGTGCAAAAGTAGAGTATGAATCACTATATTGACCTGCAAAGTAACTAGCTAGCGAAGTAGCAAAGAAAAACATGGCATAGCTTGTACTTAGTAATGGCTTGAATCCATGTTTAGCAATAATTGACATAAATATTGCCGAGCAAAATACCTCCGCAATAGCTTGAAGTATCATCACAAAAATGATGAAGTCTTTTACATTTGAATTTTTTTTAATGCTGTAATTAAGTAGATACCAACTTAATGAAAATATAAGGAAACCAAGCGCGACCTTATACCAAGAGCTGACTGTAAAAAACCACCACAAAGTAAAACATAAAACACAAGTAGCAATAACAGTCTTAGCATTTATCGAAAAATCTAACTCGCTCATTATCTGAGGAAATGCTTGATATAGATTTCCACCACCGATTTCAAAATAAGACCAAAATAAAGTCGACAATAAGAAAATGACAACTACTAAGCCAACTCCACTAAAAAAGTTACAGTCATGATTTTGGGTGGCCACATTGGCTTTATGGCTTTGCTGTGGCACCACTGAACGCTGACTATACATGATGATAAATACAAGCGCGCTAACTGCAGCAGCCATTACGAAGGCTGCTGACCAACTCACGTTTTCAACCAAAATACCTATTGTCATGGGTCCTATAAATGCGCCCAGATTTATCACTAGATATTGTCCTGTAAAAATGCTATCGAGTTTGCTCGGTATTTTTTTCAACTGATGCGCTATTAATGTTGGAATGTTGGGGTTGAAAAATCCAGAGCCTAACGCAATTAACCCAGCCGAATATAAAAGGTGTTGGTTGTCTACGAATCCTAAACTTAAATACCCAAAAAACATTAATAAAATGCCTAGCAAGGTAGATTTAAATGCTCCTAACAAAAAATCTGAGAAAAGACCTCCAATAAATGTTGCCAGATAAACGTACATAGTGAACTTACCGTAAAAATCAAGCGTTTTAGATTGGTCCCAGCCAGCTCCACCATTTTGGTCCATTAAAAATAGAACAATGAAGGCTCTCACTCCATAATAAGCTAACCGTTCAAGAAAATTAGCTAATAGTATCCACTCAACAGATTTACTAATTGGAGCGTTTTTCATGACTTTCAATATTAATCCTTTTTAATTTTTATCTTTTATTTGTATATAAATTAAACCCCTACCAGTTGTGAGGCTTGGGCTAGAATTGCTATAAATTTTAATATGCTTTTTTATAATTAAAATGATTTTAAAGTTCGTGCGCCACTCCCCCCCTCCCTCCTTCTGTTTGAGCACTTTTGCAAAACTACCAAGTCAATATATTCAAGCTATCAATAAAAAACTTGAACGAAATTGCTGATGTATTCACTTCGGAGTTTGCTTAATACTCTTCACAAGGAAACTTAGTTAACCCGGGCTTTGGTCATTAAACCTATCAAATAAATCACAATCGATGCAAAGCCAAAGAGCAGAGGTGATTCAACTGCTTACCTATTACGGGAAAATATTTGATACCATAGCTGCCAACGAAGGTTAGCATGCCGTTAGCCGAATATATATTGAAGGTCGGAAATTTACCCCTAATGAAACATTTTAAAATATTTGCCGTAATAATCTCAGTGCTCATTTTCAGTGGCTGCGCCGCCCACATTCAAGAGACAAGTAAAACAGCGAATAGAGCTGTAGTGAACACGCCACAAAGTGTATTTTTGGATATTACTCCATCGCACTCAGTTTCTAAAAGTAAGTCACTTTCTAACAGCATTAATGAGCTAAAAGCGCTAATAGCCAAAGACTTTAATGGCAGTATTGTTGAGTCTGGAAGTGCAGCTCAAGCACCTTTATCAGTCGAGATCACCATCGAGCACTTTCGTTATGTGTCTGGATTTGGCCGCTTTATGGTAGGTGTAATGGCGGGTGATGCCGAGCTGAAGCTCAATGTAAAGCTAATAAACACCGACACTAACGAGGTGGTTGGTGAGTCGATACTAGATACTCGATCTGAGTTTATCGAAGGCATTTTTGGTGCAACTACTTCTAGGCAGCTTGAAGCAGTATCTAAGAAAGTGGTGAGTATGATTGGCACGGTGGAGCGCGAAGGTAAAACTGATAATACCGCTAACTCTTAGTCGATATTGAAGTTCCAAATACTCAAAGAAACCTAGTTTTTGACGATGGGGCTCCTGTATACCCTTTTGAGCCCCACTGATGCGCATTACAAACAAAGGGACGTGAAGCTAATATGAAAACGAAGTTTGTTGATATTACACTTGTTCTAAAAGTCTTGATGTTAACTATCGCGATCGGCATATTTTTTAACGCGAAAGCGTGGGGTGATAACAGCCCACAGCTGTTGCGTGATAGCGCAGGTAGCGATGTACAAGCGCCCTTGGAAAATCCAGATTTAAAAGGACTACGGACTTATGTTGATGACTGGGTCAAAAAAGCAAGGGTGCAATATAATCTGCCAGGAGCTGCGGTTACCATCGTCAAAGACGGTGAAATTGTATTACTCAAAGGCTATGGATTTGCTGATGTATACAGCCAAGCTATGGTTAAACCGAATAAAACACTATTTCGCATCGGTTCTATCACCAAAACAATGACTGCACTTGCAGTGATGCAGCTGGTGGAGCAAGGTAAGCTATCTATAGATACTGATATAAATGAATATCTGAGCGAATTTAAAATACCTGACACCTTTGAAGCGCCTCTTACAATCCGTGCCCTATTAAGTCATCGGGCGGGTTTTGAAGAAGCGGATGCCGGTAACTTGTTCGTTGAAAATGCCTCAGAAATGCTCAGTACAGAGCGATATCTCGTAACACATATGCCCAAGAGAATTTGGCCACCGGGTGTTAATGTATCCTATTCTAACTATGGTTTTGCTTTGCTTGGTTATCTCGTCGAGTTGCAGTCGGGTATGGATTTAGCGACTTATATGGAGCAACATATTTTTTCTGTACTGGGTATGCAAAACACGACATTACGAGAGCCAGTAAAAACCAGTGCTGCCTTAACAGCGATGAAGCCTGAGCTACAGCAACAGCTTGCAACGGGGTATTTTAGGGATAGACAAGGCAATAATATCGCCAAACCTTTTGAATTTATTGGGCATGTAGGTGGTGCGGGGGCCATTTCTGCAACTGCACATGACATGGCGCTTTATATGTCAGCTCTGATGGGGGATAACAACCTGTTCGTGCAGCCAACCACCCAAAAAACAATGATACATCGACTATACGACGATAGACCACTGGCGACGGGGATTGCTCATGGCATGTTTGATGGCAAGCTTAAGGGTTATGAGCAACGTCATCACTCTGGTGCCACACATACGTTTGCCGCCAACATGGTGATCTTTCCTGAAGTTAAATTAGGCATTTTTGTTTCAACTAACGTGTTGGGAAGCGGGGCACACTTTGTTGAGGCTTTACCTACTGCGATATTTAATAAATTTTATCGAAACAAGCCGACAAGTCTTGTAAAGCAGTCGCAGCTCAGCACATCTTCCCAAGCAAATGTCTACACGCAAGTTTTAAAACAGCAAGTTAGCCAAGCAAACCTTGAAGATTATACTGGAACATTTCTGAGTACTCGTCGTTCGTATACTCAACTGGAAAAACTGGCCGCATTAGATGCGGCGGCTGAGATAGCCATTGATGATCAAAATAGGTTAGTTATGATGGTTGCAGGGAATAAAATAAAACTGAAGCACCTTGAAGCGGACGTCTTTCAAGCCGGAGCTCGAGACGCGCCTATTTTTTACTTTTATCGCGATGGGACAAGGACGGTAAATCGTTTTTCGGCGAGTATGTGGTCTGGCGATTATGAACGAGTAAGCTTCTTACAAAGCCCACTTTTCTTCAACTTGGCGTTGGCGATACCTTCGTTGTTATCGCTATCCACTTTGCTGTTCAGTTTTGTTCGAGCTCGTAAAAGCAAAAGACTTGGCGTAGTTGAAAAGCTGGCATTTTTTAGTTCAAGTATGATACTTGCAGCAGTGCTGGGCTTTGTTTTAATGAATGCCGGTATTGTGTTCGATGAATATCAATTTCACGCAAGCTTTCCCACCATAGAGGTAAAGCTGCTACTGTCTTTGGTGATAGCAATCGTTCTCACGACCTTTTTGAAAGTGCTAAGTCTTCCTATCATGTTGCGCATGAGTGATTTGCATTGGTTTTATAAAATACACTATTTGATTTTTACACTGAGTTGCTTGAGTTTTATTTATGCATTTTGGATTTGGAATGCGGTTGGATTTAACTATTTTGGCTAGATTTCAGCTTTTGTGTTTATGTTCTTCTCGAACGAATGCCAAATTAGGAGACAATGCATTACCAATTATCTGTGAATAAAAAGCGATAGTGAAGTTAGTGCCATAGCCTGATTTAGTTGTGTAGAGCAAGCTGCAAAACACAAAAAACCAGAGAAACCAAGTTTATAGTTTTACAAAACACTGCAAAATAATGACCGTAATGTTTAGAGTCAAGAATTGAATCAAATCATTAACTCGGCTAAGGTCGGTAATGTAATGAAAAATATATAAAAAAGAGCAATTCTACAGCTCATCATAATTTAAGGTAAAAGTTAATGAAAAGATTCTTTCTAGGGATCATAGCTTACACTTTTTCATCGTTAGGATGCATCGCTCAAGAGCAAAATATGAATTACGCCTTTATTGGGCATTGGATATTTAGTAAACATGAAACGATTGAGAGTTTTAAAAATTCAGCAATGACAGAAGCCGAAGTCAACAAGTTCTCATCAATATTACAACCAGCAGAAATAATCATAACCGAAAATATATATTCAGGGTTTATTCGCGGCAGAGCGCCAACTCATACTCCATATTCAATTATTTCTGTTTCTGACAGTGGCCAATGCTACAAACTTCAACTTGAGGATCCAAGAATACCTTTAGATATCCAAACGCATGAAGTGTGCGTAATCAACGATAAGCTCTTGCTTCCATCTGTTAAGGGTTCAAAGGAAGTTTTTAACAGAAAACGATAACATGATGCTAGATATAGCATGTTAAGTCTGTATTTGCGTTATTCAGGCTCCACTCGTATGCAGTTTCTACCTGCTTTTTTTGCTTGGTATAGGGCAGAGTCAACTCGCTTTAGCATCTCTGATAGGTCTTGCCCATCTTGTAAACTACCTACGCCAAAACTGGCTGTGATCTTGTGTGGGCAGGACAATTGAATGGCTTCAATCGCTTTACGGATCCGCTCAGCTACTTTCTGTGCATCATTAAGACTAGTGTTGGGGCATAAGATAAGAAACTCTTCACCGCCCCAACGAGATGCGATGTCCGTTGACCTTAGACTATTTTGAATTTCCTGCGACACACGCACCAGCACTTCATCGCCGATATGGTGGCCAAACCTATCATTCACTTGCTTAAACAGATCTAAGTCTAGAATAATCGTGCTGAGGGGGAGCCCGTTAGTTAAACACTCGGTCGTTTCCTTGTGTAGTGCCTGATTCATTTTCCGACGATTGTATAAATTGGTGAGTTCATCCTTATTCGATAGCACTTCCAATTGCGCGGCCTTGACTTTATCTTGTGTGACATCCAGCATCAGGCCAATTGAATTAAGTGGTTGGCCAATGCCGTTTAGTAGCGTTTCACAGTGGTGTCTTACATAAAGTGTGGAGCCGTCAGCTCTAGTTACAACATGCTCAAATGTGGTGCTTCCACCGTCAACAAAAACATTGTGGAGCTGCTGTTTTATTGCTAGCTCGGCGCTTGGATCTAGTGCATTGATAAAGTCGTCCCACTGTGTAATGGCTTCGCCATCAATACCGAGCATGGCAGCAAGTTTATCGCTCATTTTAACGCTGTAGGTTAGGTGGTTAAGCCGCCACGTACCGACATTAGCAAGCTTTTGAATATCCAGCAGAGCTTTTCTATCGTATTCGTTCTCACGTAACCTTTGTTGCAGCTTGTGGTTTTCTATTTCTAATGCCAGAACTTCATCTTCAAGTTTAGCAATTAGATCTGCGTCATCTGATTTAGGTGGAAATACTTCGCTCATGCATAACCCATTGGCTAATTCAATTTTTCTGCGCACGTGTATTGAGTGCTTCTTCGGCCATTTGTGTGCCGACTAGTCGCGATTTTATTTTTTCATATACTATTTCTCTGGTTGTTGAACTATCATCGGCGAATGGCGAAAAACCACAATCATCACAAGTGCCTAGCTGTGGAATAGGAATAAATTCACTCGCCAGTAACACGAGATCTCGTACGGATCTTGGGCTCTCAATTTCACTGCTGTTCGGGTTAATCACGCCAATAAATACACGTTGAAAGGGCTTGAGGATGCTGCCTATCAGCTTCAGGGTTTTCTTGGGGTTCTCTTCACCTCTAAGTGCAACGTAGAAGCTTCCTGCATTTATGTCGAAAAGCGTAGGCAGCAGATATTTATAGTCAATGTCGGCGCTATGGGTTGCATCAATATCAGCTCCCGGACAGGTATGAATACCAATTCGTTGCCTTTCGCTATCACTAAATTGGGCGAGACATTTATTGATTAGCTCAACAAAGGACTTGAGGGTCTGACCTGACGGGTCTAGTTTTAAAGACAGCCTCGCTTCCGTAAAGTCAATTTGTACTTTGTGTGCACCCAGTGCTAAGCAGCGTTTTACTTCGCCAACATGCTCAGTTATCAAATCACTGATAAAACTTTCGTGATCGTAATTTTCAATCCCGTGAGATGGATAAACTAAGCTCAACATTGAAGGAGAAATAACGGCTTGTTTGACGGGCACAGTTGCGTGTTTGAGTGCGAAAGCGAGAAATTCATCCGCCGTATGTTGATAGCGAAATGGCGGAACTTTAAGGTGTGGCGCAAAGACCCGAGAGTGACCATCGTTAAAATCAACGAGCAAGCCCTGATCTGAGTAGCAAGGTGAATCGTGTAAGCAATAGTGAGCAAAACCATCAAACTTTCTTTGCTCGCCATCACTGACGACCTGACAGCCAATCGCTTCGAGCTCTTTTATCACTTGTTGTGTTTCACGCTCTGCAATTTCGTTTAAAACCGCGTAACTTATCTTTCCTTGCTTATAGTCCCTGTAAGCGCTTATTAAACAGGGATTTCGAGGAATTGATCCGATTTGTTCGCTAGGGATCTGGAACCGCGCCATCGTAGTCTACCTTCTCGAGTTGCTTATTCTAAGTAAAACGATAAAAAGCCATAAATAATCAAACAAATGTGCGCTTATACCAACCCAGTTGCTTTGTCTGTTTTACAACCGCACAAGCGCCACTGTGAGTATAGGATCAAATAGATATAATCGCCTTGATTGCATGGGATTTTAGTCGGTGAGATAACCGTTAGCGGAAGCTTCTAGCGAGGCGAGGTGGTGTTTTAAAGCTAGCTTTAAATGCTAATTTAAAATGCGAACTTTAAAAGTAGTGAGCCCCTACTTTTCTATATTTTAGATTAAAAACGAGTCGATTTATGAAAAAAGCCGCTTTACGCGGCTTTTTCCTTACTTCTTGTACTTTTCAAACCAAGCGAGCGAGTGCTCGATTTTGCTGATCATCCGAGAAGGACGGCCTGCAATTCCATGTGGCGCACCTGGAATTTTGACCAGTACAGAGTCAATTTTACGTAGCTTAAGTGCTTGGTAGAACTGTTCGGTTTCGGCCATTGGCGTGCGCAAGTCTTCTTCACCCGTCATTAGCATGGTTGGTGTGGTTACGTTGCCAACGAGCGAAAGCGGTGAGCGCTGCCAATAGTGTTCCATATGCTCCCATGGCATACCCGGGAATTGCGTTGGAATTTGACCAAGGCCACTGTCAGCGGTAAGCACTTTACTCAGCCAGTTGATCACAGGCTTTACGACAACCGCAGCGTTAAAACGGTTAGTTAAGCCAATCGCGTAGGCTGTTGCGATACCACCTGCAGAGCCGCCAGCAATAAACAGATTATCTTTGTCGATAAAGCCTTTCTCAAGCATAGCGTCTACCCCTGAGTTATGATCGGCAAAGTCTTCTTTCGAGCTGTATTTGTACTTGAGCAACATCGCAAAGCGCTCGCCGTAAGAGCTACTGCCTCTGTGATTGTCGTAAAATACCACATAACCTTCAGCGGCATAACGCTGTAATTCTGCTGAGAAATGGGGGCCGTAGGCTAAGTGTGGGCCACCGTGAATTTCTAGTAGTAATGGATATTGTTTTTTCGGGTTAAAATTTGGTGGGGTAATATACCAGCCCTGAATTTTCTCCCCGTCGAACGACGAGTTATACGTGATCTCATGCACTTTACCAAGGGTTTTATGTGCAAGTAGGTCTTCGTTAAGGCGGGTTAATTGCGTTACTTTGCCTTTTCTTGTTGTGATAGCGATGTCTGCAGGGCGCTCGCTCGAACCTTGAGTAAAGGCAATTTCCCCATCAAAGTTAGCACTAAATTCACCGCTTAGATAAGGGCGACCAAGGGTTGTGCCTGAGAGTGTATCTGTGATGTCGGTAATTTTGCCTTTTGTGGTGATGCTCGCGAGCTTTCGCTTGCCGTGGTCATCGTAAGTCATCGCCAGTCTATCACTGCCAATCCAAGTTGGGTCTTGGATTGAGCGGTCAAAGTCTTTGGCAATCATGTGGGAGGTTTTGTCCTGCCAATCCATAATATTCAGTTTGCTATTACGGTAAGGGTTTAGCGCGTTCGATGCACTAAGGTAAGCCAGCTGTTTACCATTTTCGGAAAAGCTAGGTGCGTACTCACGACCAGGAGTCGACGTAAGCTGGGTGATATTACGGTTAAAATCAACTTCGAATAAGTCGCCTTCTAGGCGCTTGTATTCCCAGTCTGCAATGCGGTTTGCTGAAAACACAATCGCCTTTGCGTCTGCTCGCCACGCGAGTTTCCCACTATGGTGATAATTACCAGAGGTTAATTGGCGTGGCGTGCCGCCTTCACTCGGTAACACGAAGATCTGGCGATAGCCGGGTTTGATAAGGCCACTGCCATCAGCTTGATAGTAGGCTTTGTCGATAACAATGGCAGAATCGGACCACTTCGCGCCTTTTGGTTTTTCTGGCATTTTGGCAATGACCGCTGGCTTTTCGGCAACCTTTTGGCTAAAAGCCAGCCATTTGCCATCTGGTGACCAAGTTAAGCCACTGATCCCAGATTGTAACTGTGTAAGTAGTGCCGTACGGTTTTGAGCAAGATAATGCACATGAATTTGTGTGCTACCGGATACATTGCTCATAAAGGCGATTTTGCTACCATCTGGCGACCAACGAGGTTGACTGTAATTGTTTTCATCAGAGAAGAGTGGTGATTGTGCACCTGACTTAGTATCGACCAGCCACAGGTTTTGTCGCTTAGCATCCTTCATTACATCATTGCTGTTACGCACATATACCACTTGAGTACCATCTGGTGATATTTGCGGGTCGTTTGCATATTCCAGCTCAAAAATGTCTTTAGCCTGTAATCCCACCTCAGTCTGTGCGACTGTTGGCAATGCAGCGCAAGCCAGTAAAGTGCAAATGAGCGTCCGTTTCAATCCATAAGGCATAATGCCACCCTCTATATAATTTTTATTTAGGGCTACATAGTTATTCAGGTGCAATTCAATGTCACCTAATACGCGATAGAACGAAATAAAAACTCGATGTGTCAAATAGAATGGGAATGAGTGGCTGTTTTTTGTGTGAAATCGGATGAAAGTTGCGGATGTTTGAAGTGAGTGTCCGTAAGTTATCTGCGCGTAAGTTATCTGAAAAAATGAGTGTTCATCAATAATGGCAAGCCGCTAAAGCTGCGCCGCTATCATTCCTTGAAGGCGGCACATAATTTAAGTTTTATTTAGCTGCTAGCGTTATGATTAACCAAGCTTGATTAAGCTGATTTTTTGGCTAATAGCTCTTGGCGCACGAGTTCAGCCCCTGCGCTCAATGCAGCGAGCTTACCTCTTGCCACTTCACGAGAAAGTGGTGCCATACCGCAGTTAGTGCATGGGTAGAGTTTGTCGGCGTCAACAAACTCAAGCGCTTTGCGTAGTGTGTTGGCAACTTCTTCTGGCGTTTCTATGGTGTTGGTTGCAACATCAATCGCACCAACCATCACTTTTTTACCACGGATCAACGCTAACAAGTCGATTGGCACGTGAGAGTTATGGCACTCTAAAGAGATGATATCGATATTGGATTTTTGTAGCTTAGGAAACGCCTCTTCATATTGACGCCATTCTGATCCTAAGGTCTTTTTCCAATCGGTGTTGGCTTTAATGCCGTAGCCGTAGCAGATATGCACAGCGGTTTCGCATTTGAGTCCTTCAATAGCACGTTCAAGCGCCGCAATGCCCCAATCGTTGACCTCATCAAAAAAGACATTAAACGCCGGTTCGTCGAATTGAATGATATCGACTCCAGCTGCCTCTAGCTCTTTGGCTTCTTGGTTAAGGATCTTAGCAAATTCCCACGCTAGCTTTTCACGGCTTTTGTAGTGGTCATCATACAGCGTATCTATCATCGTCATAGGACCTGGCAATGCCCATTTGATAGGTTTGTCTGTTTGGCTGCGTAAAAATTTGGCATCTTCAACAAAAACTGGCTTTTGGCGAGATACTGGGCCAACCACGGTCGGAACACTGGCATCATAGCGGTCGCGAATTTTTACCGTTTGACGCTTCTCAAAGTCCACACCGCTTAGGTGTTCAATAAAGGTGGTTACAAAGTGCTGACGGGTTTGCTCGCCGTCACTCACGATATCAATCCCTGCAAGTTGTTGCTCTTGCAAAGCAATACGTAGCGCATCGTTTTTGCCATCAATAAGCTCGTCGCCCTCTAGTTTCCAAGGTGACCAGAGGGTTTCTGGCTGAGCAAGCCAAGCGGGCTTAGGTAGACTGCCAGCAGTAGACGTTGGTAATAGTGTTTTCATAATAAATGCTGTTCCATATTCCCGTTGATTATAAAGCGTAATTTGCAGACCACTGTTCAAGCACGGTTTGGTAAGGCTTGATAAAATGCTCTTCGGCAAATCGACCTTGTGCAATCGCCAACTGACTGCGCTCTTCGCGGTCATAAACAATCTGCGTTAATGAGTGATCTAGGTTTTTCAAGTTTGGCTGATAGCACTTGCCTGCAACCGCATTGGCGTTGTAAATCTCAGGGCGGTAGATCTTTTGGAATGTTTCCATAGTGCTGATGGTGCTGATCAACTCCAGATTGGTGTAGTCATTCAGTAAGTCACCAAAGAAGTAAAAAGCCAAAGGTGCAACGCTATTTGGTGGCATAAAGTAGCGCACCTGTAAGCCCATCTTTTTGAAATATTGCTCAGTTAATGATGACTCATTTGGCTGATATTCAAAGCCAAGCACAGGGTGCTGATTTTCAGTGCGGTGATAGATTTTGTTATCCGATACACTTAGGCAAATCACCGGTGGCTTACTAAAGTGACTCTTGTAAGCTTCTGAATCGACAAAGTATTTAAATAGCTTACCGTGTAAGTCGCCAAAGTTAGCTGGGATGCTGAATTTAGGTTGATCTTTATTATGATCAAGCAATAGCACGCTAAAATCATAGTCACGTACGTAAGATGAGAAGTTGTTACCAACAATTCCCTCAATGCGTTCATTGGTTTTGTGGTCAACAATATTGGTTTTTAACACCTCAATTGACGGGAAAGTTTGTCCACTGCCTGCAATATCCATATCAACTGAGACTATCTCAAGCTCAACAGAATAACGGTCGCCTTTTGGGTTATCCCAGTTAGCCAATGCGTTAAAGCGATTATCAATCATCTTTAAGGCATTGCGTAAGTTTTGCTGGCGGCTTTCGCCTCTTGCCAAGTTAGCAAAGTTAGTGGTGATCCGCGTGCTGTTTGACGGATGGTAATTCTCGTCAAGACGAATGCTCTTAATAGTGAAAGTAAACTCGTTATTCATGTTCTTCAGGTATCCAATTCTAATGCTGACGCGCTCGGCAATTACGTTTCACTGCGATAAACAGATATCCACGGGGAAGCAGTGAGAGTACCGAACATTAAGTGATGTGAGATTTATACGTGGATCACAAGATGAAGAAAAACGGTTTTATTTCACATAAAACATGAGTCTGATTCATGAGTTACAAAAATAGATGCTGCTTATTGAGTCACATGTGCAGGAAATATGAGCAATTGTAGAGTGAAACCCTTTGGAGATCCGAAAGTCTAGACTGCTAAGTGTCTAGGTTGCATTTATTTCAAGTAAAACGTGAGGAATATTCAAGGCTTATCTAAGTTAAAAGCACCAATGGCAAAGCGTTATGTTGTTATACTCGCCAGCGCTTAGGTGGCACAAAGGCTAAAAGCAACGCCGATATTGCTCACTTAGGTGATTGCGCCTCAATTAAAAGAAGAGATAAGTGGAATGAGTGAGTTGATATTGTTGTTTGTGTATTGTGCACTACTCGGTAGTGTTGTCGGCTTTTTAGCCGGGTTGTTAGGTATTGGCGGTGGGCTGGTTATTGTTCCGGTGCTTAGCAGTATTTTACTGTATTTTAAGGTGTTACCACCGGAGCAAGTGGTGATAGCCGCCGTAGCGACATCGCTGGCATCCATTTTATTTACTTCTACCTCATCGGCAATCGCGCATCATAAAAATGGCAATGTACCGTGGGATGTAGCGCCGTGGATAATGACGGGCGTTGCACTAGGCGCGCTTATCAGTGGTTTTTTGGCTGCGCTATTACCCGAAAACGCAGTGCGCATTGTATTTGCAGTAAGTGTGGTATTGATAGCAATAAAAATGTTTTATAGCAGCAAAAATGAGAGCACAACCCAAAGGCAGCTGCCAAATAAAGGCATACTTACGGTATTAACGACGATCACCGGTGGTTTATCTGCCATGATAGGCATTGGCGGTGGGGCGCTTTTGGTACCGCTGTTGACGTTTTTCTCTGTTGATATGAAAAAGGCCATAGGATGTGCTTCTGCATGTGGCATTGTTATCGCGCTCTTTGGTTCCGTTGGCTACATTAGCTCGGGCAGTGCGCACTTTGCACTTTCGGATGGTTTCGCCGGATTTGTTTATTTGCCAGCCTTGTTAGGAATTGTGTGCACGTCTTGGTTCACCGCTCCAATGGGGGCTAAAGCCACCCATCACTTGCCTGTTGTCACGATTAAAAAGGTATTTGCGCTGCTGCTGTTAGTGATGGCTGTGAATATGGCGGTGAATTAAGTGCTTTTGAGCCAAAACGAACTATAGCGTGTTTGGCTCAGAAGCTCTGCTAATCTTACTTTTTGAACGGATCTTCGGTTGGTTCAAAATGTTTGTTTAACTTGCCATTTCTGGTGCTATTGATGTATTCCCCAGATGGATCTTCGCTTATCAGTGTGAAGGCACTGACTGGCGATTCAAAGTTAAAGTTTGCCAATTCCACCCAAGCAACATGAGGCGTGCGGGCATTGCAAAAGTAATAGGTTTGGCTCCTATGCGCTGCAACGGTTGTCCACAAGGTATTAGATATATTTGGGCTGGCACTGCTTGTAAAATTATAGCCAAGGGGTACTGATGCACTTGCAGCAACCGAGCGAGCCTGTGCAAGGGCATCATGCTCATCGTTTGGTAAATTTAAGTGATTAAGATAAAACGCAGCGCGCTCGAATCTATCGGTTGAGTATGGACCGCCAGGGATCGTATGGCTCGGCTGACTGTTTTTATCACTCCATTGCCACAGCCAATAATCATTAATCCTTAGCTGATCTTCATAACTTGGTTCATTGGTAACAACGCGATAGTCAGCGCTGTGATGGATCTTAAAAGCTCCATTCTCAACTTCGATAATGGCTGAATCGCCACTGATATCCGACACTATTAAATGCAATGCTGCGGTTTTACCTTCGCTGTTAGGTACTTCTGCACCAACGATCTGAATTTCTTGTTTGCTGAATACGTCAACGACTTCCTTGACGAGTACAAATTTGTCTAACACATATTGCAACCATCTCAGGACGCTCAGCTGCTTTTTACTTTTGCATGCTGATTTACCGTACGTCGCGCCTGAGTCGTACAATACATTTGCGACAAGCCCCATAGAGTTCATACCATCGGAGGCTGCCCAGCCACTGCAATCATCTCCAACCATAGCGACCACACTACTATAAGAAGATGTCCACGTAAGTGGGTTGCGAGTTTTCTCGCTTGCTATTGCCTCTAGCTCAGAAACAGGCTCAAGCCCCGATTTTTTTAGTCCTTTTTCAAGTACAAACAAGCTGGTAGGTAATATAAACATCCAGTCCATATTTCTGGCAGTAGCCAAATATGCTCTGTTCCAGTTATTAAAAACTCTCGTACACATAACAACCTCACAAGAAAGATAAATATCCTTTTGATGAGTGGTTTCTCATCAATATACTGTTTCATACTAGGCTTTGAAAAAGGCTAAATATATTACAGAAAGTTACAGTGCATTACAGGAGTGGTAAGTCAGTAGCTATTAGCGTGAAAAACTAACGATTCGACAAGTATTCGTCTCAGGCTCCCTAAAACAAAAGTGGTGTGAGGTTAGTAGAATGAGTATATTTTCAAGAATTGGGTTAATTGCTATCAGGTATGACGTTTAGAGGAAATGGGATGATAAGAGAGATAACTCGGAATGATTTTGAGTCATTTTGGCCAACATTTTCAGAAGTGATCCAAGCGCAAGAAACGTATGCATTTGACTCAAATATGAGTATGGAGCAGGCATTTTTACTTTGGTGTGAAACGCCGCTCAAAGCTTTTGCATATGTTGAAAATGGGCAAGTACTTGGCAGTTATTATTTGCGACAAAATGCGATGGGTCCGAGTAGCCACATATGTAACTGTGGTTACATGGTGTCGAGTTTGGCTCGTGGTAGAGGAATTGCACGGTTGATGTGCGAACACTCCCAGCAGCAAGCATTAGCGCTGGGATTCGAAGCCATGCAATTTAATAGTGTGGTATCGACCAATGAACTGGCGATTAAACTTTGGCAAAAACTTGGTTTTACCATTGTGGGCACCATTCCCAAGGCATATAAACACAGGAAATTGGGCTTGGTTGATAGCTATGTTATGTATAAATGGTTAGCTGATTAAAATGGACAGGCTCTAAACTAACGTGGCGAATGTTATTTTGCGCAGTCGATCAGTATGTGTTTACTGCGCATAGTCTGAAGTAAAAAGCTGATAAGCCGCTTGACGTTGGGTATGGATTTTTTTGTTGGATGGGTCAAGATCCATAAATCTGCATAGTGCTCACTCGCTGGTGCAAATTCAATTAAATTAGGGAAATGCCTTGCAATATAGTGCGCCCCTCTGATCATACCAAGCCCTTTGGATGCAGCCTGATGACGCAGCACCAAATCTTCAATTGATAGAGAAACTGGGGCGGTTGGATAGGGCGTATCAAGTAGCCAAGTCGGTCTTTCTGCTACGCCGGCGGTTATCCAAGAAACGCTTTCACTCGTGCGTTTATCGAGATAGTCTTTATGCATGAAGTAGCCAAGTGAAATCGGAAATAACCGGTGACCAACTAAGTGCTCATCCGGAACGTGAGAAGCTCGGATCACGACATCGGCTTCTGATTTCTCTAGATCGGAAAGTGCATAGGTAGTATTAATCGACAGCGTGAGATAAGGATTGTTTTGCTGAAATTCATGTAATTCGTCGAACAAGACAAACTGCAAAATCGCTGGGGGGATAGATAAGTTTATTTGTTGTTTTAACTGCTTAACCGAAGTGTTAATTTGGCTTAAGTGAGGGGCAAGGCTAGCTTCCATGTTTTCAGCGGCACTGAGCAGCTGTAGTCCCAATTCGGAAAACGAGACTTTGCCTTGCGAAAGCATGCATATATCAAGACTAAAGCGTTGATTTAAAGCATGTAGCCTACGAGATACCGTCGTGTGGTTTACGCCTAGAACTTTGGCCGCACCTCTGAGTGTATTGGCACGCTTTAATGCAAGCAGTAATTGAAAGTCGTCCCAGTTTTCCATGCCTACAACACCAAAGTTTAGATGCAATTAAAGTAAAGTGTTTTTCGCATCATGTACAGCGAACGCAGATATTTTCCATTCACCATCAACTAAATAGACGTAATAACTTGCGCCTACTTTGTTAAAAAGTGCGCCTGATTGGGTGTATCGCTCAGCGATGTTGCTCACTAACGCAATATTTTTATCAAGAAAATGAATATTGACCTTGCTCCATTTTACGTAATTGACACCTTGTTCTTTTAGGCGTGTTAAGAATACTTGCACCTGTTTATTCATTTGCGTTTGTGTGATCACGCTCGGCTTTGAGCTTGATGACATTAACATAAGCGTATC
The DNA here is from genome assembly GCF_004208915.1 of Pseudoalteromonas sp. CO342X. NCBI lineage: Bacteria > Pseudomonadati > Pseudomonadota > Gammaproteobacteria > Alteromonadales > Pseudoalteromonadaceae > Pseudoalteromonas > Pseudoalteromonas sp. CO342X. The sequence goes on from NZ_SGPH01000042.1 coordinate 35,191, forward strand.
TGTGTACAGTTGAGGGCTGGTTGGTAAATCACCAGTTTGCAGATAATGGTTGTATTTACTCATGTAGCTGTCGAACAGCTTATTGATTTTAGTTGTGTCCGTTTCTGCCAATAGCTGGCTACTAAAAGTAAATAAAATAAATAGGATAGCGGCTCTCATAAGATGTTGCTCCAAGTCAGTTTTTTATGAGTCTAGCAGGCAAAAGCTGGTTTTATGTGGATTATTATGTGATTGCTATGTTGCGCTTACGCACCACGAAACTAAAGAATTTTTTCAAATACAGGATTAGCCTAATTGTCGAGTCAGCAAATCACAGATGAAGCAGGCTTGTTATCTGCAACATAGCGATAGTCGAAAATCAGCAACAATGTAGTGCGGGATTTCGGATTGAAATGGATGCTGCAACCCTTACTCTATGGTGTAACTCAAACCGTTAAGGATTGTTATGACTTCACTTGCTGACATGCCATTTTCTTTGCTCGAATTAAGCCCGATGAAAGAGCAAGATACCGTTTCACGAACCCTCGCTAACAGCGTGGCTTATGCGCAAAAAGCGGATGAACTTGGCTTTAAACGCTTTTGGATGGCTGAGCATCATAATATGCGTGGCATTGTCTGCGCAGCAACCTCCGTATTGATAGGGCATATTGCCGGACTCACTCACAATATTCGGGTAGGGGCGGGTGGCGTGATGTTGCCAAACCATCCACCGTTAGTCGTCGCTGAGCAGTTTGGCACTTTAGAAAGCCTCTATCCGGGGCGTATTGACTTGGGATTAGGGCGCGCGCCTGGCAGCGATCCTATTACCAGCAGAGCACTGCGTCGCGATGACAGACGTGCGGAGCAATTTGACGATGAAGTCGCTGAGTTACAAGCCTTACTCGGTCCTTATGATGGTAAATCCTCGGTGCGTGCTATTCCGGGTGAAAACACCAAGGTACCAATCTGGTTGCTTGGTTCGAGTCTTTATAGTGCCCAGCTCGCCGCAAAGCGAGGTTTACCTTATGCATTTGCGGGTCACTTTGCGCCACGATTCGTGCATGATGCTATCGCACTTTATCGCCGCGATTTCCAACCATCAAAGGTGTTAGATAAACCTTATGTAATGCTTGGCTTACCGGTAGTTGCAGCCGATACCGACGAGCAAGCGCAGTATTTAGCTACCACGTCAAAACAGCGTATCCTAGCGTTGATGCGAGGTCAGGCGTTATGGCTGAAACCCCCCGTTGACTCGATGGAGGGTCTATGGAATGCCCAAGAGCAAATGCAAGTCGACAGCTTTTTAGGCCTATCTGTGGTTGGAAGCCCTGCGACTGTCCACCATAAACTCAGTATGATTAAACGTGAGTTAGCGGTCGATGAGTTTATTTTTACCAATGACTTATACGAGTTAAACGATAGAAAACATGCGCTTGAGATATTAGCGAGCTTAGCATAGCTTTAGTCGTCCCTAAGCAAGCTACTCGGGTTACACCGCAGATTTCAAAAATGATTATAGATAGGCCACGGAAGTGGCCTTGTCAGTCTCTATACAAAAAGTACAAAAATCGTACTTTACATAATCACACAAGGAAGGTGAACCGCAACAGATACGCAATCTACACGTGTTCCGACAGCTTGAGGACGATCTTGGTACTCTTGCTTCCCTCCCGCGATATTTGGTGTTTGAGCAAGGTTAAGCTGAAGCGACTGAGATGAAAGCGATTTCAAACTTGACTTTTTTATTTTTAATTTCATTACTTATTCCTTAGTTATCAGTATGTTATTATAAAATTTATTTACCCACCTTATCCAATTGGGTCGAACCAAATTTTCATGTTTTTGTAATGATGTCAAACTTTTGAGTTTTGTGGTTTTTATGTAACTAAATTGTTTTAGCCGGGTGTTGTAACTTTGTAAGCTGAACTACATTGATTCTTTAAGTTATGATTACCTAGTAGTCAATAAGTAATGGTAAGGAAAAGTGATGGAGCAAGTCGTACGCGTCGGGGTTGGCGTGGTCATAATGCACCAAAATAAAATTCTACTTGGCGAACGCATTGGCGCTCATGGCGCACATACTTGGGCAACACCAGGTGGCCATTTAGAGTATGGAGAAGAGGTTGAAGCATGCGCAATAAGAGAGGTGTATGAGGAAACGGGGCTAGATGTTGTGAACGTTGAAAAGCTTGGTTTTACAAATGATTATTTTGCCGATGAGCAGAAACATTATGTCACTCTGTTTGTCATGGCAAGGTGCGATACTCATGATGCAGAAGTTAAAGAGCCAAATAAATGCAAACAATGGCAGTGGTTTTCGCTTGATGAATTGCCGCAGCCTCTGTTTTTGCCTTTGGTGAACTTTTTAGAAGAAAACAACACACTTTATCAACACTAACATAGCAACTGGGGCACAGCATGGACGAGATAGTCGTTAGGTATATTCACTTTATCGGTATTTTATTTTTGGCATCGACGCTCGCGATTGAAAACGTGCTACTCTCCAAATCAATGAGTAGTCAGAGCATTAAGCGGTTAGCGGTAGTTGATGGTTTGTATGGTGTCAGTGCGCTTGTAACCCTTGGCGCAGGGTTAACGCTATGGTTTGCAGTTGGCAAGCCCAGTGAGTTCTACACTAAAAATCCGATTTTCCATGCCAAAGTCGGACTATTTTTGTTAATCGCTTTACTATCTATCATTCCGACTGTGTTTTTATTGAAGCACCGTAAGACAACAGCAGCTAATTTGTCTGTGCCCCAGCGTATCATCGTCATTAAAAGACTAGAAATGCTGTTACTTTTAGTTTTACCGCTACTTGCTGCACTTATGGCAAGAGGCTATGGGTTGCCCTCATCATGAAACAAAATATTGTCAATATTGCGCTCGTCGTTAAAGACTACGATGAAGCCATCGACTTCTACGTCAATAAACTAAGTTTTGAATTAATAGAAGACACCTATCAACCCGAGCAAGACAAACGCTGGGTGGTGGTGGCACCGCCTAATTCTCATGGTACGACGTTACTACTTGCCAGAGCTTCTACGCCAGAGCAGCAGAAGTTTATTGGTGATCAAGCTGGTGGGCGGGTATTTTTATTTTTAAATACCGATGATTTCTGGCGTGATTATGAGCGCATGAAGTCTATTGGTATCCAGTTTATTCGCGAGCCACAAGAGCAAGATTATGGCACGGTTGCTGTATTTGAAGATCTCTATGGCAACCGCTGGGACTTATTGCAGCTAAACCCTGATCATCCCATGGCAAAGAGATGATCTCAAAGTTACCAAAATGGGTTGAGGTCGGCGCCTTTATATTGGCGCTCGTCGCAGGATTTGTGAATGCAATCGGCCTACTTAGCTTCGAGCATCAATCCGTTTCTCACTTATCCGGCACTGCGACTATGCTCGGAACCAGTTTTTTAGGTGACAATCTTAAAGAAACCATGCACTTATTTGGAGTGTTACTCGCGTTCTTGCTTGGCTCTGCACTTGCGGGGTTTTTGCTGCATGACACCACGTTAAGGCTTGGCAAACATTACGATACCGCGCTGATACTTGAAGCTATTTTGCTTACCGTGTCTCTCGTGTTACTGATGCAAGGCTCATTTTATGGTCACTTTTTTGCCTCCGCGGCTTGTGGACTACAAAACGCATTAGCCACCACGTACAGTGGAGCCGTGGTGAGGACAACCCATGTAACAGGAATATTCACTGACTTAGGGCTAATGATTGGAGCGCTATGTAGAGGCGAGCCACTGGATACCAGAAAAGCAAAACTGTTTGTGTTGATAATCTCAGGGTTTGTGGCAGGTGGCGTGTTAGGCGCTTGGCTTTATAACAAGTTTTACTTTCAGGCGCTGTGGTTGCCTATAACCATTTGTTTGTTGATCGCAGGTGTTTACCGCTTTGCGCTTAGGGATAAGGGATAGTACACCGTTGTGTTGATGTATCTTAGTTTGGATTATTGACTACTTAATCGACATCGTATAAATTGGCGCGCGATTTTAATTTGGATCTTTCCGCGATGTTTTACATCCTATTTAAGAATTTTGTTAGAAGGCTTTGCTCCGCGCATTAACACGATGAAGTGTTGCTCGGAGCTTACTTTCTAAATCTTCATCAGAGGCATTGGCGACTACCTGAATAAAGGTGGACGGCGTCAGTGTATCTGATGATTGGAAAGACGAAGCCGGCGATGATACTTCATCGCCGGCTTTTTTGTGCCCGAAATTCAGTGGCACACGTTTTCGAATTTTTTTGAAACGGGAGGTCGGTATCACAGCCGATCTCCCGTTTTTATGGATGTAATTTAATGAACTTGATTTTAAAAGGCCTGATAATGCCAGGCAGTAACCTAAACAAAGACCAACTTAATATTGGCTTTATTTCTCATGCTTTGCTGAACACTTGCAAGGTAAACGTTTGCTGCGCAAAAAAGGGGTAATGAGATGTTATTGACTTTATTACTCGCCTTTATTGCATTTTTAGTTGGGGCCGATGAGCTGATGCTTGGGCCTATTCTTGAGCCTATTGGACTCGAATTAGGTGTAAAGCCTGAGCGGGTTACACTGTTTATTACCACTTACAGCGTTGCCCTAGCGATTGTGGCTCCGCTATTTGGGGCACTCTCAGATAAAGTAGGGCGCCGCGCTATCATCTTGCCTGCAATCGTGGTTTTTGGTGGTGCCTCCATAGTGACAGGGCTTGTCACTTCATTTGAGTGGGGGTTGGTTGCTCGTGTGATCACGGGGATTGCCAGTGCTGGCATGCTACCGGTTGCATTTGCCATCGCGGCAAGCTCTGGTGAAGATGCGCTAAAGCGGATCGGTTGGGTGCAAGCAGGCTTAACCCTTGGCATGATCTCAAGTCCTGCGTTTGGCGCATTTTTAACGCATTTAATGTCGTGGCGAGCGGCTTTTGTTGCACTCGGGATCGCTACTTGGGTTGTGGCGTTATTACTTACTGTAAACCGCCGTGCGCTCCCAAATGACAAAGCTGGAGAAGGCACCAAGATATCAGTCAAGCTATGGCAAATCCCCGGTGTTGTTGGCGCGTTACTTACCATGTGTATTGGTTTAGGTGGTGGTATTGGTTTGTTCAATTTGGTTGGGCAGCATTTACGAGATACACAAGCACTGTCAGTGTGGTTTATTGGTGTACTGTATGCCTTATTAGGCTTAGTGAGTGTTGCTGGAAACTTGATGATGCCAAAACTCGCAACCCATTTTGAAAGTGGACGGCAGGTCATGCGTGCGTCATTGGTTGTTTGCCTCATCGCTAGTAGCGGTCTTTATTGGTATCAAGGTATCTCTCTTATACCGTTATACTTTTTGATGACACTTTGGGCATTGGCTGGCGGCATTGGTGCTCCGGCATTACAGGCATATATTTCAGAGCTTTCGCCTGCACATCGTGGTGTACTTATCTCACTGGCCATGAGCATGATGCACATTGGTGTAGCGATTTGGTCTGCCGTCGCGGGTTTTGCTTACAGCCTAGGTGTGGCTGCGATGGCGCTGCTTGCTATTATTTTGTTTAGTCTTGCCATTTGGTGTTTGCGCCCCGTAAAAGGGCATCACTTTAGGAGGTAACTAGCAACTTGCTTAATTTTAGCTTCATAGTTGGGAGCTGAGTTAAGCGAGCTGATTAAACAGGCTGGTGTATGCCAGCCTGTTTAAGTGCAGGTTATTTTTCTGCCGAAAGTCCAAATACCTTTGCAACACCCAGGGTTGGTAAAAACATATCAGAAAGCGTGATCTCTGCATCAATCCCATAGGTACTCATTAATTGAGCGTTACTGAGTACTTCCTCTGGGGATCCGGTGGCAACTAATTCGCCCTGTTGCAGCAGATATACCTTATCGGCAAAGCTTGCAGCGAGGGCTAAGTCATGTACCACTGCGACTACGCCCGCTCCCAGCTTAGCTATTTGCTGAGCTAGCTTCATGACTTGATACTGATGATATAAATCTAGGCTAGCGGTAGGCTCGTCAATCATCAGGTAGCAGGGTTTGTGCGCATGTAAAGTGGGGAGCAACTGGCAAAGCACCCGCGCAAACTGAACCCTTTGCTTTTCTCCCCCTGATAGCTGAGTAAAGCACCGCTTTGCTAAATGCTCGACTGATAAAGTTTGCATTGCTTGCTGTGAATATTCACGAAGCGAGTCTGGTGTACAATTGTGCTGATGTACATAGTGCGACATATCCACTATCTCTTGCACGCAAAATGGGAACTCACAATCATATTGCTGTGTGAGTACGGCGCGGATATGGGAAAGGTCTAGGGCATTTAAGTCTTGCACCCGTTGTTGATGATAGGTGACATCGCCCTGTGATAGAGAAATATCGCCGCACAGCGCCTTGAGTAGGGTAGACTTGCCTGCCCCGTTGGGGCCAAGAACAACGGCAAACTCCCCCGGGTTGATTGAAAAATCAATGTCTTTGAGCAACAATTTTTGCCCCACTTGGATACTGACGTTATGCGCTTCTAACATACTAAAGCTCCTTTATACGATACGTTTTTACCAGCATGATCAGGAAAAAAGGGCCTCCTAAAGCGCTGGTGATAAGGCCTATCGGTAATTCAGATGGGAGAATGAGTGTGCGAGCGAGTAAGTCTGCCAAACACAGTAAAATTGCCCCACCCAACATCGAAGCAGGTAACAAATAGCGGTGATCTGGGCCGATTAATAAGCGCACTATATGAGGAACAATAAAGCCAACGAATCCAATAATACCAGTTAGCGCAACCGCTGCACCGGTGCACAATGCGGTATAGGCAAACACTTTCTTTTTTAGGCGCACGACATCGACCCCGAGGTGTCTAGCTTGTTGCTCGCCAAGTAAATAGAGGTTGAGCGGTTGAGCTAAGCGGCTAAAACCAAAGCAGCAAGCCAACATTAAACACAGCGATGGGATGATAGTTGTGAAACTATTGCCTGCAAGTGATCCCATGCTCCAAAAGGTTAGGTCGCGTAACTGTTGATCTGAGCTGATCAACGTTAGTATTCCAATGACCGCACCAACAATAGCGTTTACTGCAATACCCGCTAACAACAAACTGACAATTGTGAAACGATTACCTTGGCTGGATAAACGGTAGATTAAACTACACACACCAAGACAGCCGAGAAAAGCACCGATTGGCACGGCGTAAATTCCATAATAATCAGCAAATCCACTGAGTAACGTAGAGCCTAAGACGATAGTACTAATTGCGCCAAGTGCGGCACCACTAGAGATCCCAATTAACCCTGGATCTGCCAGCGGGTTTCTAAAGATTGCTTGCATTGCGGCGCCGCATGCACCAAGTCCAGCACCAACCACAATTGCGAGCACTAATCTTGGAAATCTAATTTGCCAGATCACCGCGTGTTCTAAGTTGCTTGATTGACCTGCAAAGAGAATATCCATCAGACGACTGTAGCTAATGCTCACTCCGCCGCTGGTAAGGCCAATAAAGCTCACCACGATACAGCCAATAATCAGTCCCAACAACATCCATTTTCTGGCAACTTCAGCGGGAATTAAAGATTGCTCAAGTGCTAGCATTACAGAGACTCATTTTTTGATGCAGACTGGGCTGCTCTAAATCGATAACCCCTGGGCAGCGTGGCGTCTGGGTGGAGTAAGGTCGAGAGCTCAACCACGGCTTGTGGCGTGCGTGGGCCCATGCCAAGCAAATATGTCCCATCAATTAGTAAAACCCTGTTGTTTTTAACGGCGTTTGAGAACTTAAAGTGGGGAACTTGGCTTAAATCCATCGCTTTTTGCTCGCCATGGCGGCCCATACTAATGATGACATCTGGATCCATGGCGATGGCCGCTTCGGTTGCGAGCGGCTTCCAACCGTCAAAATGCTGTGCTGCAACATTAACGCCGCCAGCTGCGTTGATAACCTCATCTGCAGAATTTCCAGCACCCGCAACAATTGGTTGGCCACTACGCAGGCTCAAAACAAATAATACCTTAGGTTTGTTGTTCACTTGTTTTAGGACATGCGTTAAGGCTTTTCTGTCGGCTTGAATATACTCGACTAGTGCTTGGCCTTTATCTTTAACTGCCAGTAACTCGGCGATTGTTGTTATTTTTTTTTCGACGCCAGCAAGATTATCGTTATCGCTGAAAATATAAGTGGGTAATCCGGTGTCTTGAAGCTGTTTTAATACCTTATCTGGGCCTGTATCTGCTTCACCGAGTAATAAATCAGGATTAAGGGAAAGGATCCCTTCAACGTTGATTTTTCTTACGTAACCGATTTGTGGTTTATCGGTTGCAGCAACAGGAAATACGCTAGTACTGTCCACGCCAACGATACGATTTTCCTCGCCAAGTGCATAAATAATCTCTGTGATAGAGCCACCAGAAACCACAATGTTTTTGGCACCTTGATCCGCATAGGTAGGTTGTAGAACAGAAGTGAGTAATAGCAAACTAGAAGTTAGCAGTGTCGTAATTTGAGCTTTCATTACAAATCCAAACTTGTTAGTATTTATTGCGAATAGTAACAGTTATCATTTGCTTTTATCAATATGAAATTAATTATCTGCATCACTGTCTCCGCTTTGCTGCATGGTTTGTGGTGGTTATTTCCTACAAGCTCTGCGCTGGTGTGGCACTCAGGCGTTGCTGCAAATGAAGTGAGTAAAGTCACCAAGCCACTCATGATTTCGTTTGCGGCACAACCTTCCCAAGAGCCGCCTCAAAAAGTGGTAGCAGAGCAAGCGCCATCTGATTTTAATGGCACCACGCACTTACTTAAAAAACCACAGAAGCAAGAACAGAAAGCCAATCCTGTACCTAAACCTAAGCAACAGGCCAATGAACGGCCACAACCTAAAAAGCTTAATAAAGCCATAGTGCCTGAGAATAAAAAAACTATTGAAGCAACGGAGCCTACCTCAACACGAGAAAATACGTCGCAGCAAGAAGTGACGCAAATGGCCTCAGCGAGGCATCTCAGTGAAGCAAATAGTACTGATGACTCTCCTGTTAAATTAGATGCTTTACCTTTATTCAAAGCACCAAGACCTGCGCTTAGCTACCCACTGCGTGCCAAGCGAAGAGGGCTTGAAGGCGTGACAATTTTTGAAATTGAGCTGGATCAAAAAGGTGAGATTGTGAATTTAACTTTGGTTAAAAGTAGCGGTCATCAATCTTTGGACATTGCGGCTCGCAAGAACGTTGAGCAATGGCAGTTTCATCCAGTTTTTCGTGACGGTAATGCGGTAAAAGCCTTGTTTACCGTACCCATTAAATTTTCCCTTTCTTAGAGAGTATTACTACGATGCAGTCTTGGTTTTCCCAACTTGGCCCAATGCAATGGCCATTTTTATGTTTGTCGGTTATTGCGCTTGCGGTGATCATAGAGCGGCTTTGGGTGCTCAGCCGCGCTTGGTTTACCGTTCTTGAAATCAAGCGTAAACCCCATTTTTTTCGTAGCAAAGCAGTCGGCGCTTTGCGGTTACAAGGGTATGTTTTTGAGTGGCGTAAGCGGTTAGTGATCTTAAGCATTATCGGCACGCTAAGCCCATTAATGGGACTCTTTGGCACTGTCTGGGGGCTGGTATTAATGTTTAAAACCATTGCCGAAACTCAGCAAGCGGTGACACCCGCGTTATTAGCGGATGGATTATGGGAAGCCATGTACTCAACCATGGCGGGACTGGCGATAGCCATGCCATGTCTACTTATTTATGGCGTTTTGCAAGCGATGGTTGAGCGGTTTCAAAGCGAGCTTGTGCTTTATATGAATACTCAATTTACCTTGGTGGAGGCAGATAATGCTTGAGCTGCCAACACCCAAACCTCAGCACCTAGGCGCTGATTTAACCGCGTTACTCGATGTACTTTTTATCGTCCTTGTATTTCTGCTGCTTAGTGTGGCCGTGAAACTCAACGTCTTAGAGGTCAACTTACCAACAGCGGGAAAAAATGGCGAGGTTGTGCTGGAGAAAACACCTAAGATTGTGAGTGTCATGTTCAATCATGATCAAATAGCCTATGCCTTAGACGAGCAGCCGTTTAGCGCGGAAAACACGCTGATACAAGCGCTTGGTCATTTAGACAAGTCAGAGGTGATTTATATTGCCGTGGATAAACAAGTACCCAGTGAAGCACTGATATCACTTTTTGCACAGCTTAGTACACTCGAGATTCAAGTAGCGAACTTAATTGTTAAAGGCTAATAAAAATAATTACCATTTAGATTGGTGTGTGTTATATTGCGCCGCGACAATCGCATTTCATCTTGGATGAGCCTGTTTAGATAAGACAGGACTAGGGAAGATCAGGGGCAAAGTTGAAGTGCGTGTAAAAAATAACGACACTCGGAGTATTCTTATGCGTTTATCTAAATTAACCCTTTTCATCGTGCTTGCCACTTCTGCCACCTGGGTACAAGCCGCCTCTTCTACCAATGAGGATGTAGATCAGTCGACAGTGGTAAAAACAGACTTAGATGCAGTGACTGTAACGGCAACACGTACCGCAAAAACTGCATTGCAATCGGCACAAGCAGTGAATGTTATTTCGTCGGAGCAAATAGAGCGCAAATTAGATAGCAGTGTATTTGAGACCTTAGATACCATTCCTAATGTTTCTGCCAGTGGTGGACCAAGATCGACAGGACATAAATTCAATATTCGTGGCTTTAGTGACGCGGAAGACGTGATGGTGACGATTGATGGCATGCTGCAAACTTTTGAAAAATATCGCATGGGTAGCCTGTTCACTGATCCTGAATTATATCGCTCGATAAGCATTAAACGAGGCACGAGTACCGTACTTCATGGCGGTGGTGCACTCGGTGGTGTTGTTCAGTTTGAGCTAAAAGACGCCGCTGATTTTTTACAGGATGGTGAAGTCGCTGGCGCTAAAATTAAACTTGGTTATGATAGCAACAACGCTCAGAAGAATGCCTCAGTGATCGCTTTTGCAAGACCGAATGATTCACTCGACTTGCTTGCTGGTGTGGTAAAGCGCGACAGTGATGATTGGGAACTTTCTAACGATGAAACTTTAGATAACTCGGCAATCGAAAACAGTTCTGTTCTGTTAAAAGGCGAATATTTCTTAAGTGATGATGCCATTGTGGGGGCAAGTTACACCGAGACCACAGATAATCAGCGAACCGAGTTTAATACAACAGATCCGGGCGCATGGGGGACGGTGTACCGTGAGGTAGAGCAGTCCGTTACTAATCTGAGTTATGAACTAAACCCTGCAAATAATCCCTACCTGAACCTCAGCGCTAAGGCCGGTTATACCAGCAGTCAAGTGGCTGAATCTGATGGTGTCGGCATGCTTGAGGACTACATCGGTATTGAATCAAACTATGAATACAACATCACCACTCTGGATGTAATGAATACCAGCGTATTGGACTCACATACTTTGACCTATGGTGTGCAATATACCGACAAAGAGCGTATTGGTGAAAAGACAGCATTACCATGCTTAAAACTTAACTACGAGACCTATGCTTGTGAGCAATACGGTCCGACTCCAACCACCGCTGAGATGACATCCCAACCGGGTGGTACGCAAAAGCGCTCCGGTGTGTATATCCAAGATGAATTTACTTGGCAGCAACTTACTGTGATCGCAGGGCTTCGCTATGAACGCTATAGCACCTCACCAACAGCTAAATTTCAACAGGCGTTTGCAGCATTAGATAGTAAAGTGACACACAGTGATTGGGCGGGTGCTTTGAGTGTAAATTACCAACTGACACCACAGTGGGCTGTGTTTGCAAACCGCCAAGAAGGTTTCCGTGCGCCACTCATTGACGAGCTGTACGATCAATACGGTGGCAGACAGCCAGGATTAGCGTTAGACGTAGAATATAGCAATAACACCGAAGTTGGCGTGACCTATCAGGCAAATAACATACTCACTGACAATGACACATTAACTGCGCGTTTTATCTACTTTGATATCTCGGTAGACGATGAAATCACGTCGGTCACCAGTAATGTGACCAACCCCGTACCTGCACCACGTTATGCTAATCGCGCTAGCAATGATAGAGATGGCATTGAGCTGGAAGTAAACTTTGCAACACCACGCTTTTACAGCAACTTTTCTTACAGTGACATAGACGGCAAAGATCAAGATAACAAGCCTTTATGGTATTTGCCTGCAGACAAAATGGCTTTAGATTTAGGTGCCTCGTTATTTGATCAAGCCGTTCAAGTTGGTACGCAAATAGTCAGGCGTGGCGATCGTGATGTGCAGGTGATGGACAGTGCAACAAGGCAATACTCAACGCAAACACAAAAAAGCTACACCCTGACTGATTTATATGCGAGTTGGGATATTAATGCTGCCTTTAATCTAAGAGTTGCTGTCGATAATGTTTTTAACAAAGAATACAAACTGATGGCTGGTACCGGTGGTGGAATAGGCGATTACGGTTTTGGCCGCAACATTAAAACCCAGATCAGCTGGCGTTTTTAAGGAGAGATCATGAAGCAATTAATTCAAGACTATAAAACCTTGTTAGCGGGTGAACCAAGGACACGGCCCGTTGATGCTGCAATGCAACTGGGCGTGAGTGAGGCCGAATTATTGAATGCCCAACTTGAAGAAGCGGTGACTGCCACAGTAACGCGCTTAGATGAAACGCAGCTTGCCGATATCCTCAAGAGCCTGAAAAAGCTCGGTAAAGTGATGGCGTTGACGCGTAACGGCAGCGTGGTCAATGAAATTAAAGGGTTATACGAAAAGCTCTATGTTTCAGACAATAATGGCAAACTAAGTGGTATAGCGATTAATCCTAGTGGTATCGACTTACGGCTATTTTTGTATCGTTGGCAAAGCGTATTTTTAGTTGAAACTGAAAGTCATACGAGCTTGCAGTTTTTTGATGAAAATGGCCGTGCGGTACATAAGGTTTATACCACGGCTGAGTCGGACTTTAATGAACTGGTGAATATTAAAGCGCGCTATCAACTAACATCACAGCGCTCTTTTAGCGTGAAGCCATTTGAACTTGTGGAGCCTGTAATTACCTCGCCTAGCGCTGAGCAATTAGATAACTTTAGGAGTCAGTGGAGTGAGCTTGAGGATGTGCACCATTTTCCAAAGCTTTTAGAGACATACAACCTTGAACGCTTGCAGGCCCTTGAGCTCGTCGGCTCACCATGGAGCTTTGAGCTACAGAGCTTTGAACTTGCTGATATATTTCAACAAGCAAAAACGTTTAAGCAAGAGATTATGGTATTCGTTGGCAACCCAGGTGCGGTACAGATCTTCTCTGGGAAGGTTGAAAACCTCAAGCAAGTTGGCCCTTGGTTTAACGTCTTAGATCCTGAGTTTAACCTGCATATAAAAGCAGACGATTTGACCCGCGCATTCGTGGTCAGAAAACCCACGGATAACGGCAATACGGTGGTTACCTCTATTGAGTTTTTTGATGCCAATCGCGAAACGGTATTAACGCTATTTGGCCGCCGCATTGAAGGCAAAAAGCAAACTAGCGAGTGGCAAGCCCTCTGTGAGCGATTGATCCACAAAGGACAGGTTGCGGCGTGATAAGTTTACCCTGTTAGTAGCAAAGCCCTGTTCATAGGGCTTTTTTCATTTTTACTCGCTAGGTACTAGGAAGACATAATGAAAGAAAGACAATGTGCAAGACTAATTATCGTCAATGAAAAGCAAGAGTTACTGCTATTTCAGTATCAGGATGAACATCACCATGAAGCTTTCTGGGCAACGCCTGGTGGCGAATTACAAGGCAACGAGACTTACCTAGATGCCGCTGCTAGAGAGCTCTATGAAGAAACAGGGTTGGAGCAAGAAATAGGCCCCGTAGTGAAAGAGCGTGAAGCTATTTATGCAGTTGCTCGCTCCATCCCTGCGGTTTGGCAAGAAAAGTACTATCTTATTCGATGCTCAAGTAACGACGAGGTCTTTGCGGCACGTTGGACTGAAGAAGAAAAAGATACAATTCAACAATGGCAGTGGTGGAGCCTTAACGCAATGACGCAGGTAAATCCAGCGCAATTTAAGCCTGAGTGGTTGCCACAACTGCTTCGAGAGCTAACCGATAAAAAACCTGAAAAACTATCTTAATTCGCTTTTTTAAAATGTTTTAACCAAGAGGTGGGTTAAAGTATTTGTATTGCTTAAGTCATTACGTGAATAGGTTTTAACGCGAACAAATAACGGTGGAGGTCACTGTTAACTTTTGTTAATGCTCTAGAGTTCTATTGTCTTTTTCTCAATAGTTGGCACATTGGGAAACATGCCTCACTACCTCTTTTTCTATATCCGAAGGATGTCAGTCTTGCTTTAGTTTCTGCTATCATAATGGCAAAAAAATCATCTTATGATATGCAGATGGAACTCAAAGAGTTTATCAAATCCGCTCGGAAAAAAAGATAAACTCAGTGTTCAGAAGATGGCCGATCTCTCTGGTGTGCCTTATGCTACGATCCGAAAGTTTGAGTCATCTGGTAACATCTCATTGCGGCAGTTTCTTATGCTTTATGAGACTGTCGGTGACTTGAAAAAAGTGAAAGAGCTGACAAAGTTATCTGAGCCTGAATATAAAACTATAGAGGATGTGCTTCGACATGCTTAAATCAGCCTAGTTAAAGTTACGCGTATCATGTGCAGTGTTACTGAGTTTCAAAAGCTTATTAAGCGCTACATTTTTAATTACCTAACGGTTAACCAAGATGATCACAGTAAGAATTTTAGCTTTCTTGCCAGTGACACCGATAACTGGACACTATCGCCTTTCTACGACATTGTTTATAGCCCCAGCCCTTACAAAGAGCATATGACGGCATTTGGCGGGAATGGCCGAACGCCAAAGCGCGCGCTAGACCAGTTAGCAGCTCAGTCTGGGTTATCTTCAAAGAAAGCGATTATGGTGATGGTTGAAGAAATCTTCGAAATAACTCGCTCGTTTCGCAATCAAGCCAAAAATTTAGGTTTGTCACATACCCTGATCAAGGAGATTGATAAGGATATAGTCGAAAAGTTTACTATTTTGACAGGGTAATGTGGCCCGAGAAAACTGTAATTTTTTAACCTATCCGACTAAATTAACGTATAAAGTTCATGTGTACTGGAGAATAAATACTCAGTACGAGTATGAATATGCAAAACTACTAGGCACTTATAGCGTTAATATCCCTCGTTAATCACACCGCTCAGAGCTAATTCAGATAAGTACAGCTCAGCTTCAGAAGCAAACAATCTCAAACAAGAGAGCTTTCGACCAAATACACAAAAAAAGCGCCGATTGACAATTTATCAAATAACAACAATACGGCATAGTATGTTATATTGTATCAAATTTTGCATTCCAGAAAATAGAGATACCAGTGAACAAAAAATTACTACTCTCCCTCATTTTGGTGGCTAATGGCACCACTGCGCAAGAATCAGCTTCAAATCATAGCCCAAGTGGGGAAATCGAACGTATAGAGATTAAACAGGTTCGGCAGCCCTATCGTGGTAATGTACCTTTAGTTCAAACGCCTCAAGCAGTCGATACCATTAGTTCAGAACTGCTTGAAAGCGAAAGTATTACTCGCTTTATGGAAGCGTTAGAACTCACACCGAGTGTTGTTAGGCAAAATAACTCTGGAGGCATGTTTGATAGCTTTGCTATCCGTGGTTTCTCGGGCGATGAAAATAATCCATCAGGCTATCTTGTCAATGGCTTTAATTCTCGAGGCTACAACGGCAATAGAAGTACAGCCAATATCGAAAGCATTGAAGTCATGAAAGGTCCAGGCTCTGCGTTATATGGGCAAGGGGAGCCCGGTGGCACTATCAATATCATTACCAAAAAGCCTCAGTTCGAAGAGCAAGGTTATATTCAAGCAACGTTTGGTAATTACAGTAAAAAACAGTTTGAATTTGATTACACAAACTCAGCTACCAAAGAAACTGCTTATCGACTAAATGGCGCATATGAAGATTCAGACACACATAGAAGCCATGTTTCAATCAAGAGCGTGCACTTATCGCCGTCGATACTGTGGAATATTTCTGATGACACGAGTCTGAGCTATGAAATGGAAGTACTCGATCAGAAAAAGCCGTTGGATAGAGGTGTGTATATTCTAAATAATGACTTTGATGACGTTAACACGGACGCTTTTTACGGTGATATTCGTGATGGTGCGCACCAAGTTGAAGCCCTAGGTCATCAGTTAGTGTTAAACCATAGGTTAAGCGATGATTGGCACATACTCACTGGGTTTGCTTATCGAGATTCTTCATTTAAAGGTGTATCTTCAGATACCGAATTATCGGATGGTCGACAGCTGATATACACAGACGCGAGCCTACTTTCTCGTCAAAGACGTGCTCGAGACTACGAAGCTTTGGATGTTTCTGCGCGTATTGAACTCAGTGGTGAAATTGAATTTGGCAGTGTAAAGCACAACATTCTAGTGGGCGTTGATCACTATAATTTTGACATTGATACTGACTATAAAGTATGGCGTACGGCATGGGGGTCGGGTGATACCACCTATAGCATTAACCCAAAGAACCCAGACTACACGCAAACACAACCAGAGCCTGTATTAAAAACGTTGACCGAAGAAAGCCAAAAAGGTCTAGGTATTTATGCCCAAAACTTGATCGAATTGACCGAAAACTCGAAAGTATTAGTGGGTGTCCGTGTTGATAAATTTGAGCAAGACATTCTTAACCTTCGTAGTGATGAAGCGCAAAGCCAAGAGCAAACCGAGTTTACGCCACGCTTGGGTTTTATTTATAACGCGAATGACAAAGTTAATCTGTACACAAGTTACGCAGAAGGGTTTAGGCCAAACCCAGGTTTAGATTCTAATCGTAATGCGTTTGAACCAGAAGAAACTAAATCTTTTGAGATTGGCGCTAAATGGCAAGGTGTTGCGGATCGTTTCTCGGGTAGCATTGCACTTTTTGATGCGCAAAAAACCAATATGCTTACCGCTGAACCTGACACAGGCCTATCGGCAACCTTGGGCGAAGTAGAAAGCCAAGGTATTGAATTTCAATTAACGACTGAGTTAACCGACGAGACTGTACTCGCGCTTGCTTATACTTATACCGACGCAAAAACCGCAAATGATGTGATTAATGCAGACTGGGGCGTGCCTATTTCCAAGGGCTCACGTTTGATCAATATTGCAGATCAAATTGGTCATGTTTCACTAAAGCATTACACCACTTTTTTAGGAAAAGAATCCTATCTTGGGGCAACCGTGAATTATGTGGGTGATCGTCTGGGCGAAACAACAGACGCAAACTTCATTTTGCCATCCTATACGCTAGTTAATTTATCGGCCTCGGTCGAATTAAATGACAAGGTAAGTGTGAAACTGGACATCAACAACCTGTTTGATAAGACTTATTTTGAAAACTCCTATCACAAACTATGGACCATGCCGGGATCACCTACAACATACAGCGCAAGTGTGAAGTATCAGTTTTGATCCCTAATACGAGCGTAAAGTCTTAGCATATTCTAAGTCATCAGCTTGTCGAAAGAGTAACAGTCTGAGTCATTTTACTTGGGCTGTTTTTTCGTTTTTAACACGAGAAAGAATGTAATGAATAATCTTCAAAACAGTAAAACACGGTTGTCTTCTATCGATATACTGCGTGGCATCGTGATGTTATTTATGTTGGTTGACCATGTGAGAGAGCGGTTTTTCTTGCATGTACCAGTTCTTGATCCAATGGACATTCATACCACGAGTCCAGATCTGTATTTTACTCGTTTAAGCGCCCATTTTTGTGCGCCTATTTTTGTCTTTTTGACAGGTTTATCGGCTTGGTTGTATGAAAACCCCGCAAACGGTGCGAAGCGGTCGGCCCAATCATTTCTTTTAAAGCGTGGCCTATTTTTAATTTTACTTGAAATGACACTGGTTAATTTTTCTTGGTTTGGCGCGTATCAAACACTGTACTTACAAGTTATTTGGGCGATTGGTGTGAGTATGGTGGTATTGGCACTGATGGTCGCTTTACCCCGCAGCGTGATAGCAATATTGGGTGTAAGTATTGTCGCTGGTCATAATTTATTGTCGCCCATCGAGTTTGCACCGAATGAAATAGGTTATACCGTTTGGACGATTCTGCATGACCGAGGTTATTTAGTCGCAGATGCTGTTGTTAACGTAAAAGCGTCTTATCCGGTTTTACCTTGGATTGGCGTTATCTTGTGTGGCTATGCGGTAGGGCCTTTATTTTCAGGCTCAGTGTCATCGCAAGCACGTAAAACCATTTTATTGCAAAGTGGGACAGCTCTGTTAGCGGGTTTAGTGATTTTAAGAGGGTTAAATCTATACGGAGAAACACTTGATTGGTCTCAACAGGCAACAACACTTCTTACCACGATGGACTTTTTTAACTTTACTAAATATCCGCCGTCTCTCGATTTTATTTTACTTACCTTGGGAGTTGGTGCATTCGTGTTAGCGTTTTTAGAGACTAATGCGCTCAGAGTATTGGAGCCGGTTCGAGTGTTAGGGTCAGCGCCAATGTTTTTCTACATTACGCACCTATACGCGCTACTTGTCCTTAGTATATTGGCACAATGGCTATTTGGTACGAATCAGCACTATGGTAGCAGTCAAACTGCATATTTTGGCTTTTATCATGTTTGGCAGATATGGCTATTCGCAATGTTTTTAAGCGTGCTTTTATACCCATTATGTAAATGGTTTGCAGGTTATAAACGAAAAACATCAGCGCGATGGGTAAAGTATTTTTAAATATTTAAATACTGTTTAAGTTGTTGTTTTTATATAAACGAAGTGGGTGGCAGACAGAGCCAATAAGCGAATAGCAGACACCCATCATAATATAGATGCGAATTGTGGTGGGTGCCTGTGTTCAATAGAGCTATTTTTCCGTTGATGGAACTAATGCTGCTATAAACGGCGGCCAACTTGTTGGCCGTCCAGTGCTGCAGTTGCATGAGCTTGATAGCCTTATGAGGCTGTTAGACCCTCATTCCTGGTGGAAGAATGTCAAATTTTGGTACATCGTTCGGGAATATTGCCCATGCTGGAGCTGAAGATACGTAGATTGACATTTTGGGGGTGTACTTGTTGTCTTTTAGTGATGTTGCAGATACCGAATAAAAATTACCTACAGTTATTTCTGCACATAAAACAGTGCTGCAAGTACCACAAAATTGATAATTTACGTCTTTACCAGAATTACCAACACGTGTGTAGGCTAATGGTGCCCCCTTTGTAAATTTAAAATTATCTTTAGACACCCAAAGACCAAACCATTTGTCTGAGCCTGTAAGGGCTTGGCACGCTTTGCAATAGCAAAAAAGTGAATTTATTGGTTTGTTAACAAAGCTAAACTCAATGTCACCGCAACTACAATTTCCAATATGCTTTTCCATGTTACCTCCGAACTGATTGATGCCTAACGTAGTATGAGAAGTTAAATATTCATATTTAACCTGAGCTTCGGATAATTAAAGCCTTTCTAGCAGCCAGTTTTAGCGCTAACTGCGTAAATTCGCCTTGCCTACAAGGGTGTAGGTACCAGCGCGATAGCAGGACGCGAGCGCGGAGTTATCCCCAAAACGCTCTGACTAGATGAAGAAACAATTTAATGTGACTTTAAAAATAGAGTTAGCTCATTTCTTATCTAAACCTCAGGTTATTTAGTTTCTGCCAAAGATGAGGTTTCATCCTAGGGTGTTTTTTATATATGATAAAGAACATATATAAACGTATAAAAACTAATACCAATGCCCTATACAGAGAAACACAAAAATTCTACCCGCGAAAGAATCCTTGAAAGTTCTTTCAGGCTATTTGCAATGAAAGGCTTTGAAGGTGTTACGATTGACGGTTTGATGAACAATTGCGGGCTCACCCGAGGTGCTTTTTATGCGCATTTCAAAAGTAAAGCTGAGCTTTACAGTGAAGCATTAAAATTTAGAGCGAGCAGTACTAAACTAGCCAACCTTAAGCCGGAGGGGATATCCAACAAACAGTGGTTGTCTCTGTTGCTAAATACATATTTAAGCTTGGAGCATGTAAAGGGAGATCGCACTTTGTCTTGTCCGTTAGCGTTCCTGGCTACAGATATCAATATGCAGGATAAGGCAACAAAAGCAGCTTATGCCGATGTTTATTACGGGATGAATACCGCAATTATGAATTATGCGAGTAGTTATTGCGACTGTGACGAACAAGATATTTTTTCGGTAACCGCAATGATGATTGGCGCAGTCGCTATAGCTAGAACACTTCAGAGCCAAGATTCGATAGAAAGTTTATTGGCCGCATGCCGACGAGAAGCGGGTTTAAAGTTGGGCGGAATATAATGTCATCTAGGTAAACGTCAGGCGGGATCGGGTCTGTGTAGGCCACATTTTTGTTGCCTGAGCGTATTTGAGCGGTTTGTTATGTGTGGATTAACCATGCAGAGAACAAGAAACAGACTAAAGAGATAAGAAAGCCAACAAACGGAATTTTGAACCAGTATTTTTTTGCCAATATTAAATATGATGCACTTACAACTACGGGTAGCAATGAAAACCAAAGAGAGTTTTCGATAACTTCAAAATTATTGATTGCCAAAGGAATATAAATAGCTGCCAACAACATAGCCCCAGGCTGTGACTAGCATTAAAGCCTATCCAAGCTCGCCAAATTGTTGTTTCTTTCGTAAGCTGTGGCGATGTACGCTTCATAGCTTCGGCTGCGGAAATATCATAAGGATTAAATTTTTCAGTGGAAAACGTATACACCAAGTGAATAGTGCCCAGCACACCGAATATTGATACACCGGTTATTATTAGGGCCTGTTGGTCTTTCAAGTTTGTTTTTGCAGCAGTTTGATTGGTATTTATACAAGGCAGAGCCAGCGTAGCATAGTCATTCTATGTAAGTCTGGCGATAACACAGTAGAAATGCTAATCAAGCGCTGCCCTTTGGGTTCATCTGAGTGCGCTTTGTTCATTGTTGCTCAACTTTTGCCTAGATTACTAGGCGGCAAGTCGAGCGTCGCGACCAAAACACACTCAGAAGAACAAAAATCAAACAGCAAAGGTCAACAGGCCCTAGTATTTGCTCCATGCTCCCTCACTGATTTTACAAATAACATTTTAGTATTTATGCGACACGTAGTTTGTGTAGCATGATCGATTGTTGAACTGAGCTACTACCCTGAGAAATTAAGCAGGTTAACTAACAGATTTTAAGCTGCTGTCTTGGCTGCTAACTCGTTTGCTCTGCTATAGTCACTGCTGCATCCAAATTGAATATGCCAATTAACCGCATAAATTAAATCGCGGACACCCACCATAACATAGGTGGAAATTATAGTGGGTGTCAGTGTTATTCTTCAATTTGATGTAAATAGCACGCCCGACTCGCCCAGCAGAGCCTGTTACCAATATTCTCATTTTGTGTGCCTTTTACTATTTGAAACTCGAAGCCGCCTATCAGAATATTATGAGGTATGCTGATTGTAATCATTCGAATTTATAAAAATAGCAGCTTCAAGACCATTTTATCGCTCAGTGCGGCTTTGAAGGCTGAAGCTAATGTTAATTTTTGTCAGATTAATGGATTGAACAATCAAGCAAAGTAAAACTAATAGTGCGCCCACCCAAGCTATTAATTTAAAACTTTCTCCCAGCAGCAAAACTGCCAATACTGTTGCCATTAAAGGTTCTAGCAAAGTTATCAGTGTTGCATTGCTTGCTTCAATAAATGTTAAGCCATATGCAAATAATAAATATCCCAGAAACATAGGAACAATTGCCATATAGAGTGAAATTGCGCTATTGGTGACGTTTAAAAACAAATTTTCACCTGTAAATAATAGAGAAGGTAACAGCAGAATTGCTGCTCCTCCGAACAGCCCCGATATGGCGGTTTTGGAGTCAATGCCTTTTTCTATAAAGGATCTTGCGACCCACGAATAGCACGCGTAAGTTAATCCAGCGATACATCCTAATATAATTCCTAAAGTATTTAGAAATAAATTAGATGTTTCGTCAGATGTAGGCTCTTTAGCGGTCGTTAGCAAAATGACACCAATCACACCAAATGTACAACTTATGCTCCATTTTTTTGAGAATGGTTTTTGATTAAAGAGACGCTCTAGAACGGCTGCAAATATAGGCGCAGTAGCTATTGATACAATAGTACCGATTGCAACGCCAGACAAATACATGGAGGAATAAAATGCCAGAGGGTATATTGCAACTGATAAAGTGCCAATAGCAAATAGACTCTTTCGTTTGATAAGCAGCCGATAGTTTACGAATAGACTGCGAATGTTGGTCAGTGCCATCATTAAGCCACCAACGCCCATCGAAAATGCGCCTATTGCTAGTGGACTTACATCGCTTGATAAGCTTGCAGCAGTACCTGTTGTTCCCCAAAGTAAACTGGCAATAACAACAGCTAAAATGCCTTTAATAGTTTCAGAACTAAGTAACATAATTACCTTACAGATCATCATTTGAGAGTTAGATAATATGTTATTAAATGGGTCTGTTTTTGACTATTCGGACGGAATGCTTATCAATTTGGGCAGACATTAACTTTTGAAATTTTTGGGAGACAAGCCAAAATACTGTTTGAATTTACGGCTAAATGTCGATAAATCTTTATAACCAACTTTCTCGCCAACTATCTGTAGTGAGTAGTCTGTATGTGTCAGTAATGCTTGCGCTTTTTCCATTCTAAGTTGTGTTATATGCTCAAGCACAGTTGCGCCCAATTGCGCTTTAAATACTTTTTTAAATTGAGTAGGGCTTAAATAAGCGACTTCAGCCAGTGTCGTAATATTTAGTGGTTCGGCAATGTTTTCAGTAATGTAAAGCAGCACATTGTTAACTCTAGCATCCAGTTTAGGGAGCAAGTGCTGGCTTTCTAACAATACGTAAAATGTTTCATACATTGACTGCTCAATGAGTGGGTTAATTTGATTTTCTAATTGACTCTCAATAAAAAGTAGATAGGTTAGCAGAGGCTTATTTATCTCAAAAACAACCTGTTGCGATGAAATAAGATTGTTGGGTAGACAGCGCATATCAGCAACAATAAACCGTGCCTGGCGCTCTGCCGCAAACAAATGCTTCTCATTGGCACGAATAACTACGCACTCTCGCGGCGAGACCTTACCACTAAAATTGCCAACTTGTATGTTAATGACTCCTCGCAATGGCAAAACAACTTGATTGAACTCATGCGAGTGGGAAACCGGGTTTGCACTGTAAGAGCGAATGGATAATAGGTTTGGCATGCCAACTACAAATCAAATTGATAATTCATAGCAATTTAATCGGTATTTTACCTCGCGACAAGAGTCGGCTTACCTTTACACAAGTGTAGACACTAACGATTGATGGCAGATACCGACTATAGCATAGATGCAAATTGTGGTGGGTATCTGTGTTATTCTTTATTTTGTTAGCTATACCTGAATACATATGTTCGGCCAAGATACACTACATGTACAGTGGCTAAAATTGGTAGTAAATAGAAAATCAAGCCGTATTCGTTAGAGCTCAATAAGGTACAGGTTAAGATTATTGCAGCAATACCCGACATTATAAATAGCCGCATTTTTGCTGGTGCAATATAGACTTGTGTAGGGTTAAACAAATGCAAAACTAAACATATGAGTGCTATAAGCCCTAAGCACCCGCCAATAGTAGGCAATAGATAAAACATTGCTTCAGGCTCAAACGGAGTAGGACTGAAGAAAATTGCAGGTACGAATATGAAACTCATAGCCAGCATAATAGTAGCTGGCCCAAAACATAGGATAACTTCGAACAATATTAGGAATCTAAATAATGGCTTCATCTTGGTATAGCTAAATCCCCAAAAAAAATAAGTAAACTTAGTGTTGGTGGGCGATTAGTTCAGCAAATGGTATGACATGTTTTGTCATACAACTTTTGACTCATGAGTCCAATCTTTCCATGAAATCGACTTGCCCGGTAATGCTATTTTTGAGAACGGCCACACTGTTCGAAGCCAGTTTAAGACAGTTTGATAAAGTATTTTTTCTAACGCAATACTATCATCTCGAATCCACAAGTAGACTTCGCAGTCATAATTTAGTGAACGGCTTGGATCTATATAAACAGAGCCTAGGCATTTTTCCTTTGAATTGTTAAATATGGAATATGCAAAAGCATCCCTTGATTCAAATTCTTGTTTATGAATCTTTAAGCTTTCTATATTATCTTCGAGGGTCATATTAACTTTAGGCCACTCAGTTTCAGGGCCAAATATTCCTTGTAGCCTTTTTTGACTGGACATTACTGCTTCAAAGTCTAACTCAGCAACTTCTTCTCCAAGAACTCTGAAGTGAAAATTTTCACTATCAAAAAACGTCGGAGGCTTAAACGATTCAGGAATAAATGGATTGGGCATACTCTGGGCTATCCGTAGTTGTATAACATTTTAGTATTTATGCGACATGTAGTTTGTGTTGCATAATAGCTTGTTAGACTAAGCCGCCACCTGCTCGGTGTGACAGAGCTGGTGTCGTTTATGCTATGGCTTGCTTAGAAAAAATAGGCTTTTTGGAGGTTTTAGCGCTCTTTGCTAGTTTGAACAGCTAATCTATTATTAATTAAGCTTCCCTGCATCGCTCAGCGTTTATTATGTGCTCATTACACCTAAATTAGCCTTAATAAGCAATTATATTTTTATAAGTATAATAGTATGATGAACACTCATTTATCTGATTTATAAAAGCTTTCTAACTTGTCTAAAAAGTCGTGCAGTTTTTGGTTCATTTCGTCATAGTTATGGTTCAGTAAAACCTCTGGCTCATCTACAAATCGATACTGTAACGCGTCACTGAGGTCGTCATTTTCAATCAGTGATGCGACAATATCTTTGGTAAATTCCATATGGCACTGAAAACCGTATACTAGATCTCTGTAGGCGACAATTTGCCTTGGGCACCCTTCGCTATATGCAATCACTTGTGAGCCATTGGTGAGCCCCGGCATATCATTATGCCAATGTCCGACATCCAACACTTTTCCAAAATGACTAAATAGTGGGCGTGTCATCCCGGCTTCCGTCAAGGTTATCGGATATTTTCCTATTTCACGTTCAGGGCTAGGCTCAAATGCTGCACCTAACGCTTCACCAATGAGTTGCGACCCTAGGCATATGCCAAGCACAACTTTTCCGGCGGTAATCGAGTTCAAGATGACTTCTTGTTCACCTTTTGCATCGAAGTGTGGGCATTGCTCAATAGTTGTTGCCGGATCTTGAGGTCCTCCCATTACAATCAAAAAATCTAAGTCTTCGATATTTTTTGGGAGAGATTCGCCTTGATAAACTCGCGAGTAGGTAATGGTATGGTCGCGTTTATTTGCCCACGATTCATAGGCACCGGGCGCTTCAAAATGTTCATGAACGATAAAGTGAATATGCATCTTTTTGCCTTTTAATTAACGATAGGCCATAGATGGTATATTAAATTCGGATGGCGTAATTTATACTAACAGACGTTTAATGTTGATAAGCCGCCAAGATGCAAGCTAATGATCTCATCAAAGGTTCTTCTGATAAACAAATCGTAACTAAAACGATTAATATGGCTTCTGGCTATATTGATGACTTCCATTCACATTCGTGGCATCAAATTGTGTTTCCTTTGCAGGGGCTATTACAATCGAGTATCGGCGATAAAAGCGGGATTGTTCCTCACAATGGTATGCTCTACATACCCGCAAATACAGTGCATAAATCCATAGCGATTACAGATACACAATTTTTGGCGATTTACCTTAATCCCGACAAATATGTTCAGTATGGAGACGAACCAAAATCCTGCCTGGTAACGCCATTTATTAAAGCATTAATACTGCTTCTATTTGAAAACGAGACGCTCACTCAAGCAGAGTCCAATATCACACATTTGCTAACGGTATTGCGGGATCAAATCACGATTGCAAACCGTTATGAAATACCCCTACTCATACCTACCGATAAACGCCTTTTATCCATTTTCTTACAGCTTAAAGAACAACCGGATTTACCATTTACGTTAAAGGAGTGGGCAACAAAAGTGGGCGCTTCTGAGCGCACTTTGTCGCGATTGTGCTCAAGAGAGTTTTCTCAATCATTTTCACGGTGGAGACAAAATGTGAGGTTAGTTTTATCTTTGCAATTGTTAGGGTCGCAAAAGAGCATACAGGAAATTGCTATCGAGTTGGGGTACGCTTCTGACTCTGCGTTTGTTCAAGCGTTTAAGAAATTGTTCAACCAAACACCGAGAAAGTGCCGAATTGCCAACTTACAGCACGACGTAAATTTATTTTGATCAACTTCTGCTGCTTTCAGGTTACCTGTACTAGAGACGAAAGTATCTTATCGCGAATGCTTTTAAGTTCTTCTCGCTTTATGTAGTCTAGGCGGGATTTGATTATTGGAGGCATTTCGCGATGTTGCGAATTCTTTTATGTGCTAGCTTAGGATTAGCACCAAGTTTTGGGTTAGTTGCCAAAGAGGTAATGACCCCTGACAAGCTTTGGCAAGTAAAGCGCGTAAGTGCGCTTGGGTTATCTAAAGACAACACCCATGTAATTTATCGAGTTACAACGCCAAGCGTTGAAAACAATGACTTTGATAGCAAAGTTTATCAAGTGCCGTTAAAGGGTGGGGCGTCTCAGCTTTTAAGCGCGTATCAAGGGATATTGTCAGACGACAACATTTCGCCAGATGGCAGCAAAAAACTACTTCATGACACTGTAAATGTTGAAGCTGTGTTAGCCACGGATAGACACAAAGCGCTTACGCAAGCAGATGCTTATGTGTTTGATGATTTAAACTACCGCCATTGGGATACTTGGAAAGACGGCAGTGTTAAACATGTGTTCTATCAGGATCTAATTACAGAAGAAAAAGTCGACATCATGAAAGGGATGCCTTTTGATAGTCCGACGTCACCATTTGGTGGTTCAAGCGATTATGTTTGGGGCCCTAAAGGTGAAAATATCTACTACGTCAGTAAAAAGCTGACTGGCGCAGAATACGCGAGCAGCACCAACACAGATATTTATCGTTATAACTTAGCGAGCAAGAAAACCACCAATCTAACCGAGCAAAACTTGGGTTATGATAAAAGCCCTGAGTTTTCATCGACAGGGCTGCTGGCTTTCTTACGTATGGATGAAGCGGGTAACGAGGCGGATAAAAATGACATTATCGTTAAGTTGGGTGACAGAGAAGTCAACTTAACTGCGCATTGGGACGGCACGGTAAGCAGTTTTGAGTGGAGTCATGATGGTAAGCATATTTATTTTATTGCACCAATTGATGGGACAATCCAGCTATTTCAAGTAGCGGTGAACACCAAAACCAAAGCTAATCCAAAAATTCAGCAGCTAACCAAGGGCATGTTTGATGTTAATAGCATTGTCGCTGCTTTAGACGGTCAGTTAGTGGTTACTCGTAATAGCATGAATCAAGCAAAAGAGATCTTCCGCTTTGATCTGAATAGTAAAAAGCTTGTTGCGCTGACAAATGTGAACGAGGCGTTTTATACTGATTTGGATTTACCAAACGTTGAAAAGCGAATGGTGAAGACAAAAGACGGCGAAGACATGCTAACTTGGGTTATCTACCCACCTAATTTTGATAAGCGTAAGCAATATCCAACGCTGTTATACCTTCAAGGTGGTCCACAGTCGCCGTTATCACAGTTTTATTCCTTCCGCTGGAACTTCCAAGTGATGGCATCACAAGGCTACATTGTGGTTGCGCCAAACCGCCGTGGTATGCCAGGGCACGGTGTGAAATGGAACAAAGATATCAGCCAAGATTGGGGTGGTAAGGTAATGCAAGATTACCTTGACGCTATCGACGATGTTGCGAAAGAGTCATATGTTGACAACAAACGTATCGCGGCAGTTGGCGCAAGCTTTGGTGGTTACTCTGCGTTTTACTTAGCTGGTAATCATGATGGCCGCTTCAAAACTTTTATCGCGCACTGTGGCATTTTTGATTTGCGCAGTATGTACGGCACAACCGAAGAAATGTTCTTTGTGAACAACGAATTGGGTGGCGCGTACTGGGAGCAAAACAATGCGGCCATCAGCAAGGCATACAATCAGTTTAACCCAATCAGCTATGTGGATAAGTGGGATGCGCCGATGTTCGTGATCCATGGTGGTAAAGATTACCGTGTACCGCTGAGCCAAGGGATGCAAGCTTTCCAAGCCGCTAAACTACGTGGCTTAAAGAGCCGTTTCCTTTATTTCCCTGAAGAAAACCACTGGGTACTGACACCGCAAAACGGAATAGTCTGGCAGCGTGAATTCTTCAAGTGGTTAGAAGAAACTCTATAATTGATGTCACGACTAGTTAAGAAAATGCCAGATCGCACAGTGTGTAGTCTGGCATTTTTGTTTTGCAGTGTTACCTTGGTGCTGCGCAAGTATTGTTGTGCCCAAAAATTGGCGGCATACTAAATTAGTCAAAGGAAAATAGAAGGAAAATTAAATGATTAAAAGGATAATAAGTAGTTTTTGGTTACTTGTGTTAGCTGTGAATACACAGGCAGCTGAAGAAGCGTTAACGATTGATAGTGTAGTGCCTAACAATATGGAACTGGCTTTTCCGAATGATGCCAATATTTACCCAGATATCAGTGACTTCAAGGTACTTAACGCGGTACTGATGAGTAACGAAAACGGTGAGCGCTGGGCAATGATCACGATTAAAAACCAATCGAGTGGCCGCCGTACATTAACACAAAAACATCTGTTGGCACTAACGGCGAACGGTCAAAGGATCGCACCGATGAAGCTTTCTGAAAGTTTTGATGGCGGTGAAACGCTTTCACTCACACTGGCTTTCGGTGAGAACAAGTTTCCGTTGCTTAACGTGTATACGCGAAATTAATAAGCTTTAGTAGCATCACTTTTTACAACCATAGTCACTGTGCTAAACGTTGCGACTTAGGTAACCATGTTTGTTAGCACCTGATATTTAGCTTCTGACAAACTCCGATTGATCCACATCAGCAATTCATCAATCAAAAATAAACAATGCATCAAGTTTTAAAAGTTTTTATTTCATAAGCTTAGCCAAAAGTGGAGAAAAGCATGAAAATACTTTTAAAAAGTTTGATGTGGTTAAATTGTGCATTGTTTGCGTTAGTTACTCACGCTCAGATAGCCTCAAAATTACAGCATATCACTGTGAGTTCAAAGTTAGTGGGAGGGCCTGTTGATGTACAAATATATTTGCCTTTTGATTTTGATGTTAACCGAAAAGAGCCATACTCGACGCTTTATACAACTGCGGGAGAGAGTCGTTTTGATGTACTGAAAGCTGAAGTGGACTGGTTGAGTCACACTAGTTTTTCACCTATCCCGCAACTTGTGATTGTGCGAGTGCCCAAATTGAATTTTGCTGGGGCTGACAAGTTATCTGACCAAGCGTATTTTGCCTTGCTAGCTCGCGTGTTAGCAAGTGAAGTTGAACCAACATTGATACGGCAATTTAATCTTTCGCCGTTTAAAGTCATTGAAGGGTACTCAAGCAGGGCGGCGATTGCTTTGAATTTATTAGGAAAGATGCCCGGGTATTTCCAAGGCGCGATATTGTCTGCGCCAGTTTGGAGTCAACTTCCCAAGCAACTAAAAGAAGATATTAGTGACAACATCGCCAAGGGCGAACTTACCAATAACCTATATATCAGTCTTGGCAGCTTTGACGAAAATAGGCCGTTTTTTGCTGCGCTCGCCGTTTCAAAACGACACCAACATTTGATGCTAGAAGACTTAAGTCAACATCATTATCATGTAGGCGCACAGCTAGCGCTAAGACATGGATTGCAACATATTCTTGGCGCAATAAAGCTTCAAGATTATGCTCAATTTGACAAGTCAGGCCTGAATGGGTTGCGAGAATATCACCAAAAACTAGAACAGCGCTATGGGTACTCGATTGATATTAAGGCCAATCAGCTTGCTCTAGGGCAATATTTATTCGCGCAAGGCAATACAATACTTGGAAAAAACGCGTTCGATGAGCTACTTACGACTATGCCTAACTCTGTTATTTACAATTTACGTTATGGGCAGACTCTTTTGAATGCGGGCGATACAACACAAGCAACACTTCAGCTAAAGCGTGCCTTGCTGCTAGCAACAGAGCAAAAAAATGAAGAAGCCAAACAGTATATTGAACAAGTATTGTCTCGGCTTTAGCATTATTAAGAGTGATATAAAGGTGGCGCACATGTGTGAGCCACCTTTATATTAGTGGTTTTCTGGTTCTGTTATTTTTACTTTAACTTTAACTTGGTTTGCGCTAAGTGTTTTTGGTGAGTCAGCTAAAACCTTAAAAGGATGTAGTTGAACATCTGTGATCAAGCGAGTCTGCTCGTCAGATTTGCCCAATATGTCCAAAACTTGCGTGTTGACGTTATAGCGCCAGATAGTCGCCTGTTTGTCGGGAATAATCAGCTCATTCCCACGTAGGTAAAAACGCCAATGCAAGGTAATTTTGTCTGTTATTAGCTGTGGTTTGAGCGAATTGTTGACGAGTACTTTTAAGTTTGGCTCATCTGGTGTGGCTATATAGACAGTACCGTTTTTCTGTATTTGTGCCCAGTGAACCTGCCCCTGATAAAGTGGCTGTTTATGGTTGGTTACAGGGTCGAAAAGTACTAACTGTTTATTGCCAAGATCATTGATGAGAAGGTAGTTACTTCCTTTTATTTCAATTGATTGCATTATAATTTGCTTTTCAAATAAAGCAGGGAAAACTTCAATGCCAGTGACTAAATTGATTTTCAGTAAGCTTTGTTTTGACGCTGCCCACAATTGTTTACCATCTTTTGTCCAGATAAAAGACGAGATATGTCCGTTATGGGTGAGTGGGATCTCTTGCTGCTCTTGCTTTAACCAAACTTCACTGGTACCTGTACGATTAGAGAGAAATGCAATGGCATTTCCACTTGGTTGGAATTGCCCTGATAGCTCGTCGTAGTGGCTGATTGTAAGTCGGCTTGTAGAGTGGTTGTCTTGAATATTAATCTGCTTTTGCTCTCGGACTTGTGTCGCTAAATATTTGTTATCTTTAAGATATTCAGTGATGTAAAACGATTCTGAGCCGATTGCAGGAATGGTTTGTACAAGCTGGAGGTTTTGGAAAATGTAGAGCGCAGATGCGGTTGAAAGTATATGTGTTGTATCTGGCCCATCTACTAGCACCAGCGAACGATCCAATTCTACACCAGACAATTTTTCTTGTTGAAGAAGTGAAAGCTCGTTTTCTCTGCTAATTATATAACTAGAGAGATAAGCCTCTTTATCTGGATCTTGGGTGAGTAAAGTAAGTTGACCCTCATTAAATGAGGACGCTAAAATTGTTGCAGTTATAGGTAAAGGAGTAAATGTGACTGAATCTGAGTGCGGAGTAAAAAGGGCATACCCGTTATTGGCGATAAGTAACACTTGATGACCAACCCAGTAGGCTTGCTGTACTTCGCTATTAAAGCAAGGAGAGATCACTTTTCTGGCTGCAAACCTTGGTAACACGACGATAGCTTGATGACACTTAGCTTGTGATTTTGTTTTGCGTGTTTCAATGAGTACTGCTTTTTTACCATCTTTGTTAAGCTGAGGTTTGCCAACAAAATCCAATGCACGGGTAACTAACTTAGTTGTCTGGAAATCCAAATCCTTTACTTTTAGTTCCGCTGCTTGCGGCGTTCTGGCCACATATAACAACCTTCTACCTGAGGTAATTGTCGCAGTGCTTTCCAACTCCAATCCGTAACTTACAGGTGTAACCTCTGAAAGTTGGAAATTAGCTTTTGGCATAGTTGAATAGATAAACAACATACCGAAGAGGGTGATGAAAGCTGCGAAATAGAGAATATAGGCTCTCAGCTTTTGGCTTAAATTAGTATGCTGATCCCCAACTTGTAAACGATAGCCCTTTTTATGAAAAGTCTGGATAATACGTTTATCACTATCCCCAAGTAGTTTTCTAAGCTGAGCGATACATCGTTGAAGGGCATTTGGGGCGACGACGGTATTTTGCCATACAGAATTAAGTAGGTGCTCTTGCGTAACAAGCGTTCCGCGATGCTGATACAGTATTTCAAATACTGCCAGCACCTTTGCCTCTAATTTGATTGTCTCATCAAGGTAGATAAGTTCACCCGTGGCTAAGTCTAGCTTACGGTTATTGATTGTTATCATTATTATTTGGGAACAGCAGTCGATACAGCTAGTCTATCTTGTATTGGCTATAAAAATAACCCATCAAGAGTCATTTAACTTTAGCAACTGAACCTTTATTAGAAAATTGGATCAGCAGGGTGCTGGTTCATTTTTGAATTATAAACAGCCCCCTATTAATCGCGCTTGGCAGCCAAACTGCTAACTGCGCTCTCAATATTTGAGTCTCCATATTAATGCGCTTAGCACAGTAGGTTATTGCTTCTTGATAGCGCAGCGGTTTTTCTCTCAAGTGCAGTAATAAATCCGCTTGCCAGTCATTTAATACATTCATTTTGATGCGATATTGTTGGCGCGATATTGCAATATGCGTTTGCTCAGGCGTTGGCAAGGTGCACGGTTTTGCTTGCTCAAGCTGGGTTATAAGAGAAAGCAAAGGGTAATCGGTTTGAATAAGTTGTACGGATTCTGGCACCGATATGACAAAGTCTTCGGCAATGCCGCAAAGGAGTTCAATCTCGTTTATTAGCGCGGTTGATTGCTCGGTTTCCGGTCCTGGTTTTAACAGTGCAAGCGCTTTGGCTCTTTCAAACTTAGCCAGCTCTGAAGGCAAGCTAAACATAGCTTGCTGGTGGGCATTAAAATCACCGCTAGGTTTAGTGTGTGCTAAAAAATCAGCGAAGCGTGAGCCTAGTTGATGTAGTGTCCAAGACTCTGAGGGTAAGGTGACAATAAAGGCTTTGGCGAAGGTGTCGAATACTTCATCGCCCATAAACTGGCAAAGTAGAGCAAACTCTCCCCGAAGACATTCTACTAAACGCATCACATAGCCTGCAGCATAGATGTCTACTCTTCTCATGGCTCCCAGTGTTTTGTTACTTTTTACACAGTCATGCAGCGTTAAACCATGTGGATTTGCAGCGGTATTGAGCTTTTGTGGTAGGTCGCCTCGTACCATTAAAATGGTGCTAAGCCACTGCTGAGTTTGCGTTAAGTCTGGCGTTTTCATTATGTTAATTCTGCTCGCTCTTTGATGATTGGAGTTGACAGCGCGTTGGTGTTAGTAACTGTATCTTGCTTTGGAATATGCCCTGTCAGTACCAGTTTTGCTTTGCTTAACTCATCAACGAGTTCTGGAAAACTGGGAATATTGGCATCCCATTCTAGTAGGGTAGACACGCCACCCGTTAAGTGCTGCGCCAGTTGGTAAAGCTGCCAAACCTTGGCGGGCACTGGCTGGTCATGAGTGTCTATCAAACAATCACCGCAGTCACTAGGACCGGCTAGATGGATTTGAACGATGTGTTTATGGGGGAGTTGACGAATAAACGCTTCGGCGTCAAAACCATGATTAAAGCTACTAACAAAAACATTGTTTACATCCAACAGCATACCGCAGCCTGTTGCGGTGACTAACTCACTAAAGAACTCGCTTTCAGTGAGGGTTGAATGTTGAAATTCAAGATATGTTGATGGGTTCTCAAGCACTAAAGGCCGTTCTAAAAAATCCTGAACTTGGTCAACATGGTTGATAACGTGTTGTAGGCTTTCGTCAGTCAATGGCATAGGTAGGAGATCGTGACTATTCAAACCAGCAATGCCTGTCCAACACAAATGATCGGAAATAAGCTGTGGCTTAACGAATTCACTTAACTCCTTGAGCTTGCTTAAGTATTCAAAGTTAAGCGGGTCGCTGCTACCAATATTCATTGACACACCGTGCATCACTAGCGGGTATTGTTCCTTTAACTGAGCGAGGACATGCCGGCCATAGCCGTGATTATCTATATAGTTTTCACTGATGATTTCAAACCAGTCGACGCTAAGAGATGTACCGCGATCTAAATGGGGCATAATAAAGGGATAGTGCTGGCTTCTCAGGCCAACACCAAACCCCAAGTCGGTTAGTTTTTCGATAGCGGACGCAGCAAGCTGCTGCGTCCGAATTGGATTTGTCATGCTATCTTTCCTATCAAGTTGATGGAGGAAGAGCTAGACGAATATCTGAAGGTTTTGGCTTCTCTTTAGGTTCGCCATCTTCGTTCAATAAACCATTGGCATTGCAGTATGCTTGCCAAGCAATATTGTATACGGCATCCCCTTGTTTATAAGGCATTAGCACATGATCTGCAGATTGATCGGTTGGAGCTTGTTGGCCTTTCGGATAAATGTAATCAATAGCAGAGAAGCTGTTATCTTTTAGGTTAAACTTAAATAACTGCATATCGTATTCTTCATCGGAAAGTTTTGGGAATAGTTGAGAGGCTGAGATAGGCACTGCACACCCACCCAAGTTATTACACTTATTATCAGCAGGTGCACTTTTTGGCCCTGTTGATACGCTACCACCACAGCTACCGCCTGGCGTTGTGCTATGAACAAAACCACAGCCACCTTGTGCTTTACAGTCGTTACTTCCCTTACAACTATGATAAACCTCAGGAGGAGGTAAGTCATCCGAACCTATGTTGGTATAGCTCATTCCTTGGCAGGCGTGATAAAGGGTGTTCGGATTTTGCGGGGCGATACCCGTTACTAAATCCGGCGCAATTCCCGTGGTTGCCCAGCAAATCGAAATCCTATCGCCTGAGCCACCCATTGCAGGGCCCGGAAATTCACTGGTTTTACCCGACCAATAACGGTCAAGTGCTGTAGTTAGACCTTTAATTGTGCCTACCGCAGATTGACTGAATAATTGATGCGTATTGCCAATATTGGACGAGAGTTTAAGGTTGTTAAGCGCTTTTACTACACTGCTGACGCAAGGTAGATTTGGGTTTTGCTTAGCTGCTTCATCACCGCCGTTGGGATCCAATAACGCCTCATTCCAGTTATTACCCTCAGCAAACCAAGTTGACCATGTCATGTAACGTTCGTCCGATTGACTTGAAGGCTTCTCAAAGTCGACAATGAGCTTCATGGTATCGGTAAATATTTGAAAGTGATCTTTGTATTTATTAGTGATCCGCGCACAAGCCGAACCCGAAATTGGGCCTTCACCGCAGCTTGCGGGATAATCCGCCTTCAATGCTTCTGCACTAGGTTGAAACTTCTCTTCTACGGTGCTGAGGTGGATATCATCCGCTTTAGCCACTTTAGCAGCTAGGAGGTTTTGTGCCCATTTTTCATCTGCCCAGCGTTTACAAATCATTTCTGCTACACCATCACCTTCACCTTGATCAGTAATGGCATTTACATTATTCATTAACGCTTCTTTTAATGCAGTATGATCTTCTTTTACGTTGAGTGAGCCTTTAATGCCAGGGAATTGTGGCTGATAATCTTTGTTACCTGGGCGCTCATTAAAATAGTCACGTTGAATGGTTGCGTAGTCGAGCAAGCTGGTGCCATCGTCATATTGGATCTGAATATAATCCCAATAGCTGAGGTACATGTGTCCAATCGAACCAAACAGCGGTAGGTTTTTCTCAGTGTAATCTGGTTTCCACCAGTCATAAGGTGCTTGCTCAAAATATTTTGGTCGTTTTGTGTCTTTGTTTGGTTCTAAATATTGTTCTTGGATAATTTTCTTTGCGTTTTCTTCCGTTTCTTCAATTAACATAAAAAGTAATGTCTGCTCTTTGTTGAGCTCAGTGGCATTAACACGAAGATCTTGTAACGTTTTATTTGGGAAAATTTGCTTAAAGTAAGCTTGAACTTCAGGGCTTAATTTAGACAAATCGTCACTGCAATCAGCAAAGTCCAAAATATGTGGAATACTACTTTGATTGTTATAGCACTTCCAACCAAACTTCTCGTCAATTAATGCTTGGCTAGTAAAGCTTGGTGTGAGGCCCAATTTGCTAGCCATGTTTGAGGCCAGTTGTAAGTGCAGCATTTCTTCAATAAAAACACTATACACACCGTTAAACACTTGCTGGTTCACAGAGAGTTTAAATGCGTCTTTTTGGTTGTTTGGGTCGTCATTGTCACCAACCAAAGCATCGATATTAAAAAGCGGTTTAAGCTCTACGTCGTAGCCTTTGTTTAGGCGGTGCTCTGGTATATATCCCGCTGTTGGACCAAGTCCAGGCCAGTAACGGCCGGGGTAGAGATTTGAAGAGTCCGCAATCTGGTGTGTACCTTGAATCGAGTAGAGGCCGGTCATATAAAGTGGGATCGTGAATAACTCCACGTTAATAGCGGCTTGTGCAATTGCTCTCAGACAAGATAAATCAGCAGCCTTATACTCGCTATTGCGTGCTTTAATTTGTTGTTTTTGTGCACTGCTTAAGAAGATGGAGGCATCAATTTCTTTATCTACTTCTACCGATGGGCCTGTTTTGTTCTGCACATTCATGGTTTGCTCCTTTGTGACGGTGAACGTTGTGCAATACCACTGGCTTAAATAAAAAATACGTTAGGATATAGGATATTTATCCAAGACAACTCAAAATTTAAGCAAGTTGATGTCGGTGAGCGATGAACACTCGTTATACAAAGTAGTCGTAAAAAAAGATAAGGTCGATTACGAGATATTACATGGTGGTAACTTTTTCATAACCTATTTAAGAGGCACAAAGCGAATAAGCAGAAAGAGATAAAAGAAGTGGTTTAAAGTCAGAGCCTTAAACCACTTTGAGGAGCTAGTAACGCGCTCAGAACTTAGATGGTGCAGGAGGCACTGTCAGTGTTTTCTTTGGGCTATCTTTTAACTCTTTCAGTAGCTCTTTCACTGCACGCTCGACAGAAGGATCTTTACCTGCATGAACAAGTTCAGGTCTATCGATCACTTCGATATCAGGGCTGACGCCTTCGTTCTCTATAATCCAATTACCATCGTTATCTAGAATTCGGAAAGTTGCAGCGATAACCTGGCCTCCGTCAACAAGACTAGGATTGCCAGAGATACCGATAAGACCACCCCAAGTGCGAGTACCAATCAGTTTGCCAAGGCCCGCCTGACGAAAGTAGTAAGGTAAAGCATCACCGCCTGAGCTTGAATAACCATTGATAAGCATCGCTTTTGGACCATCGTGTGCAAACGAAGGTGTTTTTGTTGGTTCAACACCACGGCGTTTCCAATAGTTCAGTGGTTTACGGGCAAGCCAAGTGATCATGTGCTCAGGGATAAAGCCGCCGCCGTTATAACGGTCGTCGATGATCAACGCATCTTTGCTCGTTTGTGGCATAAAGTTCTTAAATAATGAACGGTTACCATCATAATGGGTATTTGGTAGGTGAACGTAGCCAATCTTACCGTTTGATAGTTTATCCACGTAGTCTGCGCGTGATTGAACCCATGCCATGTAACGTAAGCCTTGCTCGCTGGCGACAGGTTTTACCGTGGTTTTCCAGCTATCATCAGCGCTTGGTGATTTACTCAATACCAGCTCAACTTGCTCGCCTTGGGTGTTTTCAAGTAGCTCGTAAAAGTTAACCACGTCTTTTACCGAGCGACCATTTACCGAGATGATGTAATCACCCGTATTGGCATTCACACCAGTTTCATCGAGTGGTGAACGGTAGTCTTCATGCCAGTTCTCACCTTTGTAGATACGCTCAATTTTTACGTAGCCAGACTGATGAGCGCTTATTTCTGCACCAAGTAAACCATGCTTTTTGCGCTCGGCTGAAGGGGCATCACCAGATTGTACGTAAATGTGACCTGCGTTGATTTCACCCGCAATTTCGCTAAGTACATAGTCTAAATCACTACGGTGTGCGACAGCGCTGGCAAGTGGTTGATACTTCTCCAAGATAGCATCCCAATCTTGACCATGGTGATGCTCGTCGTAGAACCAGTCGCGTAAGGTGCGCCAGCCTTCTACATACATTTGTTGCCACTCAACTTGCGGGTCGATTTTCAGTGTCATCTTAGACAAATCAAGCTGACTGGCTTTTAAATCTTGCTTTGGCTTTGGTGCAATTACACTGAAGTTGTTACCAGCGCGAGCGATCAGGTGCTTACCACCAGCGGCAACTTTATAGCTGCTTACGCCTTCGGCGACGGTTTCAAGCTTGCTATCTGGTTCCGTGCCGAGGAGCTTTAACGCACCGCCTGTTAAGGTTAGTACGCCCCCTTCAACACCTGTAAGCGCACCGTAGTTACCCGCTGGGGCTGAGAGTGATACAACCCGCGACATAAAGCCGTTGGCCTCAATGCGATTTGCTTGTTTTTCGCTGTCCTTTTTCGTTTCATCGTCTGATTGAATGCTTAACTCATCACTTTCAAAGGCATTAAGCGGCTTAATCTGACTATTCACCGCAACGCTATAAATGCGTGTGGCATTATTAAACATATAATCAAATTCATAGCTGCTAAAGGTGAGGTTATAGTCACGCTCAGAAGTGAAATAAATGTAGTTACCGTCAGGCGAGAAAGTAGGATTACGCTCACTGGTCATGTTGTCAGTCAGTCGAGTGACCTTTTTATCTTCGGTATTATAGTGCCAAAGCGAGGCATAACGGTTTTCATTGTTTTTAACAAAAACAATATCTTCACTGTTTGGTGACCAAGTATATTCGGTTAGACCATCTTCGTCGTATTTGGCGGTATCAATTTTATGCATATCACCAGATTTCGCATCGACCCACCATAGCGTGTGGTTTTTATCAGCAAAGAGCAGTTTGCTGTTATCAGCCGACCAAATTGGCGTAAAGCGCCAGATGGTACCATTGTCGGTTAACTGGATGGTTTTGTTGTTATTTGCTCTATCTTTGAGATAGATCTCATATTCACCTGTTTTATCGCTCATGTAGGCAATATAACGGCCATTCGGTGACCAGCTAGCTTCAATTTCACGGCCTTCAGGCGTATAAGATAGATTGCGAGTAGGGCCCTGTTTTACTGGGACTGAGAATAACTCACCACGGGCAGTAAACAATGCACGCTTACCATCGTGTGATATATCCATAGAATCGATAAAGTCGCTAACGTTTTTACTATATGGCATGGCATATTGACGCACACCAGCAACATCGATTTTTAGCTTTTTAGTTGTCTTTGTCGCTTCGTCAAAGCGATATAAGTAACCGCCATTTTCGTAGACAATGGCATCTGGTCCGGCTGATGGCCACAGCACGTCAAAGTCTTTGTGGTCAGTCATTTTAACCGGTGACTTGCCATCGCGATATTTATAAAGGTTGAGCGTGTAGTCACGATCAGACACAAAGTAAATACTGTCATTCACCCAAGTTGGTTGCTGATCGGTTGCTTTGTCAGTGGTGAGTTGTTTAGACGTATTGTTTTCAAGATCGTAAATCCAGACATCCTGCGCTCGACCACCACGAGAGCGCTTCCAAGTTCTAAACTCTCTGTCGATTGGCGTGTAAACATACTTGCTACCATCAGGGGAAAGCATACCACCGCCAGTTTCTGGGATGGCCATCGGCTGCTCAAGTCCACCTTCTACTGGTACCATATAGGGGCGACCCATACGTTTGCCCCACGGTGTTCGATTTGCTCTAAAGACGATATGTTTGCCGTCAGGCGTCCAATCCATCACACGGTAATCGAACCCACCACGAGGTGGCATTTGCCCAACATCGTTGTAATAAGTGAGTTGCTTTAATCCTGAACCATCAGCATTGATCACATAGATTTGACGGCTGCCAT
The DNA here is from genome assembly GCF_004208915.1 of Pseudoalteromonas sp. CO342X. Taxonomy (NCBI): domain Bacteria; kingdom Pseudomonadati; phylum Pseudomonadota; class Gammaproteobacteria; order Alteromonadales; family Pseudoalteromonadaceae; genus Pseudoalteromonas; species Pseudoalteromonas sp. CO342X. The sequence goes on from NZ_SGPH01000042.1 coordinate 74,910, forward strand.
TATACTCAGCGGCAAAAGCGATTTTGCTGCCATCTGGAGAGAACTTAGGGAAAGTCTCAAACCCAATATGGTCAGTCAGACGTTGGCTTTTACCTGTGTTGGTATTGGCAATATAAATGTCGCCAGCATATACAAAAGTGACTTTATCTTTGTGAATATCTGGAAAGCGGAGTAGGCGGGTATCTTCGGTCTGATACGCTGAAACAAAAGGCGCGGCTGCCGCAGCAATGGCGAGCACGAATGTTTTTATCTTCATCATAATATAGGCATTTCCGTTATTATTTTGATACATAATAACGATTGATAAGCGAAATGCACCCAATTTAGATGAGTAGCTTGTTTCAAAATGTGAAAAAACACCCCAACGCGGAGTGTGGTCGCGAAGAGGTGTTGAGTAGTTGGGGGAGGTACAGATGTACCTCAATCATGTGTTGATTTAGAACTGAGCAACAAAAGTTAGGTTGCTTGTTTCACCGCCGTCAGTGTCAACTACACTACCTTTAAGGTAGTAAGTGTCGTTGAAGAAGTATTTAGCTTCTACTGCTAAGTCTGAATCATATGAACCTAGACCAAGCGCAAAGTTGCGAGTGAAGTAGTAGTTTGCAAGCACGTTTGTTACGTTGTCGTCAAAACCATCAGTATCAATACGGTTGTGCTCTAAGTCGATTGTGAAGTAGCTGTCACCACCAACGTGCATGAAGTAACGTGCACTTAGGTTTAGGTAATCAAATTCGTCTTCAGTTTCAACTGTGAAACCAATGTAATCTGTAGAATTTAGTTCGTGATTGTACTCAGCTTTGAACCAAGTAGTATCACCGTTTTCAAACTCTTCTTGGCGAATACTTAGCTTTAGGTTGTCGTTGTAAAGGTAACCAAAACCGAAAGAGTAATGGTCGTCAGCTTCGCCAAGATCTGCGATGCCAGCAGTTACAAACCATTCTTTAGTGATAAAGCCTTCACCACCAGCAGAGAAAGCATTTGAATAATCATCGTTAAAGTAACTTACGCCTACATTGCTGTCCGTATCAAGGTAGCCAAAGTCATCCCATACGCCTACTGATTCTTGAGGTGCGAAGAAATAGCGAGAAGAAAGCATCAGTGCGCGGTTGTCAGAGCCATCATAGTCATAATCTGTGTAACTAGCGGTGTTGAACCACTCTTTTTGTACGTTACCAGTGTTAGCCTGAGCTGCTGCTGAAACAAGTAGTGAAACAGCTGCGATAGATAGTAGTTTTTTCATAGTCATCCCTTTAATTTCCATATATTGAGCTACATCGACTCAACGGCGCGCATGGTAGTATTAGAAATCTGAACGGAAGCTGACAATAATGAAAAAAGTTTGGATATTGGCAAAAAAGCTGAGACTTAATTATGCTTTTTATCTATAAGATAAACATAAAGGAAGAGAACATGACGAATTCATTCCATGGTATATCAATAGGCACTGAGCGCTTTGGAGATGATATTTATCTCACACTTAAGCCTACAGGTAAACTCACTCATGAAGATTATGTTGTTATTACACCAATAATCGAGAGTGCACTGAAAGCAGTAACAACGCCTAAAATCTATGCATTTCTTGATGCGACTGATTTTGAAGGCTGGGAGCCAAGAGCCATCTGGGATGACTTCCGACTCGCCTTTGAGCATAGCACTGAATTTGCCAAAGTAGCAATATATGGCGGTAAAAACTGGCATCGACTTGCTGCAACAATAGGTAACTGGTTTGTTACTGGTAAAGTGAAGTATTTTGATGATAAAGAAGATGCGCTGAATTGGATTAATGAACGAGAATGATTAAAGTTGAATTAAATTCATTATTTGTGCGCTGTGGCTTGAGGCGCTAATCACGTGTGCAAAAAGTGGATTATTCAACCTATCATCAGTATAGTGAATTAACACCATTGGCTTTTGTCATAACGGCTTAGGAGCTTCAACTGTGAAAAAAATACTGATCACTGGTGCAAACCGCGGTATTGGACTTGCGTTAACTAAAACCTATCTGCAGGCTGGTTGGCACGTGTTAGCAACGTGTCGAGACCCGCTTATTGCTTCAGAACTAAATTCTCTTGCGCCAACTTTTCCTGAGCTCCAAGTATTTGCCCTAGATGTGACCAATTACGACCAGATGGAAGAATTAAGCGAGAAGCTGGCCCCTGTTGCCATCGATATTGTTATCAACAATGCGGGCATTTATGGGCCGAAAGATTATGCGTTTGGTGAAACCGATATAGAAGCGTGGCGAGAAGTGATGGAGGTTAATGTATTTTCCACCATGCGTCTTGCAGAGCTATTTTACACCCATCTTTGCAACGGCAATGAAAAGATTTTTGCAGCCATCTCTTCCAAGGTCGGCAGTCACACCATGAATACTAAAGGCGGTGGCTATATCTATCGCAGTTCGAAGGCGGCGTTAAACTCAGTGGTAAAAAGCCTATCAAATGATTTACTGGGTGAAGGGATCCGCACCGTTGCTATTCATCCCGGCTGGGTCCAAACGGAAATGGGTGGCCCTAACGCGTTAATTACCCCAGACGAGTCTGCAAATGGGATCTATTCCGTATTATCTCATTTCGTGGATGCACAAAGCGGCGGTTTTTACGACTATAGCGGTGATGCTATTCCTTGGTAGTTAAACATTAGCTAACCTGCGCTGACACGAGAAATAAAAGATCCTGACTACTTAACGAGACAGATGCATTGAGTAGTGCCCACATAGTAGTAAAGGAATGTGCATACAGTGGTAGAAGTTCAAAATTTAGTCTTCACGCGTCGTGATGGTGACTTGAATCGAGCCGTATTAGATGAGCTTAGTCTCAGTATTGCCGCTAAAGAACAGGTCGCGATTGTTGGGGATAGCGGGTCGGGTAAAACTACCCTGATCCATCTTATTGGTGGTTTATTAAGGCCTGATAGCGGCAGCATTGTTATTGATGGCCAAAATATTACTCAATTTAATGATACCGAGCTGGCGCTCTATCGTCGTGGTTTGGGGATGATATTTCAACACTATCAATTACTTGCACCTCTATCCGTCTACGACAATATCGTTTTTCAAGCACAGCTCAATCAATTGAACCCAAAGCAAAGCGATGTTAATGCGCTGGCTGAGCGCTTGGGGATTTGGCATAAATTAACAGCCTTGCCTCAGCAATTGTCAGGTGGTGAGCAGCAGCGAGTTGGTATCGCACGTGCCATGATCAACAAGCCTAAGTTATTGCTGGCCGATGAGCCGACGGGGAACTTAGATGCTGCGAAAAGCGAAGAAGTGGTATCACTTCTGCGTGAGCTGTGCGAAGAGCAAGGCGTTAACTTGCTTATGGTTACGCACAGCCAACACCTTGCTGACAGCCTAGATAGAAAAATCACCATTCAAAATAACCGTGCTTATGGTTAAAACGATGGAACGGCTGAGTGCGTTATCAGAAATTAGACTGATACTCACAGTTTTTATCCAGTTCTACAAAAGGCATCTTTGGTTGTTTTTGCTATTCGTTTTTGGCTTATCTTTGGGTAGTGCTTTGCTTGGCTCAATTCGAGGACTAAATCAAGAAGCAACAGATCGCTATCAGCAAACCAGCGCACTTATTAACAATCCAATTAGTCACTTTGTTCGGCCAAGCGTAGGCCGCGAGATGTTGACTGCCGATGTATGGACGGCGCTTCGAAACGCAGGAGTCGTATCTGCTGAGCCTGTTTTGGAAGGTGTGCTTACCCTGCCGAACGGGAACAGGCTCCGGATCAAAGGAGTTAATACTTTGCAATGGCTGTCTGTGCCTAAAGCGCAATCACAGGGAGGTAAGTCAGGCAATCAAATAGCACCATTACGATTCGGATTTAACACAATTTACGTATCTGACACGATGGCTCGACAGTTGTCGCTCAGTAGGCATGAGGTGTTCAAGCTTCTTAATACGGATGTACACTTCGTTGTTTTATCGCAACTGACTGGTGATGTCGCATTAGCCGATATTGCATTAGTTGACCATTTACTGAATTCTTCAGGTCGAATGAGTTATATAGAGATCTCAAATTCAGTATTGGATGAGGCAAAAGTTAGGCAGATTTTAGGTGATAAAGCACAGCTACAAAGTGCACAAGCCCAGTCGTTCGACTCGTTGTCGAAGGCGTTTTTCTTCAACCTGCAAGCGCTTGCATTCCTGGGTTACGTGGTTGGTGCTTTTTTTAGTTTTAACGCCATAAAACTTTGTCTGCACGCAAGAAAAAAACTACATCAGCAACTCACACTACTTGGATGTATTCAAGCAAATGTAGTCGCAGCGGTAGTCATTGAGGTGCTCGTCTTAAGCTTGATTGCTGCATTGGTGGGCGCAGGTGTGGCTTTCTCGGGGGCAAACTTATTGGTGAGCGAGATCTCTGCGGCGTTAGAGAGCCTATTTACATTAGATAGGCGTTTACCGGTTCATTTCAGTTGGTTAGTCGTGCTGCAAGCATTTGTGTTAAACCTTTTGGTACTCGCAAGTGTGGCCTATTGCCAAGTAAAGCCTCTTACTTTTTATAAATCTTGGCAGAGTAAAATAGTGAGTGGAGGTCTACTGGCTGTGGCCGTTGGGTATTTTTATCTTGGTAGCGAAGCGCCATTTCATGCGCTTGGGTTATGCGTTTGCCTTCTGTTACTCTTTTTTATGATAACACCAGCGGTACTGCGAGCCGCGTTTAAAGGTATTCCAACTCAACATCCACTAATTAAATGGATGAAAGCAGACAGTGGCGAGCAGATCAGAGTACTTGCGATCAGTGTTTATGCCGTATTGCTTGCGGTTGGCACTTCCGTAGGGTTGCAAATTATGGTGAGCAGTTTTAGTTCAGCTTTGCAGATCCATTTAGATGGTCGCCTAAGCGCAGATTTATATGTGAGGCCTAGTGAAGTCTCTGATGTGCAATATCAATGGCTCTTAAGCCAAAAGGATATTGAAAAGGTCGGTGTATTTTGGCGTGCAGAGATACGTTATGGCCTGAGCTCACATCAACAAGCTACTCAATCAGCGAGCTTGATAAGCTTCGGTCGCTCTAGCGAACATCACTACAATCTTACGCTGCTTGCGGGAGTCGCACCTAATAACGAAGTGCTTTACTATGATGCGAATAAAAATGTGAGTGGATGCCTTGCCAACGAGCCAAGCAAATTATTGTATGGTGTAAAGTTGGGCCAGCGTATTCGGTTGCAGCAAGGCAAAAAGCATATTAACTGTGAGATAACGGGCTTTTATTACGATTATGGTGAACAGCGCGCGGTGTTCGTCGCTGTTAGTGATGCAATTGAAAACGCCGGGCTTAACTATGAAGCATATGGTTTTTCAATTGTTCTAAAGCCAGATATTGATACCGCTTCATTTAAGCAAAAGGTCATACAGCAATTTCATTTAAACGACTCTCAAGTGGTTCAAAATCAGCGTTTTAAACAATACGCTACACGTTTGTTTGAACATACGTTTTACGCAACGCACGCGTTAAATTTAATGATAGTTGCTATCGCGCTATTTGGTTTGTGGGTATCATTATTGACACTCGGTGCTAAGCAAATTCAACCTTTGGCCATATTAAAAACATTAGGCGTTACCACTTGGCAAGCGTTTGCCATTAAATTAGGGCAGAGCGCCATTATCTTGCTGGTGAGTTTGGTGCTGGCGACGATACTTGGGGGAATGCTCGGCTGGATCTTGCTTAAATTTGTAATGCCAATTGGTTTCGGTTGGACGATCCCTTTTCTATTACCGTATCTTGATATCGCGGTCTTTATCACCCTCATTTTTGGTTTAGCTTTGCTAGTTAGTGTACTACCTCTACTCAAACTGACTCGTCACGATACTGCGGATCTGTTGTATGAAGACTAATTATTTTATCGCTTTATTACTGCTAATTGTGGGAGTTGGCTGCACACCGGAATTATCAGAAGCCCCTAATTCAAAAAATGATTTTTTCAATCTTGAGTTGGGCGACCCCGTTTCTCCGTCATACCAATTGAGTTTTCCACTTGATCACGGCAGCCATCCTGATCAAGGCATTGAATGGTGGTATGTTACTGCAAACTTAAAAAGTGACTCAGGGCAGGAATTTGGTGTCCAATGGACGTTATTTAGAACCTCAGCTGTCAGCGGTCAATATGTCAGTCCATGGTGGGATGGTGAGTTATATTTTGCGCATTTTGTAATTCAAGACAATACAAGGCACCAAGCCTTCGAACGTTATGGCAGAGCAGGACAAGTAAAAATTCAAGCTGACCCATTTATCACGCAATTAGATAATTGGTATTTGCGCAGTGAGACGGAAACATTTTTTCCGTTAACGCTCCATGCTGAGGAAGGAAAAAGCCGTGTTAATTTAACACTGAGAAAAAGTCCGATAGTGCTTCATGGGAAGAATGGTTACAGTGAAAAAACGTCCGACGGCCATGCCTCTATGTACTACAGCTATCCTTTTTTAAGCGTCTCGGGTGAGCTTACTTTTCAAGGTGCAACACATCAAGTCAGCGGTGACGCGTGGTTCGATAGAGAATGGTCTTCCTCGTTTATCAGTAAATCACAACGCGGCTGGGACTGGTTTAGTATTCGCGGTCAAGATAGTTCGAATGGTGCACTAATGGTATTTTGCATTCGTGATAGCCAACAAGTCTACAAAGATTGCCGAGGCACTGAAATTACAGCTGAGGGTAGCGCGACAGAAATAGCGCATAAGGATATTCAATTAAGTGTTTTGGAGCAGGTTTCGTTAGATGGAGTAAGCTATCCATTTAAATGGCAACTACGACTAAAGCACAATCCTGTTATTCTGATCGAAAGTACCAATCCTGATGCGAGAAACCAGCTGACTATCCCGTATTGGGAAGGAAGAGTAAAAGTGTCCGGCGGCTATACCGGTGAAGGGTACGCTGAGCTAGTCGGATACGAATAGCCCGCATTGGCTATACTGATTAACTCGTACCTATATTGTCTTTATATTTCCTAGTGAGATAGTACTAGCCCACAATAAACATGAATTTATCCTGAAATCTTGTTTTGACAGCGCTTTTTTCTGTCAAACTCAGTCCTAGAAAGCTAGACTCTAAGAATATCTTACTATCTGTGTTGCTATGTTAAATACGTTTTTTGTAACCGACCCCGCACCAGAGTTGTTACTCAACGGAACTTATGATGCTACGCTTGTGGCGTTATCTGTGCTTGTGGCTGTTATTGCCTCATTTTTTACGCTTATCCAGATCGACTTTGCTGAGCAAAATCAAAATAGCCGTATAAATCGACTCGCAAAATTTGGCGGTGCTGTGGCCATGGCTGGTGGCATTTGGAGTATGCACTTCATTGGCATGTTAGCGTTTTCACTCTGTGTAGAAGTGGATTACGATCCTTGGCTTACTGCGGCGTCTATCTTCCCCGCTTTCTTAGGCTGTTGGGTTTCGTTTGATTTGATAACACGACCAAATGTCACACTTGCAGTTAAGGGGCTTGCCGCTGTCATTTTGGGGGCCGGTATTGGTACCATGCACTATAGCGGTATGGAAGCCATGCAGCTTGGCCCTATGTTGGGCTATGATCCTACACTTTTTGGCTTATCAATTATCGTTGCAGTGTCACTCGCTTTCATCGCAATCCAAACGAGAAGTAAGCTGCGCGATTATGTCAGCGACAACAATATCAGTGTCGTGAGGTGCTTAGGTGCTTTGGCGCTCGGGGCGTCGGTATCGGGAATGCACTACACAGGTATGCAGGCGGCGAAATTTGTATCTGACTCACCAATAATCAGCCAAGAAATGCAAGATCAGCACACACAGTCACTCGCATTGTTTATTGCTGCTGTCAGTATGATCATTAGCGCTTTATCTGCGCTTATTCATACTGCGAGCAAGTACCGTTCGGTGGCTGCAGACAAAGCCGCTAATGAATCTAGGCTTGCGGCGATCCTAGAAACGGCCGTTGACGGGATCATCACCATCAATAGTGACGGTATCATTAAGAGCTGTAACCAGTTAGTTGAACGAATTTTAGGATGGTCTGAGCGAGAAACGGTTGGTCGCAATGTTGCGGTGTTTTTACCTAAAGAAGCGCAAACGAATGTATCATTCGACAGCGCTTACCTTGAGCAATTTAAAGGGGTTGGTCGTGACATCAAGGCGCTACACAAGCAAGGGCATTTAGTGCCTATCCGATTGGGGATAGGAGAGGTTGAGCTAAAAGATCAAAGTGCGTTTTATGTGGGTTTTATCACTGACCTAACAGCCCAAAAGCAAATGGAAAAAGCGCTGATTGAGCAGGAAACGCGTTATCGAACACTATTAAATAATATGCCTGGCGTGGCGTTTCGCTGCCGGATTGATAGCGAATGGACAATGTCGTTCGTAAGTCCCATTGTCGAGCAGCTTACAGGCTATCGAGCAGAGGAGTTTATTTCTGGGCAAGTTCATTTTGCTAGCTTGATTATTGAAGACGATAAAAGCTTAACGCACGATGTGGTTGAACAAGCACTACAATGCGGCAAAGCGAGTTACTCGCAGGAATATCGAATATTACACAAGTCAGGCCATACCAAGTGGGTGCTGGATAAAGGTTCATTTGAATACGATCAAGCGGGTAAAGTTGAGGGCATTGCGGGCGTATTACTTGATATTAGCGAGCGCAAGAACATGGAAGACGAACTACGTGCCGCGAAAAGCATCGCTGAAAGCGCAGCGGCTTCCAAGCAAGCGTTTTTGGCGAACATGAGTCATGAAATTCGCACGCCGATGAACGCCATTTTAGGATTTAGTGAAGTACTGAGAGAGTCTGAGCTGAAGCCCGATCAAAGTAAGCATGTAAATACGATACTTACCAGTGCAAAGGCGCTGCTGCATTTACTTAATGACATTTTAGACTCCGCTAAGCTGGACCAAGGCAAGCTCGACCTGATTGAGAATGATTTCTGTATTTCTGCGCTACTCGACAACGTGGTATCGACGTTTTGGTATCAAGCAAAGAAAAAGGGCTTAAAACTAGAGCTCACGATGAGTCACAGTTTGCATCAAACTTATCATGGTGCTTCCGACCGCTTACGGCAGGTATTGGTTAATTTATTGGGTAATGCCATTAAGTTTACTGCACAGGGCAGTGTAGAGCTTAGCGTTGAATCCTCTCATGACGATTATGTGCTGTTTAAAATTGCGGACACAGGTATAGGGATTGCCAACGATAGACTAGATTCTATTTTTAACCCCTTTGAGCAGGCCGATGAGAGCATGAGTCGCCGCTTTGGTGGTACAGGCCTTGGAACGACCATTAGTCGCCAGCTAGTCGAGTTAATGGGTGGAAAAATATGGGCTCGCAGTGAGATTGGAAAAGGGTCTACTTTCTACTTTACCGTGCCTCTTAAGAAAATCGCGGCATTCACAATAGCGCAAGATGTTCATGTTGAACTTCCCCCATTAAATATATTGGTTGCTGATGATATTCAACAAAATACCGAATTGTTGAGCTTATTACTTGAAAAGCAAGGTCATAGTATAGAAGTCGCAGGAGATGGGCTTGAGGCCATTGAAAAAGCAAAAGCGCAACAATACGATCTTATTCTAATGGATATTCATATGCCGGGTTGTGATGGACTTGAGGCGACGCGCGTTATCAAAGCATATGAACGAGAAAATAGGCAACAAGAGACACCGGTAATCGCACTCACCGCGAGTGTGTTAGGTGAGGATAGAGCCGCTGCAAAAGCTGCTGGTATGGCCGCATTTGCCTCAAAGCCGGTGGTGATAGAAGATTTAACTCGCACCATTGCTGAGACGCTCAATATCAATATTGCTCATACGGCGATTGGAGTAAGACAAACCAGCAACAAACAGCTTATAAATAGAGCCAGAGCGATAAATTTGTGGGGCAGTGAGGCTCGGTTTTTAAAAGAGTTAGCGCGTTTTTGGGAAGGTAAAAGAGAAGAAGTGATAGCGCTCTTTGCGCATGAAGGTCAGTTTACGAATGATGTACTACAGAGTATTCATACTATCAAAGGCGTTGCTGGAAACTTGGCTTTGGAGACGCTATTTGGTCTGCTCGAGCAAATCGAGCGTAAAAAGGAAATTGACGAGCGCTTGAGAGCTAAAATGGCGCTCATTATTGAAAAACTAGACGACGTGGTTGGACTGAGTGATGAAGAAGTTGTAACCAACGCGTTGAGTGAGGGCGACGTTTTTTTGTTTAAGCAAAACTTGCCACAAGTAAAAGAGATGATAGATGAGGCGCAAGTCGAGGATGATGTGCTTGACGCATTGTTAGAGAGTGCGCCCCTTACGTACCGAAGCCAGGTAGAGGCGTTGAAACATGCATTGGATGATTTTGAATTTGAACGTGCGGAGGAAATTCTCGCACAATTAATGAGTACTGATGTGTAATGATAAATGACCACAAGCCTCTGATCCTAGCCGTTGACGATGAAGCAACGAATCTCCAAATTTTAAAGCAAACGCTGGGTAATCAGTATCGTATGAAGTTTGCAAAGTCAGGAAAATTGGCGCTGGAGCTAGTAGATAAGGAACTACCTAACTTAATTTTACTCGATGTTATGATGCCAGAAATGACAGGCTTTGAGGTTTGCTCCAAATTAAAAGAAGACCCTACCACAGCGAGGATCCCGGTGATTTTTGTGACTGCCTTGAGTGAAGAGTTTGACGAAGCTCGAGGCTTTGAGTTAGGTGGTGTTGATTACATTACAAAGCCTATCAGCCCTGCGATAACTAGAGCGCGAGTGAAGACGCACTTGTCTTTAGTCAGTGCTACTGAGCTTAAAAGTGCGTACGTTGAACTGATGCAGCGGCTCGGTCAGGCGGCGGAATACAAAGACAATGAAACAGGCCAACATATTGCAAGAATGAGCCGCTACTGCTTTGTGCTTGCTAAAGCTTGCGGTTTACCGGAAGCGTATGCGGAAGATTTGATGCTCGCCGCCCCGATGCACGATATTGGCAAGGTCGGAATTGCCGACAGCATTTTGCTGAAACCCGGACGCTTAGATGCCGAAGAGTATGAGGTGATGAAACAACACGCTGAGCTGGGTGCAAGCATACTCGCGGATTCTGATTCAAAACTCGTCAAGCTTGCATATTTAATGGCAATGGAGCACCACGAGAAATTTGATGGAAGCGGTTATCCAAAAGGATTAAAAGGGGAAGAAATCTCACTTGAAGGACGGATCTGTGCACTTGCAGACGTGTTTGATGCGCTTACGTCAAAGCGCCCATATAAAGAGGCTTGGCCTATTGAAAAGGCATTGGCCTTTATCCATTCTGAAAGTGGTAAGCATTTTGACCCAAAATTAGTTGAATTGCTCGATGAAAACCTACCAGAAATCCTAAAGATTAAAGCGCAGTATGACTGAGGGGAGTTTATCTTCGCTGGCTAATTGAAGATTAATTCTTGTGAGCATAGAGAGAGTAGTAAGGCATTTTTAGGCGGCATATATTGTAAAGCATTTGCCATGCGAATAATTTGTATCTATATTGGGTTCTAAGCAGGAACTATCAACAAGGATACGATGGTGAATTCAGTTTCAACTATGGCAATAAGTCTTACCGCCATGTTAACTTCACTACCTAGCATCGCCAGTTCAACAAATTTTATGGAGCTTGGATTTGGTCGGTTAGCGTTCGATAACGTCAGTGAGATTGAGCCTAAAGGCTTTGTCATTACAGCAAATATAGAGTTTGGTGGGCTTTACCTAGAAGGTTCTTCTGCTCTTATGGCTGATGACGTCGCGGTTACCGGATTAGTTTATGGTGCAGAAGAAGACGTATTAACTACATTAGATTTCGATGTTGACTCTAGAGCTTATACCCTATTGGCCGGTAAGCAGTTTGATTTGAATGATCATAGCCTTATTGATATTTATGGCGGTTATTCTAGGCATAGACTGGAGATAGCTTATTCAGGCTTAGTCAATACGACGTACTATGATGGTTACACCAATAAAGAGCTTATATTATTTCTTGATCAAGGGGCTAATGAGTCAAGTGATCATTATCATTTAGAAGCTGCTTATGACTATACACATGTAGACCTTAATTTTAGGGTAGGTGTTGGCTTTGAGCGGATCCAGGATGATGTAAGTGAGAATAATTTAGTGTATCTGGCTGAGGTTGGATATCGTTTTACCAATAATATTTCCGCAAACGTGAGCTATAGAAATGCTGAGGTCTACGATACTCTTAGTCTGAATTTGAGGTATAGCTTCTGACGACAATGCCCTTGTCATGTCGTTAATCTTATTGTGAACGGCATGGCATCCACTTCCAAAGCGCCTAGCTAATTTTCTTCCGCCTGGTTTACGACATTGAGTGAACCAGAACAAGTTAACGCATTGATTAATAGTAACAAACTTTGTTACAAAATCATTTTGTATTTATTTTGGGTTCTAGTTGTATTTATATGTAATTGCCGTAGTATGCGCCACGAATTAAATACGAGAATGATGGAGTGGATCGTGAATTCAATTTTAAGGCAAGTGGCATTAGTATCTGCATTATTTGCATCAACAGCCAGCCTAGCAAACTCAACAGACTTCGTTGAACTAGGTTATGGAAAAATCACGCTTGATGGCGTTGATGAATTCAAGCCTACGGGTATCGCAGTTACGGTAAACAAGGCATTTGACGGCTTTTATCTTCAAGGTACTTATGCTGCATTAAGTGATGATTTTAAAGGTACTTTAATCGAAAGCGATTATTACGCAAATATAGAAACAACGGTTAAAGTTGAGACAGATTTAAACTATCTTACCCTTTTAGTTGGTCATCAGTTTGATATAACAGATGCTGGCTTTGTCGATGTATATGGTGGTTATTCTAGATACAAATTAGAAGTGGATTACTCAGGCATCGCAGATATTGCTTATAACGATGGCTATAGTTATCAAGAAAGCTTCTCTGATAAAGAGAGTGACACGAGCGATCATTACCATATTGAAGCTGCCTACGAGCATTCATTCGGAGCTCTGAATGCACGTGTTGGTCTTGGTCTTGAACGTATTCAAGATGATGAAAGCGAAACTAACTTTGTATACTTAGCCAAGCTTAGTTACCAATTTACCGACAGCATCTCGGCTAATGTTAGCTACAGAAATGCAGACGAATATGATAACTTTGGTGTAAACCTAAGATATAGTTTCTGATATCACGGTTACTAGGGTCGACAGTCTCTAGGTAAGATGCGGTTTCTTTCAGTAGAAATCGTATCTAAAACAAAATGCATGTTCTAATCCAAACTTTTGCTACTATACCTGTTAACACCAAGCTATTATTTCTCTAGCATTTGTGTTCATCTCTTCGAGTTTTCCTATCAAATTAAGCTTTTTGCATCGCACCCAGCATGTAATACCAATTAGTCTTAACACTTGCTCAATTTAAAGGAGTAAATCAGGCGCTAACTGCGTTGAATTCACTACCAATAGCTAGCTATTGGTGCCCAAACTCTCTGGCTAGATAAGGAATTAATTTAATGTGTTTTTAAAAACAATTAGTTAGCTCATTCCTTATCTAAACCTCAGGTTAAATAAATTAATATTAAAAGTGTTTTTATTCTAGAAACACTTAAACGTGCAACAAAACCTTGTTATGCTCCGATCTTTACTATGTAGATAGATAAGGAGATGATCATGAATTCTACAGTTAAGTTAGCTGCTTGCCTTTCAGTATCTTTGGTAAGCTCAAATTGCTTCGCACAGTCAAAAGATTACGTTGAGATAGGTTATGGGAAAATCTCAATCAAAGAGCTGAGCGAAATAAAACCAACAGGGCTTGCGCTGAGCGCAAAAAAATCCTTCGACCAATTTTACCTACAAGGTACCTATATAATATCGAGTGATAAAAACAGTCAGCAAAATGATATCGCTAGTGGCGTTGGCGCTCGAATCATCGAAACAGAAGTTGATACAGACTGGAAACAATTTACTTTACTAGTGGGTCATGAATTTCAACTATCAGAGCAATCATCGCTGGATTTATATGGTGGTTATTCTCGGCTCAAATTGCAAATGGATGCAACTGCGGAAGTGGAATATATTATCAACCGCGAATACCGTTATAGAAATGAAATTGACGTATCAGCTAACAACGATGCCGATCTTTATCATCTTGAATTGACTTATGCGCGCTCAGTAGACTCATTTGATGCGAGGGCCGGTATTGGGTTTGAACGCATCAATGGTGAGGAAGGAGAAAGTAGTTTTGTATACCTTGCTGAGATTGGCTACCATTTTACTGATCATATCTCTGCAAATCTAAACTATAGAAATGCTGATGTGTACAACAACGTTGGTTTTAATCTGCGCTATAGCTTTTAGTCGTTGAAAAAAGGTGCGTGATGGGCGCACCTTCTTAATTTGCTAAGCGTATTTATCCATCAACTGAGCATATTGGTAATACGCGAGTTGGCCTACTCTTCTTAATTGCGGCATCGGAAACTTGGGTAGTGGCTTAGTATAGATTGGTAAATTCGGGACTTTAAGACCCATTAATTTTTCAGCAAGTCGAATACTTGCCTGAGCACTAAACGCTACACCTGAGCCGCAATATCCAAGTACATATCCGGTATTGTTTTCGCTGTAGATATGAGGAAGGTCATCCAGTGCAGCGGCAATATAACCACTCCAAAAATAATCAACTTTAACATCGAGTTTAGGAAAGCAATCGTTAAGTGCTGAGCGCAAGTTGTATTGATATTTTGCATTGTCCTGATCATGCCCAAACACCGCGCCTCGCCCACCAAACAAAATACGGTTGTCAGGAAGACGACGATAGTAGTATTTAAGCCGTCTGGTATCCATGACGACTTGCTCTGTGATTAAGCCATTGGCTGCGAGTTGCTCGTCGCTGAGTGGTTCAGTCACGATAATACTACTTAAAATAGGCAAGTAACGCCCTTGAGTTAACGGTGAAAACTGTCGCTGAGCATAGGCATTCGCTGCGATCACTACCTTATTTGCTGAGACTTTGTGGCCGTTCACTTCGAGCTGGTGGTTGCCATTTTGGTTCTGGTGGCGGGTGACCAGACTGTTTTCATAAAGTTGCACATCAGCTTGCTGAGCTAATGCCTTGTAACCTAGCAACAGCTTCAAAGGGTGAATACCAAACGCGTTGTCAAATCGCAATGCGCCAAACCCTTGCTGGTTGTGCATATAGGTTTCGGTCAGTTGTTGCCGAGACAGTAATTGATGGCTCTTGCTACCCATGGTTGCAGTGAGAAATTCGGACTGCGCTTTTAGTAGCGAAAATGCTTGCTGATTGTGTGCAACTTTCAAATACCCAGATGCTTGCACGTTGCAGTCAATGTGATTGGCGTCGATATGTTCACGGACTAAAGCAACGGCGTTGTTGTACTCTTGATATATGGCTTTACTGACATCCAGACCATACTTTTTGGCCAGTTGCGCATAACCAAGCCGTCCCGTACTTGGCAGCACAAATCCTGCATTTCTCGCGCTCGCGCCAAAGCCAACTTGATTTGCTTCAAATAGGGCAACGCTTTGATGATGAGTGGTTGCCAAATGGTAGGCGGTAAGTAAGCCCGTAAAACCACCACCGATCACTGCGATATCTACTTGTAAGGGTTTATCTAGCGAAGGGGTGGGTGCACCTAAAGGGTAGGTTGCAGCCCAGTAGCTGTTGGCAAAAGCTTGGCCTTGGCAATGTGGCTGAGTGAGTGGATCAAACCCTGACATCTTAAAACTCCAATACCATTTCTGCTGCTTGGCAATGGCATTCAGTACCACAAATAGTACAAACATAGCCGTGATAGATACAGTCGTCTAACCACTTATCATTATGGACTTTAATCAGTTTGCCACCGGCCTTAGTGAAGTATTTAACGGCTCCGTTACCTGGGCTTTGTTTCCAAAGATGAGCAACGCCAGCTCTCGCGCCTTGTTGTTTTAATGCTGTAATTGCGTGCTTTAGTAATTGGGGGCCAATACCTTGGCCCTGTGCGTTCGGTGATACCGCGATACATTTAAAATATGCCATATCATTTTGATCAACAGGCCACAAAGACGGTGAACTCCACTTATCTATAGGCCATTGTCCGGCACTATATGACGTTCTGAAGCCGAGTAACTCATCTTCATCGTTTAGGGCAACAAAGGAAGCATTTATACCATCTTTACAGCCTTTTTGGTGCATTTGTTCAATGCCCGCGTTATCAAGATAATTATCACCATGAACGAGATTACCAAGTGCGATAACACGCTCGAAATGTTCTGGTTGTAAAGGAATGATTTTCATAGGCTCTCTGTTGTTGTTATTTACTGTGAGGCATTTTGACTAGCATATCACGTTAGATTATGTACCAAAAACGCAAAGGTTCATCGATTTGAGTAAACGTTATTACATGTGTTGTCGGAATAAAAAGTGAACAAAATTTGACAGCGATGTCATTTTGTTAATAATTGTTGAATTGGTGGGTTCCACTATTAACAACAACATGTAAAGGAAAAGTATGAACAGTCTAAAATTAGCGACCGCAGTTTCGCTTGCCATAACTGCAAGTCAAGTGATGGCCATGAGTCCGCAACCCGATCCACAAAACCCTAATGGTTATATTGTTTCTCGAATAGAGTTGGATAATGCCCAGAGCGCGAAGACCAATAACCCAATGTATGCGATTTGGTCAAAAGCACTGGAAACAAGAGATAATGCGGTTGTAGAGGCCATTGCGCCTGGGCTTGCCAGTAATCCAGATAATGTAAAAAGAGCTGAGCGGGTATTTGGTCAAACTCAGTGGCAATTTCTTACGCAAATGGCGGCGCCTGAATACACCTATACGCGCTTTTTGCGTGCTATTGGCAAGTTTCCCGCATTTTGTGGCGACTATACTGATGGTCGAGACGCCGACGTAATCTGTAAACGCTCAATTGTGACTGCATTTGCGCATTTTGCCCAAGAAACCGGGGGGCATATTGCCAAAGACAACACTTCTGATAACCCTCTCGGGTTAGAAGAGTGGCAACAAGCATTGGTTCATGTGCGTGAAATGGGTTGGTCAGAAGGGCAAGCTGGCTATACCACAGGGTGCGGACAAAATGACTGGCAGAATCGCCGCTGGCCATGCGGGACAGGGCAAGGATATTTTGGCCGAGGCGCTAAGCAGCTTTCATATCACTTCAACTATGGCGCATTTAGTGAAGTCATGTTTAATGGTGATGCCACGGTGCTATTAAACGATCCGGGTCTAGTAGCAGACTCTTGGCTAAATTTAGCGTCTGCAATTTGGTTTTTCTTAACGCCGCAAGCACCAAAACCTGCAATGTTACACGTTATTGATAGAACTTGGACGCCATCATTGCGTGAAAGTGAGGCGGGGATTGGTTATGGCTTTGGTACCACGATTAATATTATCAATGGTGGTATTGAATGCGGCGCGCAAAATAAAGACAAAGGTCAGCCCGTTAACCGCATTCGTTATTGGGAAGGACTCTCGCATTATTACAACATCACCATTGAAGCTGATGAAGAAAATACCTGTTGGCAACAAACACCATACGGCAGCTTAAACCTCGACGGCGCGACTGATGTCCTTTACACCAACTGGGAAGGTGATTGGGCTTATTATGCCGACCGCCCAGGAGGTTATTCATTTGAGTGCAAACTCGTGGGGTATCAAACAGCTTATTCCGCACTTGTGCCGGGAGATTACGAGAAATGCGTGACAAACTTTTATCAATCACACGCAAGCTGGCCTGAAGTTCGTGTCGTTGATGACTTACCAACCAACCCGACTGAACCGCCTGTTGATGGTGTACCTGCTTGGGATGCCGACAAGGTTTACTTAAAAGGTGATAGAGCGAGCTACAATGGTGTGATCTACGAAGCCAAGTGGTGGACCAAAGGAAATATCCCAACTGCCGATGGCTCGGGTCCTTGGTTAGCGGTTAACTAAATAACCTGAGCTTCGGATAATTAATGCCTTTCTAGCAGCCAGTTTTAGCGCTAACTGCGTTGAATTCACTTCCAATAGCAAGCTATTGGTGCGTAAATTCGCCTAATTACCCCTAAAACTCTCTGGCTAGACAAGGAAATAATTTAATATTATTTTAAAAACAATGAGTTAGTTTATTTCTTATCCAAACCTCAGGTTAAATAAGCTAATAGCTGTGGGGCTTACTATATTGGTCCCACAACTTTTAAGATTCTCTGGCAAAGATCATAAACTCCAATTGATGCCCCATGGTATGCGCGCTAAAATAGTGTTTTAGCAATAATCGAGACCATATCGTGTCTGTAACTCGCTCGTTAGTCCAAACTCTGTCTGAGTGCATTGAACATGTGCTAGATACTTCTCTCCATGCTGATAAAGCATTAACTCAATTACTACAGAACAACCCACAGTGGAACCTTGATGAAAGGCAGTATGTGGTGAGCAATTATTACCATATCTTCCGCTTTAAACGGTTACTGGCTTACCTACTTGAGCATGAAGAAATGCCGCTAGATGGCTTTGGCTACTGGTTAACTTGCCAAGTTGTTACAGCGCAGCCGCTTCCAGAGTGGGTGGATACCGAGCGATATAATCTGGAAAAGCTGCAAAGCTTAATTGAGCAGGCGCCTCAAGCCGTTCGTTTATCATTACCTGATTGGTTAAACGAGGTTGCGCATGAGCAACTGGGTGAGCAGTGGCCTGCGGTTGCATCCGCGCTAAATCAAAGTACTCAACAATATTTGCGAGTCAATAGCCTAAAAAGCGATATTGCGACAGTAACAGAGTCTCTGGCAAAAGAAGGGATCAAGGTTTCACAGGTTGCACTTGATTCTCATGTTGCGCTAAAAGTTGAGTCCAATAGCCATCTGTTCCGCTCTCAAGCGTTTCAGGCGGGTTGGTTTGAAATGCAAGATGCAGGTTCTCAGCAAATTGTGCCTTTTTTAGAAATACAGCCTGGCCATAAAGTGGTTGATGCCTGTGCAGGCGCTGGTGGCAAGAGCTTACATATAGCGGCGCTAATGGAGAATAAAGGTCGCTTGTTGTCTATGGACATCCATGAACATAAGCTTGAAACGCTGAAACAACGAGCGAAACGTGCTGGTGTGCATGTTGCTGAAACGCGCGTTATTCAAAACAATAAAACCATTAAGCGTCAAAAAGAGAAGTTTGATCGCGTGCTACTGGATGTGCCGTGCTCAGGTCTTGGTGTATTAAAGCGTAATCCAGATGCAAAGTGGCACTTGAATTCGCAAAATTTAGACACACTTATTGCTTTGCAAACCGATATTCTGGCGCGCTACAGTCAAATGTGTAAGGTGGGCGGCAAATTGGTGTATGCAACTTGCTCTATTCTTCCTTCTGAAAATGAGCAGCAGGTTGAACGCTTTTTGGCAAATAACCCCAATTGGCAGTTAGAAGACTCACTACGTTTACTGCCAGGAGTAAATTCAGAATTTGACGGTTTTTACGCCGCACGATTAGTAAAAAATAGTTAGGAAACAAGATGAACCCAATCATTGCATTACTTAAAGAGCACAATATTTCGGATGAACAGATCCAAGCGGTATTTACCCAACTGACTGAAAATCCAATGATGGCGATGGCGACTATTCAGCAACTAGGTATTCCACCCGAAAAGCTTCAACAGTTGATGGCTTTGGTAATGCAAAATCCGGCATTAATCAAAGAAGCAGTTAACGAATTAGGCCTTGATTTTGAAAAGGTTGAGGCTGCAAAAGCACAGCTAAAACAGTAGTATTAATGGCTATGCCCTAGACAAGCTCAGCCTTGTCTAGGGCATAGCTAAATAACTCACATGCAGATCAAATCTTGTGAGTAAAACCACCGTACACCCCAAATAAAAATCCGAGAATACCAGAAAATAGGGTCGATCCTATCGCGTAGGCAAGTATTGCCTTACCCCAATTTTTCCACTTTATTAGCTCATTTTCCGCCATTTTATAGTTAAGTATTATGCTGTACAAACCAGAAAATAAGAGCGAAAAAATTGCGTAAAGCTGCTCGCTGAAGATACCCAGCATTAGTGGAATTGAGAATATCAGTATGCTTAGGGTTAGAATGAGTAGGTGTCCTATAGCGTACTCCAGCATTGTGTAGGGCGCAGAACGATACACTAGCTTAGAGGCTAATCCGAGTAAGAATGCCAGAATAAAGACGCGATAAATGTGCGTTGCTTCATATAGTGCGATTTCAGATTGCCATTTGAGCTGCTCTTTCGATTCCAAAAGTTGACTGCTGGATATGAAGCTGATTTCAAGTAGATGCGAGGCAAGCACGATCACGGTGAGTAGAATAAAACTAAACTTGAAGGGATTACCAAAACGGCTTCTCTGTCCATTCAAGTATCCAAGAATGGTCTTAAAAGGTCGAAGTAATAATCCAAAAAGTAATTTAAAAAAAGGGGATTCGAGTTCAAGCAGTGCGCTTTGAAGCAAAATGCGTAAGTGTTTAAAGGTCAGTCTCGATGCTTTTTTCTGTCCGCAACCTGAGCAGTACTCGCCAACAAGTTGAGTGTGACAATTTAAACAGTGCGATTGATTGTCAAAATTTGAGTGTTCCATAGATGTATTTATTATTTTTTCTTGTCGACGAATGCTACCTTTTTTTGTCTCTAATAATCAAACAATATAGGTGTTAAGGCCCACTTTTCTAGTACTCCATCTGAACTTATCGTCGTGAGCATATTGCTATCAGAGATGTGTACATCATAAACTGTGCTGCCCAAATTCAGTTGTGCTATTGGCCAACTGACAATTTCTTTTCCCGACGTTAATTCCCATAACGATATATATTCCTTGGAAGAGGTGGTTAGCAGAAACTTGTCGTCAGCGACGAATTGTGAACTCCGAAAAAACTTGAAGCGCTGAGGATAGGATAGAGATAACACTGCTTGACCTGTACGCGTATCAATGAACTTTTGGTCTTGCAGGGCGTCTGATACGAACAGCCAATGTTCATTTTGTGATAATGCCAAACTGGTAATACGATGAGGCAGCTCATAATCTACAGTGACTTCTTTACTAGTTAACTCAAGCCTTTTAGCGTGACCGTCTAAAGAGGCCGAGTAGAGCGAGGTCAAACTCCGGTTAAAAATCAAATGTGTAATGCTGCTTTCATGAAGGTTTATTCTGGTGATGATTTGCTCATCTAAACTCAAAAGTAGTGCGCTGCCGTCATTGTAGCCAAGGACGATAAGCTGCTCGTCACTGGACCACAGAGCCTTGGTAACGCGAATAAATGAGTCAAACTCAGGTAATGGATAACTGACAACTTCGTTTGAGTGCAATTGCCAGATGTTAAGTTGGGTGTCCGAAATACTCAGAATACTGCGCTTGTTCGGCGCTATTAAAGCGTCACGAAAAGTAAGTTGGTATTTACTTCCTTCGATTTGTTTAATCAGCTGTTGGCTTTGGTTATCCCATACTTGTAGTAAATGATCGTCAATGAGTAGTAAGGTTAGCGCCGCGTCACTAGAAAGTTGGGCGAGACTAACCGGCAACTGAGTCAATTGTATTTGCTCTGTTGGCTCTAGAGTTTGCCTTTTGCTACATCCGGTGAGGATAAGCAAAGCGACTATCATTGCATAAAAAGCGAGTCTCATTCTATACCTTAAGTTTTAACCTTTCCCTCTTTCTCAAAGAAAGTTAAACACATCTTAATGACAGTACCAAAAATGGCTTGTGCTGTATTTATATATCGGCGTAAGGTAAAGCTCCATTAATATTAACCTTGGAGTATGGAGTGAAAGGGTTTCTTGGTTTAGTGCTACTTGCCGCAATTTGGGGTGGCTCATTTTTATTTATGAAGGTGGCTGCCGGTGTCCTTGGTCCTGCTGTACTCATTGAATTTCGAGTCTTATTTGGTGCGCTAACGCTCGCCGCGGTTGCCTTAGTATTAAAGCGTAATTTACATTTTTGGCAGTACAAAAAGCACTTTCTAATCCTCGGGCTGTTTAACTCAGCATTACCTTTTATGTTATTCGCTTATGCTGTGCAAACGCTTGACGCTTCCATGCTCTCAATTTTAAATTCAACCGCACCATTTTGGGGGGTGTTAATCAGTGTGTTTTGGCTAAAAGTGCCGACTCAAAAGTCAGTGTGGCTAGGATGTGGATTTGGGATTGCAGGTGTTATCACGCTAGTAGGGTTGGATAGCACCGTATTGGACGAAGGTGCATGGTTACCTATTATTGCAACCCTGTGTGCGACTCTGAGCTATGCGGTGGCCTCTCATTACACCAAAACGGCACCAAAAATGAGCGCATTTAATCATGCCCATGGTAACTTATGGGGATCTGCGCTATTGGTATTGCCTTTTATTTGGTTTATGCCAATGAGAGAAACGCCTGACTCTACAGTGATAAGTGCGGTAGTTGGACTTGGCATATTATGTACGGGCTTTGCCTATATTCTCTATTTTAAGTTAGTCGAAGATCTCGGCGCTGCATCTGCTTTATCTGTTACCTTTTTAATTCCAGTGTTTGGGATTTTATGGGGACATATCTTTTTGCAAGAGCAAATCGGTGCTAACACAATCCTTGGCAGTATTTTAGTTTTGCTTGGAGTCAGTTTAGTAACTGGGTTACAAGAAAAGATATTTCCACCAAAAGCGATGAAGGAGCTGTAGGTGAGAGATGCTGCTCCCTTAACGAAAGGCGGTTAAAAAAGCATTTCTCAGAAACGATAAAAGGGCCTAAAAGGCCCTTTGGTGAAGTATCGTTCAAGTTAGTGTGGTCACTTTAACCCCTTAAAGCAACCAACCAATTGTTTTGCAACTGCGGCTTATCTCAATAAGTTTCTAAGCTAGCGAGAGGAAGAAACCTGCAATTGCTGCACTCATGAGGTTAGCCATAGACCCTGCTAACACTGCTCTGAGCCCTAGGCGAGCGATATCCTTTCTACGACTTGGGGCCATACCACCAAGTCCGCCTAGTAAGATGGCGATCGACGATAAGTTAGCAAATCCACATAAAGCAAATGTGACAATCGCTTGAGTGTGTGTGCTCAACGTATCGCGATAATTCATATAATCTAGGTAGGCAACAAACTCGTTAACTACCAATTTTTGGCCGATAAAACTACCTGCCGTCACGGCTTCCGACCAAGGTACCCCAAGTAGCCAAGCAACAGGGGCAAAGACGTAGCCTAAAATTTCTTGTAGCGTAAGTGTTGGGTAATCAAAAATTCCACCAATACTGCCTAGTAAACCGTTTAGTAGCGCAATTAGTGCCACAAACGCAAGTAGCATCGCACCTACGTTTAGTGCCAAGTGCATACCGCTTGATGCACCTGATGCTGCTGCATCAATTACGTTTACTGGTTTATCATCACCACTATCTACATCAGATAGGTTTTCGTGTGGCTTCTCGGTTTCTGGCACAATCATTTTTGCCATTAAGAAACCACCAGGGGCAGCCATAAAGCTCGCGGCAATGAGGTATTTAAGTTCAACACCAATCGCCACATAGCCCGCCATAACAGAGCCTGCTACCGTCGCCAAACCGCCCACCATAACTGCAAACAACTCTGATTGCGTCATTTTTGGAATAAACGGTTTTACGATCAAAGGGGCTTCCGTTTGGCCGACAAAAATATTTGCCGTAGCTGAAAGCGACTCTGGTCGTGACGTTTGTAGTAACTTTTGCAAGCCACCACCTAAAATTTTAATGATCCAGTTCATGATACCAAGGTGATACAACACAGCAACGAGCGCTGAGAAGAACACGATCACTGGTAATACCTGAATCGCAAAGATAAACCCTAGCGAGTCTTGTTTGGCTAATGGCCCGAACAAGAAACCGATACCGTCATTAGCATAGCTAATCACTTTGGCAACCGCGCTAGACATTGAAGCTAATACATTTTTACCCGCTTCAATAAAGAGTACAAAGCCACCAATAAGGACTTGCAATAAAAATGCAACGCCTACGGTACGCTTATTAATAGCACTGCGATTTGTTGAACACGCAAATGCTACGCCTAGGAGCATCATCATGCCCACTAAGCTCATAATTGTTGTCATGCCAATTTCCCGTTATTCTTGTAGCAAATATTTTATTTTACTTTTAATAATATCAATCGCAACGCGATTCATACCGCCACGGGTCACAACCAAGTCGGCATTATGCTTGGATGGCTCGATAAACTGATAAAACATCGGTCTTACCGTCGCCTGATATTGTTCTACCACAGATGACAGACTTCTTCCTCTGTGCTCTATATCTCTTTGCATGCGACGCAGCAAACAAATATCCAAAGGTGTATCAATGAACACCTTGATATCAAACTCTTCACTTAATGCAGGATCGCTCAGTAGTAATATACCCTCGACGATTAGTATCTTAGCAGGGTTTACTATTCGGGTTTTATCACTACGTGTATGCTGTCCGTAATCGTAGGTAGGAACCTCTACGGATTCACCTAGGCGAAGCTTAGTTAAATGCTCGCGTAACAACTCGTGTTCAAACGCATCAGGATGATCATAATTCGTTTGAGTACGATGCTCTATAGGTAAATGCGATTGATCTTTATAATAGGCGTCCTCTTCGATTACCGCGATAGTGCCTGAGGCAAGCTCATTCACTAGTTCGTTGTAGATCGTTTGACTAAAAAGAGACTTACCAGACGCAGATGCGCCAGCTATGGCTATAATAGTTCGTGTCACTAAAGTTCACACCCAGCAGTTGTTTATGTTGGAAGATCACAATAGCAAAAAAGACACGATTAATCTCTTTTGCCTCGCTTAATGAGCAAATTTAACGGGTTTGGCGGACTCAAAACAGGACTTATGTCCGCTTAAGGGCGACAGAGCTAAATTAGCAAGATCGCAGCTTTTCGTGAATTTTGTGACTATTTTATGACAGCGGACTTATGTCCTGTACGATTTTTTTAACCAAACATAAAGTAACCAACGCTTAAGGTAACCATGTATTTAAGAATAAATAACAGCCTGAGCAGTATAGAGAGGTATCTATGGCAAGAGCAATCATTTTAATGGCGGATAGCCTAGGCATTGGCGCAGCACCGGACGCAGAAAAGTTTGGTGACGTAGGCGCTAATACTCTCGCTCATTTATTGCAGGCCTATAAAGAAGAAAAAGGACAAGCGTTAGACTTACCTAATCTTTCTAAACTAGGCCTTATTGCAGCATGTGAAGCTGCAGGTAAAGAAACTTGCGCTGTGGCGCAAACCATAAAACCAAGTGCTGCTTGGGGATATGCAAAAGAATTATCGAGTGGTAAAGACACGCCGTCTGGCCACTGGGAAATGGCAGGGGTGCCAGTATTGTTTGAGTGGGGTTACTTCCCAAATACTAACCCATGTTTCCCACAAGAATTTATAGATGAATTGTGCAAACGTGCAGACATACCTGGCATTTTGGGTAACTGTTACGCGTCGGGCACAACGATTTTAGAACAGCTGGGTGAAGAACACGTACAAAGCGGTAAGCCGATTTGCTACACCTCAGTTGATAGCGTCTTTCAAATAGCCGCTCATGAACAATCGTTCGGACTTGACAAGCTTTATCAAGTATGTGAAATCGCACGGGCACTGCTTGATGAAATGAATATAGGACGAGTGATTGCGCGGCCATTTATAGGCACTTCAAGTGCCGACTTTATTCGTACTGGTAACCGCCGAGACTATTCGGTATTACCGCCTTCGCCGACTGTGCTAGATAAGCTAGCCAATGACGGTGGCGAAGTAATTAGTATTGGTAAAATTGCAGATATTTATGCGCATCAAGGGATCACACAAAAGCACAAAGCGCCTGGCCTTTTGAATCTGCTAGCAAAGACAAGCGAAGTGATGGACACAGCGCCAGACCATAGTCTTATCTTCACCAATTTAGTCGACTTCGACGAAAAGTTTGGTCACCGCAGAAATGCAGTGGGATATGCAGAAGCACTTGCTGAGTTTGACGCATTTTTACCGGAAATTATTGCCAAACTAAAAGCTGATGACTTGCTTTTAGTGACTGCCGACCACGGTTGCGACCCAACCGCAGAAGGCACAGATCATACGCGAGAGTACGTGCCCGTATTGGCATATACACCGGGTATGAACAATACTCCGTTAGGAGAAAGACAAAGTTTTGCTGACATAGGTCAAACGCTTGCCCAGTGGTTTGATTTAGATGCAACGCAGTACGGTGAAGGCTTTAAGGCCGAGATAAAAGCCTAACTAAAGGAAACAATATGAGCACTCCACACATTAGCGCAAAGCCAGGTGATTTTGCAGAAACGGTATTAATGCCGGGCGATCCACTAAGAGCAAAATACATTGCAGAAAACTTTTTGGAAGATGCTCGTCAGGTAACTGACGTTCGCAACATGTTTGGTTTTACTGGTACTTACAATGGTAAGCCAGTTAGCATCATGGGTTCAGGCATGGGTATTCCATCTATGTCAATCTACGCTCGTGAGCTTATTGTTAGCTTTGGTGTTAAGAACCTGATCCGCATCGGTACATGTGGTGGTATTAGTCAAGACATCAAGATCCGCGATGTGATCTTTGCACAAGGCGCAAGCACAGACTCAAATGTGAATCGTGCTCGTGTACGTGGCTATGACTTCGCTGCGATTGCTGATTTTGGTTTATTAGAAAATGGCGTAAACGCTGCTCGCCGTTTAGGTATTGAAGCAAAAGTTGGTAATGTTTTCACTACAGATACTTTCTATCAAGCCGATGGCGAATTTTATAAAGAATTAGACAAGCTAGGCGTAATGGCTGTTGATATGGAAACAGCTGGTTTATACGGCGTAGCGGCTGAATACGGTGCAAAAGCGATGGCACTATTCACAGTAAGTGACCATGTTATTACTGGTGAAGCAACGCCACCAGAAGAGCGTCAAAGCACGTTCAATGAAATGGTTAAAATTGCGCTAGAGTCAATTTAATACAATTTGAAAAGTTCCTTGGTAACGTAATCGCAGAGTTTTGGAGACACGCCTAAAACAACGCGAATCACACCCAAAAAAGCCGCTTGAAGCGGCTTTTTTTTTGATCTTGGTCCATCCAAAATTCCCTAGTTTACACTACATAAAGGTGGTAGAGTTTTTCTAATGATAAGGTATTGGTATTGGACGATGGCGATTTTTGTTCTGGGCTTGTTAGCATTAATGGCGAATGCAGAAGTTGACTTAGATGCGTTTGAGTCTCTGGTTAAAAACGCGCCTGATGAAGCGCTTAAGGCATACCAAAGCGCGATTGCTCGGGAGGATCTTGCTGTTGCAGATTTATATCAACTTCATTACCTTGCCATTAGAGCGAGTGCCAATACGTTCAATAACGCCATTTTTATTAAAGCGCTAAATACGCTTAAAGCGCCACCCTTCAAGACTTTGGCTGACGAAGATAGGGCGAAAATTCTGACTAATATTGGTGTTGGTTATCGTCGCCGTAACCAGAATGAACAAGCTATCTGGCATTATCGATGTGCAATGAACACTCCAGCCAGCTTCCAGCATAAGTCCGCACTTAAAGTGAACATCGCGATTGCGTACACGCGCCTTGAACAACCCGCGATTGGCTACAATCTCTTAAAAAGCGTGGATAGAGATATGTTACCAAGCTTTATGCAAGCAGGGTTGTTAACCGCGCTTGGCAATGCAACATTTGCAATGGGCGAAGCCGATGAGGCGCTGAGCTATTACGTTGATGCGGCAACCCATTACGCAAAAGATGAAAACTATAGGGCTGTGAAGCAAGTATCAATCAATGGTCTTGGGATATATGTACTCAACTCAGACTTCTCAAACTACCACAAGGCGCTTACTGATATTGCGACGGAGCCTTCCCTAATAGAAGATAATCAACATTATCTTGGTTGGTTGCGGGAGCTGGTACAACAGCTAGAGCAAAACAAACAAGCCGTAACCGTGTCGACAACAATGAAAGCCTATTCGCTCGGCGCTGCAAATGCAGGATATGCGTCCATGGTGAATGCGCATATCGACAAGTTTAATCTGTCGCTGCCCAAAGTCACTTCACAGATCATCGTCAGAGATCCGCTTCCTGTTGAATTAGGAAAAACCTGGTGCCCGAAACTTTGACAAAGCCAATTTTTTTGCCATGGTTATGTTATCGTTAAATAAATACGGCTTGTGAGTTTTGGAGAAATAATGTCGCAATGGGTAAAAGGAGAAATCGTCGAAATCACACATTGGACGCCCACATTATTCAGTATCAAATTTAAAGCGGATATCGCACCGTTTAAGGCTGGTCAATATACTAAATTGAGTTTACAACAAGGGGAAAAGCGCATCGCGCGAGCATATTCTTTTGTAAACGCGCCGTCAGAACCAATTCATGAAGTCTTGTTAGTTGAAGTGCCCGATGGCAACCTTTCAGTGCCTTTACATCAGCTACAAGTCGGTGATGAGCTCAATGTAGCTTACCAAGCAAACGGTTTTTTTATACTAGATGAACTACCACCTTGCGATACGCTTTGGATGATAAGTACAGGTACGGCGGTTGGCCCATTTTTGTCTATGCTCAGAGAAGGTGACGTGTGGCAGAGGGTTAAGCGGGTGATCCTTATTCATGGTGTGCGCCTAAATGCAGATTTGTGTTACCGTGAAGAGCTTGAGCAGTTGCAACAACAAAGAGATGGCTTTACTTATGTGCCGCTTGTTACACGGGAACAGCCTGAAAACGGTTGCCAAGGCCGTGTCACTGAACTGATCGAAAACAAGCAATTATTAACTCACTTAGGCTATAAGCAGTTTCCTGATAGTAGCCATTTTATGCTCTGTGGTAACCCCGAAATGGTGAAAGAGCTAAGTGCCCAGTTGCAAAGTATGGGATATGAACGCCATAGGCGAGCCAAGGCTGGGCATATCACCGTTGAGCAATATTGGTGATCCTATGCAGGCTTGTGTTATTTGTCTCTTGTGTTTATTAATGCTGGTAACCGCGAATACTGTGTCTGCAGAGCCAAAGGTCATTAGGGTTGTGGACGCTGCGGAAGAAAATGGCACACCGCAGAACCAATATTTTTTGTCAGTCTTGCGTTTAGCTTTAGATAAGTCACGAGAGCAATATGGCGAGCATTGGATAGAACCGATTGATTTACCAATTAATCAGTCACGGCAATTTAAGGAATTGCTAAAGCACAATGTCGATGTGTTCTGGACAGTCTCAACAGCCGCTAGAGACACTCAAGCAAAGCCGGTGGCCATTCCCATCGCGTTTGGCAGCTTTGGTATAAGGGCACTGGCAATGAACGTGGCCGACAGCGGCAAGCTGAATGTGCATTTATCATTAGCTGAGCTACAACAGTTCAACGTCGTCTTGGGGCAGGATTGGCCCGATGTTCAGATTTTTGAAAAAGCGGGTTTTACGGTAGAAAAATATGTTGATGGGTTGGCAGTTTACAGAGTGCTTGCAAATAGTGCCGGTAAAATTTTTCCAAGAGGTGTCATTGAAGTCGTACCTGAGCTCAAGGCGTTCGATAACAAGCAAGTGACTTATAGCGATAAGAACCTGTTACTCTACCCTTCAATGGTGTACTTCTATGTCCGCAAAGAGGATATTAAACTGCATAAACGCCTTGAGTATGGCTTAACACAAGCATTTGAAGACGGCTCTTTGGCTGCGCTTTTCTATGACAGTAATATGATGGTTGAGCTGAAAAAACACTTTAATTTGCAAGGGGCTGCAATCCATCAAATTGAAAATCCGTTAATTATCTCTAAGAAGCAGCTCGATGTGATTACGCAGTTACAAATCGAGCTGCTAAAACAACTTAACTATTCACCAGCTCGTTAAAGCTCTGGTTATCTGCAAGGCTTGCAAACGCTGGCTCGTGTTGTAACTCGTTCTTTAAGTTAGGCGCATATTCCAAAGCCATACGGATGTCGGCCATCGCATCTGCATGCTTATATAGCATGGAGTAAGCACACGCGCGCTGCCAATAGGCATAGCCATAGTCACTGTCGATTTCTAATGCTTGATTACACAAAGCAATTGCAGTGTTGGTTTGACCAAGCTCTAATAACGCATCGGCTTTGTAGGCAATCGCCTCGACATCTTCCGGTTTGCGATTTAGGATCTCATCGTAAATTTCAATTTTAGAATTCATGTCACTCTCAAGATTTGCCCGCATCCACAGAGAGTGTACTTCATTCGTTATAGAGATTTTCTTCTGGTTATTGAGGATTTCTTCAGAACGCTCACGTAATTTCTCTTCAATTACCTGAAGGCGCTTTTCATATTCGTCGGTGATCGTGCCAACGCGCAGGCTAACGATATCTTCTACTTTACTCTTAATATCTCTAAAAGAAGTCCAACCAACAACCACTAAGATGGACGCAGCTGCTGTGATCAAAAAGAGCACATTATTGATGGTATCCGTGGTGTAGGTAATTGCGCGATCTGCAGTATCTAGCTGAGAGTGGCTGATTTTCTTTTCTATATCAGCTCTTAAGCGCATTTGATCTTCTCTGACTGCTCTTAATTCATCAAGAATATAACGCTCAATTAAGGGCCTATACATAGGCTCTTGTAATTGTGATAAAGCCTGTTGTTGTTGGTTTTCTGTCGGCTTTTTTGACGTTGCCTGTTCATTCGCCATGCTCGTAAAACTACAAGCGACGAGAAGGATAAATAGTACTATGCTTTTCATATTGATGTTCTTGAAACTTTATATTTTTAATATGGTGCATGAGTTAAGGTGGAATTGCAAAAAGCGGAGAAGAAATATTGGCTTATGTAATGAAATTAGCGATTTATAGCCTGATTATACTCTCTTTAACTAGTTTGCGTGCCTCTGCAAAAGAGCTACTCGTGGTAACCGAAGAGTGGAAGCCGTACAACTTCACCAATGACAGAGGTGAGGTTGTTGGGAGAGCAACAAAAAAGGTGAGGGAGGTGCTTGCAGAAGCCGAGGTTGACTACGAGATAAAAGTTTACCCTTGGGTACGGGCGATGAAAGTTGCCAAAGAGCGCCCAAATACAATGATTTATTCGATTTATCGTACTGCCGAGCGTGAAGCTGACTACGAATGGGCATGCCCTTTGATCCGCCCTGTAGGCGTGTATTTCTTCAAACTGAAAACGCGTAAAGATATTCAAGTTGCTTCATTGGAAGATGCCAAGCAGTACACGTCCGCAGTTGTGAAGGGAAATCTCTATTATGATTTCTTAATCCAACATGGCTTCGCTCAGGGAGAGCACTTGGTTGTTGCCGCAGATTCAAAAAGCTTTTACAAACTCTTTTTCAAAGGGCGGATAGATCTTGTAATGTCAACGGAATACATTATGAGTGAGGAACTTAAAGCCGCTGGGCTTAACGATGATGAAGTTACACCGCTTCTAGAAGTCACTAAGGCAAGTCAGCAACGTGGATGTATGGCATTTAGTAAGGATACAGATCCTATGCTCATAGACCGAATTAGGCGTGCACTGGTAAAGCATAATCAAGAATTTGTTGGACCATAATGGGCAATCCTTAGGGAAAGATTGCCCAGAGTGTTAGGGCACTACTCAATATTAGTAGCTAAGCTCAATTTGACCAACTGCCACGCTGCCTTTATCCCACGTTGTTCTGCACTTGAGGTCCAAAACAGCGCCACTTTCGTAGTTATTGTCTAACATTGTGGTGTAGCTAACAAATTGCTCTTCTGCTACGTTTGGATCAGATATATCTGTCCAATAAAAAGCTTTACCAGTTTTAAACTTGAACCATTTATCGATACCGCCATCACTTACTTTACGTATTCTTGAAATCGAACAGAAGGCATTAGTGCCAGTTAATCCTTTAGTTGTTCCATGAACGGTTAGCGTAAATTGGCCAATATTGGCATTTAGCGGCACGCTACAGTTGAAGTAACGATCAGTTCTTAAGTAGGCTGGATTAAAAATAAAGTAGCCATTTCCCGTGGCACCCGCTTGTTCGCTGTGTTTTTGTGTTAACGCCTCTAAGTTACCAACCGCATTTGCATGTTTAGTGAAAGCAGCAGCCTCCAGTTTACTGTCTAAAGCACAGTTATTTGCACCTGAGTACAATTCCACAGTAGCGTATGCTGAGTTCGCAGCGAATAATGAAGCGATAATCGCAAGTTTGGTTTTCATACTAATTCCTTGTTTTAGTTAGCGAAGTGGGTACATTAACAGGGAGAGTCTCGCGTGTAAATTAAATGTTTTTTAAATATTAATGAAAGTGTTTTTTCAGGAGAGTAAAAGGAAAAGCGCACCACTCGGTGCGCCTAATCAGTGCCATGGTGAAGGGGAAATTAACTAAAGGTGTTACACCAATCAAACCCTTCATAATGATAAACGACTGAGCAAAATAAAAAGATCATCATTTTTTAAAGTTTTGCAGCTTGTTGCACCACAATCGCGTGGCGCTTTGCTAATCTTTGGTGATCTTTATCGTATCCACCACCAATCACGGTCGCGACAGGGACACCATGCTTTTGACATAAGCTCAGCACCAGTGCATCTCGTTTCGCAATGCCAAGCCATGAGATGTCCAATTTACCTAAGTTATCACCTTGCCAAACATCGACACCAGCGTCGTACAGCACAATATCTGGATTTAGATCAATCAATAATGACTCAAGTGTATGTGCAACAATTTCGAGGTAGTGAGTGTCACTGATTCCTACTTCTAAGCCAATATCTAAATCGCTATCATGCTTACGAAAGGGGAAATTTTTCTCGCAGTGGATTGAGCAGGTATAAACATACGGGTTGTGCTTTAGCATAGCGGCGGTACCGTCGCCTTGATGAACATCCAGATCAAAAATTAGGGCATTGGTGATCTGATTGCTGTCGAGCAAATGTGTGGCTGTAAAGGCAAGATCATTCACCATACAAAAACCAGAGCCAAAATCATAGTGTGCGTGGTGCGTGCCTCCGGCTAAATGGCATGCAATACCGTGTTTAAGCGCAAGTTCTGCAGTTTTTAGTGTTCCAAGAGGCGCAGTAAAAGTACGTGCCATAAGCTGCTCCGACCAAGGCAAGCCGATACGTCGCATCACTTTAGCGTCGAGTTGGTTACCCCATAAGTCCCAAATATATTGCTCGCAGTGCACGCTTTCAAGTGGCGATGGGTTGCCTGACTCTGGGCTATAAACATTGTTGTGAATGAGTCCTAATGCATCTACTTCTTGGTAAAGACGCGCAAATTTACTCATCACGAAGCGGTGCTTTGGGTCAAAATTGAATGAGTAATTAGCGTGATAAACTAGTGGTAAATTTGGGTTGTTCAAAAACGGCTCCGGAAATGGCGATATGGCAGTGTAGCAATATCAATCCCCGAAGCCGAGCGCTTTAGCTTTCAGTGTAGCTTGTGTTCTGTCTCGTACTTGTAGTTTTGCGAGCAAACAAGAAACCGAGTTACGGATCGTACCTTCCGCTTTATATAATGCATTGGCGATTTCCTTATTGGAATATCCTTTCGCGATTAGTTTTAAAATATCCTTTTCTCGTGTGGTGAGCTTATCTAAAGTGGGGTCAGGTTTTAGTAAGGTCTCAGCAAGCTCGTCTTGGATAATAAGTTCACCTTGATGGACTTGTCGAACGGCATCAATTAACTCTTCTAAGTCCACGTCCTTAAGAAGGCAGCCTTTAGCACCAAGTTCTAGGGCTAATTTTAGCTTTGCAGTATCGTTGAAGGTAGTGAGGATAATGACTTTAAAGTTTATAGCCAAAGGCAAAAGCTCGGTGAGTACATCAACACCATCTAGCTCAGGCATTCGCATATCTAAAAGCACAATGTCAGCTGTAATTTGGTTTGATTGAACCTGTTGAATGAACTCACTGCCGCTGCCACAGCTTCCAGAACAAATAATGTCACCACTTAGCGAAAGCAGTGCTTGCATACCTTGGCGCACAAGCGCCTGATCATCGACTAGGTAAACTGATATTTTAGCCATTTGTCGTCCCAAAATGGATAGTTAATGTTACGCCTTGATGAGTTGACACATCAAGACTGCCGCCGAGTTCTTGGATCCGCTCCTGCATACCAGCCAGACCATTTCCAAATCGAATACTATTTAAGGTAATGCCGTTATCGCTTATTTGTACTTTTAATCCTTGTTGACAATACACTCGTACTTGCATTTTATCCGCCTTGGCGTGCTTCAAGGTATTGGTGATGGCCTCTTGGCAGCATTTTAGAATGCAATTGGCATAACTTAGTTTCTCGAGTAATGGGTGATGTTCATAGTCGAGTTCAATGTTAAGACGAGGGATAGATTCAGTAAGCCTCAGCAAAGCATCATGGAGATCGATATGCTCGTTGCTACGCTTGTCGCTGACTAAATCGCGAATACATTTTAGGGTGTCTTTAGCTTGCAAATAGCAGCTATCTAATAGCTCGGTCAATGGTGCCGCTGCAGTTCGTCTTGCGACATCTAAATTTACAATCAGACTGGTTATTTGATGTCCAACGTCGTCATGTAACTCTCTTGCTAATTGAAGCCGCTCTTGTTTAGCAATACTTTGGCTTAGCAGAGACTGCGTTGCAGATAGCTGACTGTGGGCGAGTTGTAGCGCTTCTTTGGCTTCTTGTTCCTTTTGCATTCTTTTACACACCACGTACGCAAATAACTGAAAACAGGCAAATAACACTGCGTTGAGATATTCAAAGCCATGTCCCCAAAAAAAGTATTGCGACGCAACATACAAGCAAGAGGTAACTAGGATATACCCAAGCGCAAAGCTCAAAGGAACATAAAAAGCAAGGATCCCAACGAGTTTTACGTTGTAAATGAGATGAATTGCGGCGGGGGAGGTAAGGTTAATTGACTGGATCAAAAGCGCCAATACAAACAGCATCGAATATCTAACCTTGTAGCCATAGTATTTTTCGGATTCATTGATACATAAAAGCACGAGGATCAAAACACCGATATGCTGTACCCAAGGCAGCCATTGTGCTTTTTGCTGAGCATAAACTAAACTTGGTATTGCAACGGCTAACCAAGTGAAAATGGTTGTTACCAACCAAGCCGTCGGATAGCGAAAAAACGCCGACATCTACTTACTCCGCTAAAAACCTGCTCCGCAGGTATTATTCCTTTATTCTCTTGCGAACCTATCCTAGCAGATATTTGTGACTCTGTGATGATGACGAATGTCATAAGTTTTACATTGTAAATCAAAGTGCAATAACGGTTTTTCACCCTTGATACTGCATTGATTTGTGGCACCACTATTCCTGTTCTATCTTTATGTAACAATCTTTTCATAATTAGGGATACTCAGAATGAAAAGTGTTAAGGCAAAACTTATTTCTGCGGTAACTGCGGGTTTAGTGGTAATGCTCATCGGTGCGATGATTACTGTTTTGGTGATGAAACGCGTCGCGG
This sequence comes from Pseudoalteromonas sp. CO342X, assembly GCF_004208915.1. Lineage (NCBI taxonomy): Bacteria > Pseudomonadati > Pseudomonadota > Gammaproteobacteria > Alteromonadales > Pseudoalteromonadaceae > Pseudoalteromonas > Pseudoalteromonas sp. CO342X. Next base: position 110,190 of record NZ_SGPH01000042.1, read on the forward strand.
AGCAGTATGACAGCATGATAGACAATGAATTGGCTGCTCGCGAGCAAATAAACATAGTGCTCGATGATTTCAAAACCCAAGTACAAGAGTGGAAAAATGTACTCATTAGAGGAAGAGATCCTGCCCAGCTAAATAAATATTGGTCAAGATTTGAAACCAAAGAAGCTGAAGTACAAAAGCAACTCAGTTCAATTGTTTCAGCCTATGCGTTACCAACCACCCTAGAAAATAAGTTGCGTGAATATCAAAAAGAACACCTCACCTTAGGACAAAAATATCGTGAAGCGGTGGAACTATTCAAAAGTTCAGGCTTTGATATTAGCCTTGCTGATGCTTCAGTAAGTGGAATAGACCGCCAAGCAAGTGTTTACTTACTTGAAATTAATAAGCAAATTAACGCGTTAGTAGATACGAGAACGAGTGAAATTGTCGCGACAAAAAACCAACTTATCTTTTTTAGTACCCTAGGACTCATCATTGTTGCGCTTGTGACTTTAGGATTACTGACTTGGTATATGCAGCATTTAATCACTCGTCCAATCCGCCGTGCATCTGATGTGGCGAAGGCAATTGCGAGTGGTCGATTAGACAACAAAGTCGTTGTACACAGTAACGATGAAATAGGTAACTTACTGACAAATTTACGGCAAATGCAAACTAGCTTACTTGATGCGACTCAAAAGCTAGAGCTACAAGCAAAAGAAAACTTACGGATCCGTTATGCGCTAAATAACGTGGCCGCGCCCGTGCTTTTATGTGATGACAGTAATCAAGTGATCTACGTAAATGCACAATGTGATTCTTTATTTGATCGTTACCGCACTACGTTAAGTGTGCCGACTGAAGTCGTTAATCATCCAATTCCCGAAGCTTTACTTCACAGCTCTAAAGCACTGCACCAGGCTGCGGGTCAATTAGTACGTCAGCTAGAGTGGGAGTGGTGCGTAGGTGACATAATCATTGCAGTAACCGCCAACCCAGTTTCCGATCAAAATGGTAGGGTGTTAGGTACGGTATTTGAATTTAAGGATTTAAGCCAGACAAGACGTGCAGAACAACAGGTTGAACAGCTCATTAAGTCAGCTTCCGATGGCAAACTGAGTGAACGTATAAACCTTGAGGGATACGTTGGCTCTATGAAATTAATAGCCAGCGGACTTAACAAACTACTTGATGCTGTTGAGCAGCCCATTAGCCAAACAAAACAATATCTTACTTCGCTTTCAAAAGGAGAAATTCCCGAGCAGATTAGCGGTGAGTTTAAGGGCGAATTTGCGCAAATACATATGGCCTTACAGCGCGCCACCTCATCACTATCGTTACTTATTGAGGATACTTACAGTTTAGTTGCCGCCGCAGGAGAAGGGGAGCTCTCTACTCGCGCGGATGAAGCCAAACATCAGGGTGAATTTCGGAAAATCATTCGTGGCGTTAATGAAACGCTTGATGCGGTCTCTAAACCCGTAGCCCTTACTAGTGGATATCTAGAAAGTATCGCAAAAGGAGAATTACCCGCCTTAACGAATGATGGTTATAAAGGAGAGTTTGATAGCATCTATCAAAGCCTCTTTGCTTGTGTTGGTGCGATTAAATTGATGCTAACCGATGCCGAAAAGCTTGCTGAAGCGGCCAGCGAAGGAGACTTGCATCATAGAGCAGACGCTAGCAATCACCATGGTGCATATGCCTGCATAATTACAGCCATGAATGAAACGCTGGACTCGATTGAAGCGCCACTTAAGGAGTGCATGAATGTGATGGATGGGCTGTCTCAGGGAAATTTAACTCGCCAAGTTGAAAAAAGTTATGCGGGTGATTTTGCGCTGCTGAAACAATCGGTAAATACCAGTGTTGGCAACTTAGCTAATATGATGCAAAAGCTACTCGCCATGGCGGAATCCATCACGGTTTCGGTACAGCAGATCACCACAGGCATCGAAGAGTTAAGTGAACGATCCTCTTCTCAAGCTGCATCTATTGAAGAAACACGGGTATCAGTTGGTGAAATCACCGAAACCGTGCACTCAAACGCCAGTAATGCGCAATCTGCTAATCAGTTGGCTATAGAAGTTAACCAGCAAGCACAGCAAGGTGGAAAGGTGGTTGAGTCAACGATTGAGGCAATGACCGAAATTAGTAAGAGTGCTAAAGAAATACTTACCGTCATTGAGGTTATTGATTCTATTGCGTTTCAAACTAACTTATTAGCGCTGAACGCCTCTGTTGAAGCTGCAAGAGCGGGAGAAAAAGGAAAAGGTTTTGCGGTCGTTGCCTCAGAAGTGAGAAATTTAGCGCTGCGCAGTGCAAGCGCCTCAAAAGACATTTCTGAGTTGTTGGGAAGCAGTAACATCAAAGTGAAGCAAGGATCTAAGCTGGCGTCAGAATCCGGTGAGACGTTAAAAACCATCGTGGAAAGTGTGTATGGACTTGCATCGCAAGTGCAAACTATCGCTGAGGCCTGCAATACGCAATCAAGTGGTATTGAGCAAATTAATCTAGCGATTAAACAAATTGATGGTATCACGCAACAAAACAATACTTTGGTAGAGATGACGAATGCATCGGGGCTGTCATTGTTGAGTAAAGCCAATGAATTAAGAGAGATGGTTGAGCAATTTGATATCGGCAAGACTAAAGCGGAGTTGATGAAAGTGGTGAGCTAAAGATCAGCAAAATCTAGGGCCTGTTGATCTTTCAAGTTTGTTTTTGCAGCAGTTTGATTTGTATTTATACAAGGCAGAGCCAGCGTAGCATAGTCATTCTATGTAAGTCTGGCGATAAAGACTTTGTGCTCCTGCAAAGTCACCTTACCCCACATCCTTGTGGGGCAACACAGTAGAAATGCTAATCAAGCGCTGCCCTTTGGGTTCATCTGAGTGCGCTTTGTTCATTGTTGCTCAACTTTTGCCTAGATTACTAGGCGGCAAGTCGAGCGTCGCGACCAAAACACACTCAGAAGAACAAAAATCAAACAGCAAAGGTCAACAGGCCCTAGCACATACGGTTGCTAACTTTATTGTTTTTAGGAACATCACGTGACATGATTGGATAAACTTGGTGGCTTTTTAGCCGCTAACAATGTTTAGGGATGAGGCATAAACCATGGTTACACCAATCATTATTATACTGTTACTTTGCAGCCCGTTATTACTCGGTATTATCTATTCAAAGGTAAGAGGCGTACAGGTAGAGACAGCAACGCTTGCCTGTTGGGGTCTCGGTATCGCATTTATGTTCTTTTTTATTGGCCATATCGTAAAAGCACAGGGAATGGTAGAAATGTTACCTAGTTGGGTGCCGTATAGGCTTCCTTTGGTGTATTTCACTGGTGTCATCGAACTCGTCGTAGCGATTCTGTTATTTATACCTAAATATCAATTATCTACAGCAAAAGCGGCTATTGCCATTTTTATCCTGTTTTTTCCCGCAAATGTGTATGCCGCGCTCAACAGCGTTGGCTTGGGAGGACATCAGTGGGGACCAGTTTATTTGCTAATTAGAGCACCACTGCAAATCATATTGATTGCTTGGGCATATTTTATGTGTGTAAAACCGCTATCAATGCCTGTGGCTGAAATTAAATAAAGCTCAGCTCAAATAGAACATATAAACAGAAAGAGGAGTGAGATTTCCTCACTTCTCTCTCTGCGTTTTGCGACTATTGGCCTTTTACTTTCTCATTCTCTAGGCAAGGTTTACCAGCTAAATGAGCCGCCAAAATTTGTGCTATTTTGTCTGTTAGCCAGCTCGGACCTTCGTCAGTCATGTCGTTGTGTTTTGCATTCGCTATCGTGACAACACAATCCTGATATTTTTGCTTTTCAGCAATATTTGGTAACACTCCTTTGTCTGCTGGAAAGTCACTTGCTCGTATCGACAATACCTTTACATCAAGGCTTCTCGGTAATGGCACTCTGCGATGGTCTAGCGTAATGATTTGGCTTACAAATTTAGCGCCGTGATTGATTAACCATGCTGAAATGTCACCGCCATTAGAATGGCCAATTAAGAGGATATGCTCAAAGTCAAAGGTGGTGAACTTCAGCTTAAAGTAATCGTGAATAAACATTAGCGTATCAGCGCCACGCTGCCAGTTTTCTGCGCGTGTTTCGTATAAGTTCCCTTCGACGGAAAGAGGAGGGTCAGTTGCAAGCTCATGGCCTACAGTAATAACCAAATATCCTGCTTGGTTTAGCGTCTTGACCAAGAATTGATAGTCGGTATGTGAGACACCATAGCCGGCGCTTAGCAGAGCAACGGGACAAAGCGCTGCAGTTGAGCAGTTATCGGTATTGGATGGTTGATGAATTTCTACAGGAATTGCTCTATCACGAGCGGGATCAATCACGGTTTCAGCGGCCAAGGTGAATGGCAGACATAGCAATAATAAAAATGAACGTAACATATTTATCCTAAAAAATAGTGGCGCTCAGCAAAAGCCAAAAGCGCCACAACTGGTTGGAGTCTTTTACAAGTTATTCAAAAATTGGTTAACTGATACTAGCTCTCTTTGCTTTTGCATAATGCAGGTATTTGTTGCCAATTCCAGTTGTTTAAGTGATTTACTTAAGCCTTCTATCTCGTTTTGCATTGGTCCAAAAAACTGCTGCGCCTGTTTTAGCGCATCTGCGTCACAGTACGAAAAAAGGTAAAAAGGTAGCTGTGACTTGGCAAAAGGAGGGAAGCGTTCCTTTAAGCGCTCAAAGTGCTGATAAAACCACTTTTGATAAAGCGCTTTTCGCTCATCGCTTTTACCATTCCCGCTTAATATGTAATTAAAGTCTGAGGCTGTTACATGTTCGCTTAGGGCATAATCTAGTACTTGTTGTTGCAATTCTTGAGGACCAAAATACCCCATGGCAAGCAATAGGTTAGTACGCTGAGTTGGGTTATTAGTAGTTTCAAATACCTTTTTGTACGACTTCAACAGCTCAGCATCACCGTAATAAGCGGCAATTTGCAGGAAACTTCTCGCCAAGTAGGGGTCAACTTTATCAGGTGACGTTAAATATAAACTCGCTTGTTTTTTGGCATGCGTAATAATGGTTTGATGCTTGGTCTCGAAAGCCAGTGCTCTAACCAATGCTGCACGTATTTCCGATGTGGCAGCTGGTTCATTTGCATTTGCCTTAAGTCCATATCGAGAAAATGCAGGCTCAACATAAGTGGTATAAAGTTTCTTCCAAAGTAACTTATTTGAATCGTCTTCATACTGTTTATGTTGTGATAGTAATTGAGTAAGAGCGGCCTTTGCTACTTTGGGATGAGTGTCGTTAATAAACTCACTGAGTGTTAACATCAACGCATTGGCATTTATTTTTCCAGACTCCATCAGCGCGTCAACATTGCTTAGTAAGTCTAATCTCTCCCGCTCGTTTAGCTTGTTTGGGGCATGTGATATTAGGCTTGCGAGTTGAGACTCAGAAAGATCCCAGCGGTAATAACCTGTCGCATTGTCGTTTGGTAAGATCCACTCAGGCTCAAAGTCTAATTTAATCTGTTGTGTCTTGGAGTCTAGAAGTATTGTCTTAGTGGCCGTTTTGTCACCTTTACCATAGCGCAATGTTATGGGGATATGCCAAGTTTGTGCTGCCGCTTCTTGCCCTTTTATTACAAAACGTTGTTGGGATAAGGTGGCATTCTGACCATCTAACTTAATCGTCAAAAGTGGAAATGAAGCTTGTGATACAAATGAGTTTAGCACTGTCGCAACATCTTTATTAGACACTTTACCCAGCTCATTCCAAAGATCTTTGGCTTCTGCATTTTTATAAGCAAATTTACGGATATAATTGCGCATGCCTTGCTTGAATACGGCTTCCCCAAGCCACTGCTCAACCATGTAAAGTACCGCGCTACCTTTGCTGTACGCAAGTCCCAAGCCGTCTGTTACATCAGACTCTGTAATAACCGGTTTGCGGATCGGTGAGGTAGTTGCTTGAGCGTCATAGGGCATGGCACTGTGTTGAGATAAGGATAAATTTGTCTCTAGCTCAGGAAACAACTGTAATGTGATCTTTGCAGCCATCCAAGTGGCAAATGCTTCGTTTAACCAAAGATCATTCCACCATTTCATCGTAACTAGATTACCATACCATTGGTGTGCGAGCTCATGAGCAATAACGTTCACATGCGAAGTTTGCGCTTGTCTTGTCGACGTTGCTGGATCGATAAGTAATATATCTTCTCGGTAAGTCACAAGGCCTGCATTCTCCATTGCTCCGAACGGAAATTCAGGGACTGCGACTTGGTCTAGTTTTTTATAGACATAGGGTAAGTCAAAATAGTCTTCAAGTGCTTTGAGTATCTTTGGCGTGTTTTCGATGGAATAAGCGGCAAGATTTGATTTCTTTTGTGGGGTAATAATGTTACCTGGAACCGACATCCCTTTAACATCAAGTACTTCGAATGGGCCAACGGACAAGGCAACTAAATAAGAAGGAAGGGGCGGCGTCTTGTCGAAGTAGTGGGTGGCCATGCCATTTGACTTTTTGGTCTCTAAAACAGGCGTGTTGGCGAATACTTTTTGATCGTCAGGGGCGGTAATAGTGAGTTGAAATGGAATTTTATACTCAGGTTCATCAAACGTTGGTATTGCTCTTCTTGCATCACTCATCTGAAACTGAGTAAATAAGTAAGGCACGCCATTGTCTATGGTTTTATAGAGACCGACGCTATTGCGATTGTAAGGGGCGGTATAGTCAATAGTAAGCGTGTAGCGACCCGGTTGCAGTGTTTTTTCACAACTTAGTCTCACTTTACCGGTTTCGAGCATTTTGTCTCTGAGCTCACACGACGCTTTTCCGACTAACTCAGCAGCGTTGATCGCATAGTCTAATCCGTTGAGCTCAATAAATTGGGTGGCTTTGAGCACCTCAAGTTTTATAGTCGTGTGTCCTGAAAAACGCTCCTTAGATGGATCTAAGTTAAATGTGACTGCTTGCTCTATCGGTTTAGCTACGGTGGCTAGACGATGAAGTTCAGCATTAGATTGGGCATCAACAGAAGCGCTAGTAGCTAGTAAAATAGCACTGCATATCAGAGATTTAGATAGCATAAAAATCCTTTATCCATATTTGTTATTGTTGTAATCAATGTGCTGTATGTTGTCATTAGGTGTGAACAACACATAATGAGCGCGATGTTCCATTTACTTTAACAAAACTTGTTGCAAAAAGAGTGTGGATAAAGGTTTGCTATCCGATCAATATTTTAAATACTAAGTAATATCAATAAATTGTAGCGGTGGGCTAGTCGACTTTTTGTGTAACAAAAATTGTAACAGGCTCCACCGTACTTAATTATGTTCCCACATATTGAAACTACTTATGTTTCACTGTGTGTTCTAACTTCAGATAGGCTCCGATTATATTTAACCAGTGTAATAACCGTGACTTTGGCTTTGGTTTGCAATAATTCATTGTTGCTCCTGTCGTAGTAGTGAGTAACCTGAGTTCAGGTTAAGTAATTTATGACTGTATCTTGGGTCAAAATATGGCAGGATACCAACGATAGTTAATTACAATTAATATAAGTTGAGCTTATGGATAAGAGGTTAAGGCACTTAAGTGCACTACGCTGTTTTGAGAGTGCTGCTCGGCTCCAAAGTTACACTCAAGCAGCGCTCGAATTGAACATTACGCAAGCGGCAGTAAGTCAACAAATGCGGCAACTGGAAACTGCACTTGCAGTTAAGCTTTTTGTAAGAAAAGGCCGCAATATGCACTTAACTGAAGCCGGCGAAGTGTTGTTAATGTCTACTCAAAGTGCGTTTAAGCGCATTATTGGGGGATTAAATCAAATTCAAACGCAAGAATTGGCTGGTAGCTTGACCATAACGTCAACCCAGTCTTTTTGCTCTTTATGGCTAATGCCTAACTTATCTTCGTTTTACGAGTCTCATGACGACATCCAAATTCGTGTGCTTGGCTCTAATCGCTTTGAAGATATTCGTTTAAATCATATTGATATCGCGATCCGGTTTTCTACTAAGAAAGAGTTAGCGTGTCCCGCCGGACTTGAGCAGTTATATCTTGGGGAAGATAGTAACTACCCTGTTTGTTCACCAAGCTACAAAGAAGCGCTGCAAATTAAGTCTCCGAGTGATTTAGCAAGATGCAACCTTATTCACCACGACGATGACAAAGTAAGCTGGGAGCAGTGGTTTGAGTCTCAGGGGATATGCGGTTCAAGTATTTGTGCCAAAGGCCCACACACTCGAGTCTCTTCTAATGACATGGCATTGAGTGCGGCGCTTAAAGGCCAAGGTGTTGCAATCGTCTCCAAAGAGCTATTTTTAGACTTTCAACAAGCTGGACTTATTGTGCAGCTTTTTGATATCCCTCACCCTGTGGTATGGCAACGCTATGTGTTATTCGATCCCTATTCACCAAAAAGAGCTCGGATCCAAGTATTTATTGATTGGCTTATTAACCACTTGCCATAAGGCCTAGTTATGGCTCATTAATTGAGCCACTTTCGTATTATTTCATGAATGCGGAAGTAAATGTGAACTTGAAATAAATATTAAACTAAAATTTAACATTGCCGAATTAGACTCCGTTCCCGCAAGGAAAACTAGCAAGGATGCCAACATTCAAATACCGAGGAAACGATGAAAACTTATACTCTCACGCCAGCCGTGTTGATGCTCATGAGCAGCGTCGCCAATGCCGAACCTGAAGTTCACTACGAGTCTTGTAAATCCACTTTTAACTATCTAGCCGCACAGTATCAAGGGACGACGGATAAAAATAATTCAGGTTCGCAGTGGTGCTATTTAAAACAAAGCATTGAAGGCGCAACATGGGGTCATGTCAGAACAGAAACCATCCCAGAATTCAAAACAGTAACTGGAAAAGCGTGTAAAACGCCATCGGAGTATCAGGGTGAAAAATTTTATGGCTGTACAACCCGAAATCACACCGCACCTTGGTGCTATGTTGAAGAAGGCGGCTGGGAAGAGTGCCAACCAGAAGCGCCGCCAGCGCTTTTAGCTCACACTCAACCCCTACAAAGTAAGCGATTAGATAGAGTTGCACTTGGCTCATGTTTCAAAACCAAAGGAGATATGCCCGAAGCGCTCGCTAAACTGATTGGTCAACAACCGGACCTATTTCTTTGGTTAGGGGACAATATCTACGCAGATACCACCGATATGGCAGTGATGCGCCAGAAGTACGATGATAAAAAGAACAATAGTGAGTATCGCAAGTTTTTAGAGGCTAAGATCCCAGTGATGGCGACTTGGGATGACCACGATTTTGGTTGGAACAATGAAGGCAAACATTATCCACAGAGAGTAAACGCACAGAAAGAATACTTACGTCACTTTGATGTTGATAAGGCTGATCCAAGACTAAACGGTCAAGCTGGTATTTACGAAGCCAAAATGCTGGGGGGCTCGGGCGAAACCACACATGTGATCACATTGGATGCCCGTTACTTCCGCTCTCCAACCTTTTCAAGTTACGGTGCGTGTGAAGGTGAAAGTAGCACCATATTGGGAGAGGCGCAGTGGCAATGGCTTGAGCAAGAGTTACAAAAGCCATCAGAAATCAAGCTCATTGCAAGCGGCATTCAAGTACTGCCTCCGCTGCATCAAGGCAGAAGTAAAACTAACTACTGTGCTTATGGAGACGGCAAAACATTTAATGCTGCCATTGCATCATTAGAAGAAACAAATATGTCAGGTACTAGTTATGAGTCTTGGGCTGAAATGCCAGCACAAAGAGAGCGTTTGCTTAGGTTGGTACAGAAATCAGTGAACGAAGGTAAGACTAAGGCCGTCGTGTTTTTGTCTGGCGATCAACATTGGGGAGAGCTTTTGCAAAAGACTATTCCCGCAAGCAGCACATATGGTCAAGCAGTTAACGTCTACGAAGTGACGGCATCAGGGTTTGGTCAAAACTGGCCTTATCATATCGAAAACCCATTAAGGTTACCGATCTACGCAGATGACAAAGGGGATGGCAATTTTGCCAAAGCATGTCAGTTACCGTTCAAATATGCAGGTGTAACCTACCAAGGTTGTATTACGCGAGACAACGATAAGCCCTGGTGTTATACCCAAGTGGATGATAACCAAAAAGGAATTGAAGGTGAGTGGGGCAACTGTGCGCCAGCAGGTGCCAGTATTCCAACCGGACGAGTTGGTGCAATAAGCAAAGACATCGCAAAGTTGACAACATCTAACCGCCATTTGATTAATAAATCGGGAAGTAACTACGGCTTGATAGATATAGATTGGCAAAATCGTGAACTGAAAATGTCTATTGAAACGGCAAACGAGGAAGCGGTTTCAACTATTATCAAGTTTTGATGTTTCGTTATTAGCTGAGCTTATTGCTCAGCTAATAAGATAGTAACTCTTTGTAAACTATCGAAATAAAATGTATATTGCGTGCAATCTAGGAAGAAAGCAGGTAAACTGCACTTCGGATAGTACTTCAGGCAAATTAAAAGGACATTAATTTGAAATTTGTTATTTCACTTTTACCCGCACTTTTTTTGACTAAATTAGTTTTTTATCTTACTGATTTTGAATATTTTTTATTCGAAGATCCCTTTGACTTCGGTAAATTGCTTATCGATATCAGCGTTTTTGGATTCTTTTATTTTATCGCTATTTTAGCTTACGAGTACTTCTTTGGTGAAAAGTTAGAGCTCAAGCGCCAAGTCTCGAACAAAAGAACGAAAGGTTCAACGTAAGTCTATTGAGAGCTCGAAGGTTTTTTATAAGGCTCTAGTAAGCGAAACACCAAAAAACCAACCGCGCTTAATACAATTGCGATTTCATATCGTTGATAAGCGCTTGAGATCCCTATTGCCCCGGTTAACCAAATACCTGCAGCGGTTGCTGTGCCATGTGTGGAATTATCATTTTTCACAATAGAGCCGCCACCAATAAAGCCAATTCCAGTAATGACACCGTACATTACTCTTGCTTGCGCTTCATGTGATTCAAAGACGTCCATACTTGTTAAAATAAAAGCACAACAGGAAATAGCGACTAATGGGAATGTTCTAAGCCCCGCGCTATCGGAACTACTTTCTCTATTAATAGCCAAAGGTAATGTAAGTAAAAACGCAAAAATAATTTGGTAAAAGTGATACCAAATGAGTGCTAAATCAAGATTAATCCAATCTGGCATTTTTTATCTCCTATACTGTTATTGGGTTAAAGCAAAAGGCATTCCTTTGAATTGGCATAACCCATGCAGAATGAAAGCGTCTATAACTTTTAGGAGAGAACAATGGATTTATTGAGGATCATCATTGCAATTCTGCTTCCACCACTTGGTGTATTCTTACAAGTCGGTCTTGGCGGGGCTTTTTGGTTAAATATTTTGCTTACATTGTTGGGTTATATACCAGGAATTGTGCATGCAGTGTGGGTGATTGCCCGTCGGTAAAAAGCGGACAACAAGTAACAATAACACGGTAATCTTTGCAGGGGATTATCCTGCAAAGATCTCCAGCACAATTGGCATTACTGAAAGCACAAGTAATGCAGCCATCACAAAATTAAACCATCTACGACTTTGCTCATTTTTTAATACATGTTTCAGCGATGAACCAAACACCAACCAGATCCCAACACAAGGAAATGACACCAGCAGAAAGACAATGGTGATCATCAAGTTTTGACTCATAAAATCTGCGCCAGAGGAGGTATAAGTTGAAATAGCACCTATTGCCACAATCCGTGTTTTTGCGTTTACCCAAAGGCATTTTTTTATCTGCAGTTTAGTCTTTGTTTGGTCGTGACAATTGGATTTTATACTTCACTATTGAGTTTGTGTGTAAAATAGGTAATTAGTCGAGGTGTTGTTTTTGGTTTTGTTATAAGATAACATATTTAAAGTTATGGTATAACATAAATAAAAATAGGATCTCTCTCATGGTATTAAAAGGTAAACTTTTGGCAGTTGCCATTTCCGCAATTCTTCTTTCTGCATGTGGTGGTACTGAGCACACAATTGTAAAAGTAGACCCGCCAGCACAAGATAATGGCAATGATGACGATGGTCATGATGATCATGATCATGGAGATACGATCGCAGACGCAAATGGTCGTCTGTTAGTTACTAGCGCTGAAAGTAACGTTGTGAATGTGTACTCAACGGCGGATAAATCACTTATCGACTCGATTGGCGTTACCCACTATCCAAAATATGTATATAGCTCTGAAAATCACCGCTTTGCTGTCTTGGTACAACGTGACAAAGGTTTAGTAGAATTTATTGATGGCGGTTTATATGAAGAAGAGCATGGCGACCATCACCATACTCATGAAGAGGCGCCTGCACTTGCTTCATTCCATTTAGAATCAGTGAAGCCAACACATGTGACTGTCGGTGAGTCGGGTATTGCTGTATTCTCTGATGGCGACAAAGACAGCCAACAAAATGCCAGTGCCGCGATGTTTAGTGAAGCGCATATTAGCGGCGAGCAAAGCGAAGTCGCTGCATTACATTACGACACTTACATGCACGGTGCAGCGCAAGCTCGAGGTGAATTTTTAATTAGTACGATCAGAGACCCTCAAACCGAAACTTCTCTACCTTCGCAAATTGGTTTATATCATGCGCATGGTGACCATTTCCATCAAGAGCAAGTATTTAACGTAAGTTGTCCTGCACTTCACGGCAGCGCGCAAAATGAAGAAGCCGTGGCATTTGGCTGTGGTGATGGTGTTGCGCTTATCACTCAGCAAGGTGACAGCTTTAGTGCAGTAAAACTAGCTAACCCAGATTACTTTGCTGAAGGACAGCGAATTGGCACCCTTAAAGGCCACCATGATGCAGAGCAATTTATCGCATCAGCAGGTAATGATGTGCTGATGGTTGACCCAGAGCATGGCCATATCGAGAAGCTTGAATGGCAAGTAAGTGATAACTATCGCATTGCTAGTTTTGGATTTAGCTTTGCGGGTGAGCATGTTGTGGTGATGGATACCGCAGGTAAACTCAGCATTTTTGCCGGTCATGAGCATGATGGTGAGCACCATTTTGAAGCAGCAGGTGAAGTACAAGTTAGTGATGCTGATTTAACTACGATGCCAGAAGGTCACGGTTTCCAAATTACATTTTCTCATTCAGAGCAAGCAGTATATGTGAGCGACCCAATTGCAAAACAAATTAAAAAGTTTGATTTAGAAGAAGCCAAACTGGTAGACACATTTGAGCTAGATTATGTACCAGAAAAACTAGTATGGCTTGGTATTGCAGCAGAGGAATCTCACGACCATTAATACTTAACCTCATGTAGTCCCTGACAATTTTTAACACTGTAGATAGTGGCTTTGCCACCTTAGTTAAGCTAAGGTGGCTTTTTTTTAAGGAAAAAATATGATAATTAGACCAGCCACCATCAACGACTTAAGCACACTTCTAGGCCTAGAACAGCAAGTGATCGAAGCGGAGCGTCCGTATAACCCAACAATCAAGTTACAAGATGCCAAATACTATGATCTTGAAAAATTACTCAATTGTTCAAATACGTTATTGGTTGTCGGAGAAGTATCAGAGCAAATAGTGGCAACAGGATATGTGCAGATAAGGGCGTCTAAACAGCAGCTACAGCACGCGCAGCATGGTTATCTTGGGTTTATGTATGTAACACCTGAGCATCGTGGTAGAGGTTTGAATCAAGAGATCATGGAGCACTTAATCGCTTGGTGTAAAACCCAAAACGTCAACGACTTTTACCTTGATGTATACAGTAGTAATGCCGCAGCAATTCGCGCTTATGAAAAAGCGGGATTTACACCTTGCCTACTTGAAATGAAGCTACACCTCTAGATTAACCAAAAATCACAGCCAACCTTTGTGTTTAAAGAATAAATAAGGCGCAAAACCAGAGAGCAGCATAATAGCAATGGCAAAAGGATAGCCCCATGCCCAGTTTAGCTCTGGCATATTATTAAAATTCATCCCATACACACTGGCAACCACTGTGGGCGGCAAAAATACGACAGAGGCAATGGAAAAGGTTTTAATAATTTGGTTTTGTTCGATATTGATAAAACCCTGCGTAGAATCCATCAAAAAATTCACTTTATCGAAGAGAAAGGCGCAGTGCGACATTAGCGTTTCGATATCTCGTGTGACTTCCCGTAGCGTTTCTCGCTCCTCAGATTGAACCCCCACATGACGCATTAAAAACGAGATATTACGCTGTGTATCCATCAAACATAAGCGCACTTTACCGTTGGCATCTTCTAGCCTTGAAATACGACTAACGGCTTCTTCTAGATCTGAGTCTTCTTCCTCAAGCACATAGGCACTGAGCTTTTCAAGCTGGTGGTGCATATCCTCAAGCATATCCGCGTGGTTTTCGACTTTTTGGTCGAACAAAGTCACTAACAGCTGTTTTGGGTTATCGCACGCCACTTGCCCTTTACGCGCACGCAGTCGCAGCAACCTAAAATCCGCAAGTTCGTCATCACGAATGGTTAATAAGCAGTTTTTTTGTAATAAGCAGGCCACGGTCACCGTATTAAAACGCCCGTCATTGGGAGACATAAACAAAGCGTGTACATGCAGACCTTCGCTGTCGATAAAACAGCGCGAAGAGGCTTCGATTTCCTCTACATCATCCGCACCAGGAAGGGTAATATTTAGCGTGTTTGCCAGGGCAACTCGCTCCTCCTCAGTGGGATTAATAGTATCTATCCAATGGGCGTTTTTGATTGCTATTTCAATCGGGGTGTCGGTGCTTGGTTCCATTTCGGAAATTACACCGTGTTCAATCGAAAAAAACCTCAGCATCTCATTACTCTACACGACGACTCTTTGGCAAAGTATAAGAGTGAATGTATTAATCAACAATGACAATCCAGGGATTATCCGCAGATTATTCAGCTTGATAGGTGTAGATATTACGTGCCGCAACCGAGTTATTCATGATTGTTGTGTAATTAGCAACCAATTTAAAACCATGGCGCTGAAATAAATGATTCACTGCTAAGGCATCTACTCGACAACGAGTGTGGATAGGTTGGCAAGTAGCGACTAAGGTGTCTTGCAGTAATTGCTTGCCAATTCCTTTGCCGCGAATATTTGCATCAACCATAAAGTTCGAAATATATAGGCCTGATGTAAGATCAAAGCGCGTCTTATCTTTAAAATGGGCGATTGGCACTAGCGACAAACTGCCTATAAGTTGCTTTGTTGAGCCATCAAAAATAACGCGTACTTCGCCTTCTTCGATTTCCTTTTCCATAAGCAAGCGAATGGCTGCTTGGTCTATTTCCTCATTGCGTGGCGGCGCTGAAAAAGTCGCGATGTATAGCTCAGTAAGCTGCTCAACAATATCAGGGGTTGGGGTAGAGATTATTTCAATCATGCAGATACGCTCCGTGTTTTTGGATCAGCTTGATAACTTTCAAGTAAGTGCTCAATATTACGTTTAAACAACTCGCTGGCATGTTCTGTTAGTACCGTATTTTTCGCTATCGCATGGCCTAGATATAAATTGTATAGCTCGTACGCCGCGCACTGTGCATCAAGCTCAGGATGAAAAATACCGCTTTCTATCCCTTGCACGATTTTATGCTTAATATAGCTAAATAATCGGTTATGTTGCTCGGTAACTTTGGTATGAATAGGGCTGTCTGTATGGCAATTAAACTCAACCAACGCTTTGATAAACGGACAAGTTGAGTGTGGCTCATTAAATAGTTCACGAGTCCAGTCTGCCCATATAGAAAAGAGCATTTTGAGTTGCACAAGAGGATCTTGGTGTCGTGCCGGTGCGACGACATGCAGCATAAATTGATCTTCACAGTAATCGAGGATCGCCAACTGCATATCTTCTTTACTGTCAAAATGCGAGATAAGCCCGCTGCGAGACAAGCCACAAAGCTTTGCCATAGAACCAATAGTGACTTCTATCAAGCCATATTGGCTACTAAAGCGCATACCTTGCTCTAAAATGGTTTGTCTCGTTCTCTCGCCTTTATTCATCACTTATGCAGTTATTCTTTGAGTAATACGTTGAATAACGCCAGTATCGCCTAAAATGCGGCGATGTCCAAGGCCTGAGGTTTGGATTAAACGCTCAGGAGCGGCTGCGATAAGCGACTCTACGTGTTCAAATGGCGCAAATCGGTCCTCGGTATCGTGAATAAATGTCGGCTTAAACTTAAGTACACCGTCGTGGAATTTATCTCGGATCAAGTGCCAATGCGTGCCATATCTTGTGGTGATAGCGCCTAACACTTGGTGCAGCATTTTTTCAGAAATGCCCGCTCGCGCGACGCGCTCAAACATCAGCTCAAAAAACTGCACGGGAGTTGCAACATTAATAACCACGCGATTTTCTAGCCGATAATCCGGTAAGTTCATCAGCGCCACAGCGCCCATAGAATGGCCCACCAAAGCCACAATATCATGGCGATCGGCTTCTAGCTTTTCAATCAGGGTATCCAGCGCTTCAACAAAAGCCAGCAAATGGGCTTGCTTACCATGAGATTGCCCATGGCCAACATGATCAATCGCCACCACGCAAAACCCTGCCGCAACGAGTTCTGGGATCAAGGTATCAAAGCAACTGCTGTTATCGGCCCAACCATGACTTAATACAACGGTCTTCGGACCAAGGCCAAACACGTTTACATGAACGCGACCAAGCGAGGTCAGAATATTGAACTCACCATTGGGTTTTTTATTTTTAAACTGATATTGACGCTTACCATGCGGGCTCATCAGTAATACCTGACCTAACCTCGAAGTAATAGGTGGCGCAAGCGTGCACATAAGCCCTGTGACACCCCGGCTTATCTTGGTAATAAGCGACCCGTCTTTGTCGTTAAAGTAGCTGAATTTCATCCTGACCTCTAAAAAAGAACACTTGTACTTTTATTAAAATAGAACACTTGTACTTTTTTGTAAAGCATAACAATCACCTTTTAATATTGCAGCTGGTTTACTATGCGATACACCCCCGCGTAGGAGCTGGTTTACCCAGCGATCTTTTTAAAACGCCGGCTGCGGATTACTCACGGCTATGAGGGGCATACCCTCAATAAGGTTTGTCTTTAAAGAGCGGTTAAACGTGAAAAACGATGAAAATGTTTCAAATTACGTAAAGTTGGTGAAGTATTGAGTGCTTTATTGTTTTTTCATTGCAATTTATCGAGAGAAGCTTGTCTTTATATTTAACTAAATGTAATGTTTGGGTTAATTTCAAGGGAGCTAACGTAAAACAATGGTGGACAGATGCAAACGCCAGAGGAATATGAGGTAAGCCAGCGGATAGGTAGGTTAATACTTGGGTTAAAGCGTACCAGAGGTATGACCCGAGAAGATGTCTGTAAACGTTTAGGTATAGGCTCGCGCACGTTAGACAATTACTTAAACGGAGTGAGCTCATTTAAACTTGGGACATTGTTAAAGTTTGCGGATCTTTGCAAGGTAAAGCTGGCTGATATTTTGGATGATACCGAGGCGCTGAAGCGCTTGTATCCTGAGAATATTAAAGACAAAGGCAATATCTTTTTGCTATTTATGAGCTCTATTGTCAGCGTTTTAGTGTTTGAAGTTATCTTCATTGCACTACTGATCTTGTTATTTTTTTATGCGCGTAATGACAAGAATAGCCAAAGCATTGTTGCAATTTTTATATTTGCTTTTTCGTTAGAAATTGCCGTTGTTTACTGGCTTAAATTTGTATTGATCCCAGCTATTGAAAGCTATTACATTGAAAATATCTATGCTTTTGCGACTCAACTTTTACTGAGTTTACTGCTGGCGTTAATGATCAAATACAGAATGTTTTTAGGTGCGTGGTTTACCAAAGGAAATTCAGCCAGCATTTTTGAGAAGAACCAAGTAGAAACGCCGCTTTATGCACTCGCATGTACGTTAGCTTTGATTGATTTTGCCGCATTGATGGAAAACTTTATCCGTAACCTAGAGCATTTAGGTATAGATGAAGAAGTTGCCAAACCATTTTGGGAACTGACCTTTATGTTTGATTACTTTGCTTATATAAAGGCCGTGCCTTATCTGCTCTGCATGTTTGTTTTATACGCAGGAATAACAGCGCGCCGTAAGCAGGTTTTAAATAAAGCAAATGCTGCGCCTACACAATAATGTGAAGATTTTCACATAAAAATAGAGAAGTCTGTGTGTTTTTAATTATTGATTTTAATGGTCTGCAAAACAACAAATAAGCAGGTTTAGAAAGGGTTACTTAAATCAATTGATACCAAAAATTCAAATATAATGGTAAGTTTGTTTCTGTTTTGGGTTGTTTTGCGAGTGTGCACCTAAAAATAGTACTGTCATCTACTTGTCTTTATATTTAACTAGATGTAAACTTTTGGTTAACTTGGCTGCGGTGATTGAGAGATATGGTGGGGCGATGCAGACGCCAGAAGAATACGAGGTAAGCCAACGTATCGGCCGACTGATACGGGGGCTAAAGCGCAAAAAAGGGATGACCCGAGAAGAGGTTAGCCGGCGTTTAGGTGTGGGTGACAGGACCCTTGATAACTATTTAAATGGCTCTAGTTCCTTTAAGCTTGGGACATTGCTTCGGTTTGCTGAAATCTGTAAAGTAAAGTTATCAGATATTTTAGAAGATACAGATAAGCTCTCTGGCTTGTATGGAGAAAATAGTGAGGAAAAGAACAATGAAGGCTGCACAGAAAAAACTAATAAAAATAGCCCTTAGTCACTCATTGTGTAAGCAAGTTGCTGGTGGCGTAGGCATGACCACTGGAGGGGGGCCAGGAGATCGACGGGAAGCCTCATCACTAGAAAAGTCGAATTGTTGAGGTGTATTTTGAAAAGTTTATATAGCCTGATGTTGTCAACGAGTCAAAAGAAGCCCACATACAAAATTCTTTGTCGCTCGGTTTGTGAGCAAATCTATGGTGGCACGGGTTACGGTAAGGGGGATAGTGCCAAGCCACAGGCAACTGAAAAACCTAAAAGTGAGGTAGGTGCATGAAAAGTTTGTTTAATTTAGCTTTGTTAACGAGTATTGCAGCAGCACTATCGATTACTTTTGTTAATACCTCTTTAATAGAGCTTGCAGTACCCATAGCTCTGATTATTTTAGTTTTTATGTCTAAAAATGATCACAACAGTCAGATGCTTACGCTTTGTTTTGCCTTCGTGTTTGTAATAACTTCAGTTGCCATGTATGTATTAGATGCAGTAATTAAACCTGCAGAACCTAATGTGTTTTATCAGAACATTTATGCTTTCTTGATAAATCTATCATTGAGCTTAATTTTACTTTTTCTACTTAAGCATAGAATGACAGTTGCTGTATTACTCACCCGCGGCAAATCAGCTTCTGTATTTGAGAAAAATTATGCTGAAGGTCCACTTTATTTACTGGTTTTGTTTCTTGTGTTTGTAGACCTTATGGCTTTATTAGAAAATTTTATCCGTAACCTTGAGCATATCGGCGTAAACGAGGAAACGGCGAAGATTTTCTGGGAGTGGACTTTCTTTTATGATTACTTTGAATACCTGAAAGCAGTACCTATTTTCTTGTGCGTTGCACTTTTATACGTTGGATTGATTGTCCGGACTAGAAGACAACCAATCCAAAGCCAACCTTAAACCCAAGCAAGCGCAGTATCCCTATTTGTCGTGGATACTGCGTTTTAGTATTTGTGACTGAGATGAAATTTACTATTTAAGAGCAAGAATTTTAATTTTCTTGTTTGTAATTTCGATTCAATATTGTTCGCCTCTCTCAATCCTAAGGTATGAACTGCCTAAATATAAACAGCCCTGAACATTTACTTGTCTTTATATTAAACAAAATGTAATGTTTGGGTTAATTTGGTGTTTTGATTAAAGGGAAAAACGGGGCGATGCAAACGCCAGAAGAGTACGAAGTAAGCCAGCGTATAGGATTACTGATAAAGGGCCTTAAGCATAAACGCGGGATGTCGCGAGAAGATATATGTCGCCACCTCGGGATTGGCATGCGAACGCTAGACAACTACCTTAATGGTGTTAGTTCTTTTAAGCTTGGTACGTTAATGAAGTTTGCTGACCTCTGTAGAGTCAAGCTTGCCGATATTTTAGATGATACCGAAGCGCTCTCACGACTATATCCAGACAATATGAAGGACAAAGGCAGTATTCTTACATTGCTTTTCGGCTCTCTTGCAACGGCAATGCTTTTTGAGTCAATCACTTTGTTTTTGTTAATTATGTTGCTTTGCTATTCATACAAAGACAAAAACAATCAATGTATGGTCGCAATTTTTGTAGTGATTTATGCATTAAGTAATGCATTTGGTTACTGGCTTAAATACGTTGTTTTCCCCGCAGCTGCTAATAGCTTCATTCAAAATGTATACGCTTTTTCAATAAACTTGGCACTAAGTTTATTTTTGCTCTTTTTAATTAAATATAGAATGAAATTTGCGGTGCTTATCACGCGAGGAAGATCTTTCGAAGTATTTGAGAAGAGCCTTGTTGAAGCTCCACTTTACTTCCTTGCTCTGATCCTAGCTGTTGTTGATTTTTGTGCGCTAATAGAGAATTTTATTCGCAATTTAGATCGATTAGGTATGGATGAAGAGAAGGTAAAAATATTTTGGGAGTTGACCTTCTTCTATGATTATTATGAATACCTTAAAGCCCCGTTGATGTTGCTTAGTATAGCACTTCTCTATGCAGGGGTACTTGCACGGAAAAGAAATATGCAGCAGCCCCAAAGCGCGTAGTAATAAGTCGATAAGTAAATCATGGAAATAGAAGGATAGCGAGGCGATGCAAACGCCAGAAGAGTACGAAGTAAGCCAGCGCATAGGGCTATTGATAAAGGGCCTCAAGCACAAACGCGGGGTGTCTCGAGAAGATATATGCCGCCACCTCGGGATTGGCATGCGAACGCTAGACAACTACCTCAATGGTGTTAGCTCTTTTAAGCTT
Organism: Pseudoalteromonas sp. CO342X; assembly: GCF_004208915.1. Lineage (NCBI taxonomy): Bacteria > Pseudomonadati > Pseudomonadota > Gammaproteobacteria > Alteromonadales > Pseudoalteromonadaceae > Pseudoalteromonas > Pseudoalteromonas sp. CO342X. Next base: position 131,105 of record NZ_SGPH01000042.1, read on the forward strand.
GGTACGTTAATGAAGTTTGCTGACCTTTGCAGAGTTAAACTCGCTGATATTTTGGATGATACCGAAGCGCTCTCACGACTGTATCCAGACAATATGAAGGACAAAGGGAGTATTCTAGCCTTGCTAATGACTACGGTAGTAAGTGCTACAGTTTTTGAGCCGATCACCTGTATTTTACTTTTTGTCTTAGTTTATTTATGTAAAGAAGATCAAAATAGCTTATCGCTAACTTTGATCTTTGCTGTTGTGCTTTCACTAGATGCAGTAATGGTATTTTACTTAAAAAATATTGTTTTTCCGGTGGTTGAAAGCTATTACATCGAGAATATTTATGCCTACGGTGGTCAGTTAATCTCGAGCCTACTGCTGTTATTTCTGCTCAAGTATCGAATGTCACTTTCAGTTTTTTTCACACGTGGTAAATCAGCCTCGGTATTCGAGAAAAATTACGCGGAAGGGCCATTATATTTCTTAGCTTTAACGTTAGTGCTTATAGACTTCTTTGCATTGATGGAAAACTTTCTTCGTAATTTAGAGCGCCTAGGTATGGATGAGGAAGCTGCTAAAATATTCTGGGAAGTTACGTTCTTTTTTGACCACTTTGCGTATCTAAAAGCTTTTCCGACACTATTGTGCATCACTCTGTTGTATATTGGATTGCTCGCACGTAAGAAGAGCCACCAGCAGCTATCACACTTTTAATAACAATAATTAATTATTAGATTCAGGAAACGGTAGGTCGATGCAGACGCCAGAAGAGTATGAAGTAAGCCAGCGCATAGGACTGCTAATAAAAGGTCTAAAGCATAAACGCGGGATGTCTCGAGAAGATATATGCCGCCACCTCGGGATTGGCATGCGAACGCTAGACAATTACCTCAATGGTGTTAGCTCTTTTAAGCTTGGTACGTTAATGAAGTTTGCCGACCTCTGCAGAGTTAAACTCGCCGATATTTTAGATGATACCGAAGCGCTCTCGCGACTATATCCAGACAATATGAAGGACAAGGGCAGCATTCTAACATTGCTTTTGGGTTCTCTTGCTTCCGTTATGCTCTTTGAATCCGTTTTCTTAGTTTTACTAATTTTACTGCTTTGCTACTCACATAAAGATAAAAATAATCAATGCATAGTTGCTATTTTTGTTGTGGTCTACGTGCTAACTAATATTGGTGGCTACTGGCTAAACTATGTCGCTTTTCCAGCAGCTGAAAACTATTATATGCAGAACGTATACGCATATTCGCTACACCTATCATTAAGTCTGTTACTATTCTTTCTGCTCAAGTACAGGTTGATGTTCTCGGTATTGGTTACTCGCGGAAAATCGGCAGCTGTTTTCGAAAAAAGCCTTATTGAAACTCCTCTCTACTTTTTGGCTACGCTGCTAGTTGCTATAGACTTTTTGGCGTTAATGGAGAACTTTATTCGTAATCTGGAACGATTAGGAATCGACGAGGAGAAAGCTAAAATATTCTGGGAGTTAACCTTTTTTTACGATTACTTTAGGTATCTTAAGGCCGTACCATTATTACTCAGTTTAGTACTCCTCTATGCAGGAATACTCGCACGGAAAAGAAATACGCAGCAGCCCCAAAGCGCATAATAATAAGTCGATAAGTAAATCACGGAATAAGGAGATGGCGGGCGATGCAAACGCCAGAAGAGTACGAAGTAAGCCAGCGCATAGGGCTATTGATAAAGGGCCTCAAGCATAAACGCGGGATGTCACGAGAAGATATATGCCGCCACCTCGGGATTGGCATGCGAACGCTAGACAACTACCTTAATGGCGTTAGCTCCTTCAAGCTTGGTACGTTAATGAAGTTTGCCGATCTCTGCAGAGTTAAACTCGCTGATATTTTAGATGATACCGAAGCGCTCTCACGACTATACCCAGACAATATGAAGAACAAAGGCAGTATTCTTACGCTTATCTTGGGATCGGCTTTTGGCGTAATTATTTTTGAATCTACTTTATTTATCTTATTGTTAGTTTTGTTCTTTTACGCTTACAAAGACAAAAATAGTCAGCTACTGACGTTATGTTTTGCAGTGCCTTACTTTCTTGCAATTGTAGCGATATACATGCTTCGCATCGCGATTTTCCCTGTTGTGGAAAGCTACTTTATAGAAAATATATTTGCGTTTTCAATTCAGTTTTCTCTCAGCCTACTGTTGCTCTTTTTACTCAAGCATCGTATCGAGATAGCTATTATTTTAACTCGGGGAAAGTCGGCTTCTGTCTTTGAGAAAAACTATGCTGAAGGGCCATTATATTTCCTAGCAATTATTTTAGCTTTCGTAGACTTTCTGGCATTGATGGAAAACTTTCTCCGTAACCTAGATAGAATGGGTATAAACGAAGAAACCGCAAAGGTATTCTGGGAAGTAACCTTCTTTTATGACTATTTTGCTTACTTAAAGTCAGTGCCTATGTTGCTGTGTGTCGCAGTACTTTATATCGGGTTTATAGCTCGAAGAAATGCTCCGCTACAAGTTGGGTACCTTGAGTCAGCACCAAAATAGGGCTGTTAACATATCGTGCTGTATGTGGATTAGCACTCGCTACAATTCAGGCATTAAACGTATGGGGTAAGCTATCTCGTCGCGAGTGTTAGGATGGTGTTTAGTGGATTTAAATTACCGTAATAGCCATCTATATTTGCTTGAACCCATTCATCTTTTGATATGTCTGGCCAATTGACAGAAAAGCCTAAGAAAAATAGTAGCTCCTCAAAGAAAAAACGTTGAGTTCTACCATTACCCTCTCTAAAGGGATGAATAATATTTAATTCACAGTAGATATCCGCAAGCTGGGCTAAGATTTCTGGTTTAGCTGCGTTTATATCCAATGTTTCAATTTGCTGGAACTGCTTTTGTACTTCAACATTGATTCGTGAACAAGTACAAAACCGAGTTTCCCCTTTGGAAATGTCAACAGTTCTAATCTCGCCAGCCCAATCATATACATCTTGAAATAAATCAGTGGAGATGTCGTAAATGATTTAAACTAAATTCGTGGAGGGATTTGATTGTAGAAGAGTATTTACTATATCTAAAGGCGGTAAACGCTAGCTCAGCTTCCGCTAACTCATCTGCATCTGTAATATTAAGTTTATTAACTAGTACGTCAGATTTTGGATAACAATAGCTATCCTGAGCAACGCCGTATTTATCTCGCATATTTTGCTTTTAAATCAGCAATTGATTTGCTCACGCTCTCTTTTTTAAAACTTAGACCTTCGTATTTAGCGCTTATTTCAAAGTTGCTCATTTTAGGTATAAATGTTTGAACATTTTTTGCTTTTTTCACCGAAGTAACAGCCATAAATACACCTCTTGTCTGACTTCTTAAGTATAACTTAGCACTATAGTTAGGCCAATAGTTCAAAACAGCCCGCTTCTTTTACTTACACCATAGCTTGGCGTATATGAAGCACCATTCGACTTTGATAGTTTGATATGATATTTGACAATTAATGATGACTTAGGCTCTTTGCAAAGCTAGCTTCGTGTGTGGGTCACTTTGTCTATGTGCCTAAAAAACTCAGAGGACAACATGTCTAATAAAAGTCTTAGTGCTCGAATTCCAGCCTATAAAATGGTATTTGCAAGTGGCGAACTGCAGGGAACCTATAAGGATCTCGTCTCTATTGTTCAAAGTCTCAGAGCTGAATTCAGTAGGCAGTATAAAGGCCAGTTTACAGTCGCAAACGTGTTACACGGGTATATTGACTTTACATACTTTTATCTGCAAAACGATTACCTTAAAAAACACAAACTCAAATTGGCAGTGGTGTTGAACCATCAAGAGGTGCAATTCGAACTTTGGCTCCTGGGACAAACAAAGGATGTTCAGATTGATTATTGGACAAAGTTACAGGGTATCAAATGGGTGAATCAAGAGGTTATGCCTGAGTGGTCAATCTTTGAAATTTTAATACTTGCTGACCCTGATTTCGACAATGTAAAAGTGCTATCAGAGCGGATCCATGGTGTGTTTGCTGAACTGTCTGAGGAGATCTTTGCTACATTGAAAGCGTACCAGTAGCACACATAACATTCTGAGTTTTCGCAGGTTATCTGCATCGTAAAGTATGCGCAGCTAATTTATTTTCAAACTTTAAATCTGTTTAACTCTATTTCTAGCGAAAAAAAGAGTGCTAATAGTAGCACTCTTGTCAATGCAAAACTCAACAGCAATAACCTTTAGTTGCTAGTCCATGCTTGGGGCGCTGGAATATACCAACTCAATTAGGTTATTCATCGTTCTTGATTTTTGCATATAGGCCTTTTCCATATGGGCAAGCTCTTGTAGTTCAAATAAGGTCGTTTCTACGAGTGCCAGCCATTTTTCTGTGGTGTCTGGTACCGCTTCACTTTGCTTTGTTGCTTTTTTTAGTGCGTCGTAATAAATAGTTAAGTCACGATATTGGCTTTGATAGTCCATTGTTGTTCCAACCCGTCTCTTTTAATTTACAGCAAAGTAACAGGAATTCTCAGCAGAAATCTGCGGAAAATAATTTTTTTACAACTTTTTAATTCGAAAGATAATTAATATTAGCAAAGGCGGAGATCACATCCTTTGCAAAGGCAATGCGAGGGTGTTTTAACGCGCCCTTTTTCCATACCAAATAGATGTTGTTTTCGGGGCCTACGGGGCCAAGTTGGATCAGTTCACCTGCTTTTATGAGATCTCGGCAGAGATAATCGGGGAGGACGGAGTAACCTATTCCAGAGCGAATAATGTTAGCAATTGCTCTAATGTCTGGACAAATGGCGATCACATTAGAGTTGCAGCTCGCATTAAATACACGGTCAAAGTATTGTCTAACCAAAGGTAAGTCTTGATCGTACGTGACGACGTTATAGCTTGAGAGTAAGTCGGCGGTAATATCGCTGTCTTGAATTTCTCGGCCCTCTAAACGGTTCATCACTAGCCACAATTGCTCTTTGTCTAGAACGAGATAGTCAAAGGTTGTGGGATCTGGCGCAGAGGCGGCAATGGCGATGTCGGCGGTGTCGTTTATTAGTGCGTCGAAAATGTTAATTTTATTACCAATATGAAGTACCACATTAATGTTGCCCGCTTGCAATAAGTTGGCGATTTGTGGACCAGAGACAAAGCTTAAATACTCCGCGGGGCCGGCAATATTTAGTGTGCCAAACACCGCATTGGAGCGTGCTCGAATTGAGGTGATCTTCTGCTCTAAAATATCGATATGACCAGATACCTGCAGCGCTAAGTCATGTGCCGTTGGCGTCGGCTTCACGCCTCTTGCTTGGCGTTCAAACAGGGCTTTTCCTACTACCGCTTCCATGGTTTGAATATGTGCCGTGACAGCTGGCTGCGACATCCCCAAGTTGGCCGCTGCTTTGGTGATATTTTTGCAGCGGTATACTTCCACAAAGGTTTTTAGTTGGGTGAGATGAGACATAAATTACTTGAGCCATAAATATTCTGATTGCTCCTACCAATTTATCCGAATTCTCCTGTGTCCGCAAATCGCCTAAACTCGTCGATATTGAACTGGTATGAGGAGCCGGGATGAAAAAGGGTATAGTGAATGCGTTGGGCTGGGTGTCATCGTTATTGGGTGCAGCACTTGCGCTTAGCGCTCATGCAAGTGAAGGTGAGGTGTTAGTGTTACTTTCGAGCGAAACCTCGATGGAACTTGCCAGTGGCGAGACAATAGAAACAGGTTATTATCTCAATGAGTTTGGGATCCCAGCAAAGGCGTTGGTGGATGCTGGATATAAACTAGTATTAGCAACACCAAAAGGCAATGCCCCTGCTGTTGATCAAAAATCAGTGACGGTTGATTACTTTGGCGGTGATGAGACTAAATTACAAAGCATCAAAAAATTTATTGCTAACCTGCCAGATATTAATGATACCGCAAGTTTTAGCGAGATCCTTGCTGCGGGGTTAGACGAGTTTGATGCGGTATTTATTCCAGGCGGACACGCACCATTAATTGATTTGGCGAACAATCCGCAGGTGGGTGAAATTTTGCGCCATTTTAACCGCGAGAATAAACCAACAGCCGCGATTTGCCACGGCCCAATTACGTTGCTGTCGGCACAAAGTGAACCAAAAGCGTATTATAAGAGTTTATCAACACAGTCACCTGTTCAAGCGAAAAACTGGATTTATGACGGATATCAAATGACGATATTTTCGAACCCAGAAGAACAAGTATTTGAAAGCACGTTAAATGGCGAAAAGCTCAACTTTTACCCAGCCGCCGCTATGTCTCAGGCTGGAGGAAAAATGCAGTTTGCAAATGCATGGCAGCCAAAAGTGGTTGTTGATAGAGAGCTAATTACAGGACAAAACCCGTTTTCAGACACACTACTAGCGGAAAAGCTGCTAGAAATGTTAGCGAAAGAACCGAATATTAAACAGTAAGGAATTGAGCATGCTTAATTTTGTATTTAAAAATCAAACCGAAATTCTTTTTGGTAAAGGCCAAATGCGTGAAATCACCTCACGATTACCTGAGGCTGCAAAGGTGCTGCTACTGTACGGTGGCGGCTCGATTAAAAACAATGGGGTATACGACCAAGCAATGAGTGCGCTGACAGGTGTTGAGGTTGTGGAATTTGGTGGTGTGGAGCCAAACCCAACATATGAAACACTAATGCAAGCGGTCGCGACAGCAAAGCAAAACGATGTGAACTTTATTCTTGCGGTTGGCGGCGGCAGTGTTATTGACGGCGCAAAGTTTGTGGCGGCAGCTTTTAATTTTGACGGTGAGCCTTGGGATATTTTGGTAAAAGGCGCAAGCTTTAGCAACCCATTGCCGATTGGTGCTGTACTTACTTTACCTGCGACTGGCTCTGAGAGTAACGGCAATTCAGTAGTTACTAAAAAGGCAACTTCGCAAAAGCGTGCGTTTTCGTCACCGACGGTACAGCCGCAGTTTGCGGTACTCGACCCAGAATACACCTATTCACTGCCGCCTCGCCAAGTGAGTAATGGAGTAGTGGATGCGTTTGTTCACGTGATTGAGCAGTATTTAACGTATCCAGTAAATGCGCCACTGCAAGACAGATTTGCAGAAGGTATTTTACAAACGCTTATCAGCGAAGGGCCAAAGGCGTTAAGCGAGCCTAACAACTATGATGTAAGAGCAAACGTTATGTGGTCTGCAACTATGGCGCTAAATGGCCTTATTGGTCAAGGCGTGCCACAGGATTGGTCAACGCATATGATTGGTCATGAGCTAACGGCATTGTATAACCTTGACCACGCGCAAACGCTTGCGATTGTATTACCTGCGGTGATGTATGTGCAACGAGACAAAAAAGCCGAGAAAATCAAGCAACTTGGTGAGCGTGTATTTGGTATTACAGTCGCAGACGAAGCACAGCAAATTGACCAAACGATAAAAGCAGTTCAAGACTTTTTTGAGTCGATGGCGGTGCAAACCCGTTTAGCTGATTATCAATTAGACGAAAAAGCAGTACAAGAAGTTATCGCTAATCTAGAAAAGAACGGCATGACGGCGCTAGGTGAGCACGGCGATATTGATTTAGCGAAGGCGAAAGAGATTTTGATGTTGGCGTTGTAAAGCTTATTAAAATCACAAGAGCAGGCGGATCAGCGTCTGCTCTTATTTTAGCCCAGATAACATACAAAAATTGCGTGATTGATATCGCTTTAAACACAAAACTTTAATCTATTATTGAAATTGGTTGCGTGAAATACTTGGTTTACCTCGCCTATCTTCAGTGCTAATCTACGGCAGTATTCAAAAAAGTTTAAGGAGAATTTGATGATTGTTTTATTGAGCCACCCGGTAAAAGTTGTAGCTAGGTGTGATTAGTAGACGCTAACTTTCGTCTCTTCTAAATTTTTACTCCTTTTACCCGGTGTGATGCCTAACGGGCTTCTCCGGGGTCAATGATATTCATTAACCCTGCTTGATTTTTGCAGTCTTTCTGCATTTTTGAGATTTTATAATGAATACATCTTATTCGCCAACACAGCTTGGTTGGCAAGCATTTTTTCAACAGCAACTGACACTAACAGAACTGGAATCATCAAATCTTGGCCGCGTGATAGCGCACCACAGAAGTAATTATTTAATTCAGTTGCAATCACGGCAAATTTCTTTAGCTACTCATGTATCACTGCCTAGTATGACGGTTGGTGATTGGGTTTTGTTGGATGAAAATTATCAATTTATTAGGCTATTATCCCGCAAATCGGTTATTTCAAGGAAAGCTGCTGGCAGTAAAGTCGCGGAGCAATTGATAGCCGCAAATATCGATAGCCTGTTTATTGTTTGCTCGCTAAATCAGGATTTTAATCTAAACCGGATCGAACGTTACTTAGCACTGGCTAATGAAGCGCAAGTGGAGCCAATTGTTGTTTTGACTAAGAAGGATTTGGTTGACGGTTGGCAACAGCAAGTACAACTCGTTCAGGAGTTGGACCCATTTTTGACAGTCGAAGCGATAAATGCGTTGGAGCCGAGCTCCGTTGAGTGTCTAAAAGCTTGGTGTAGCACGGGAAAAACGTTGTCATTTGTAGGTTCATCAGGTGTGGGTAAGTCCAGCTTGGTGAACACGCTGTTAGGGTGTAAAGAGCAGCTCACCGGTTCAATCCGTGAAGATGATGCAAAAGGGCGGCACACAACAACTGCTCGCTCGTTGCATTTTATGGACAATGGCTCAGTGCTGCTCGATACGCCAGGAATGAGGGAGATCCAACTAGCCGATTGCCAACAAGGGATCAGTAAAACATTTGCGGAAATTGAAGTGTTAGAAAGCGCCTGTCGTTTCAGTGATTGCTCGCATCAAAATGAGCCCGGATGTGCTGTTCAGCAAGCGATAGAGAGTGGAGAACTTGAAGTTAGGCGCTTCAACAACTTCATAAAACTAAGAAGTGAACATCAAAGAAACAACGTCAGCCTAAAAGATAAGAGAGACAAGGAAAGAGCACTTGCAAAGAAGTATCGTTTTGTACAAAGCGATACTAGAAGACTAAAAAAGGGCTACTGAGCAGTCTAGCTAGTTCTGTTTTATCTTAAACCAAAGTGGACTCGCTCCACTTTGGTTTCGTTTTTCTACGCTAAAGTACGGCTAAAGAGACACCATTTAAATTTAGAAGAAACAGGGTGAGGCATTTAACGCTGTGACTACTCAAAAGCTATGTAAACTAAAAAGTAAACTCTAGATCTTTAATAACCCTTGATTGGATACCTCTAATTAAACTATTGTCTTTAAGTGCACCAGAAAAGCGGCCAGTTCTAGCTCTCTGAACTTCCATGTCAAATTCACATGGTTTTGAAGTTGCAATCTGCTCTAGATCTATGAGGCTAGCGCTTTTTGCATTGAATGTATTGCTTGTCGAGTTTCCAAATTGTGTTGAGAAAGAGCCTGTCACTAACCCGCCCGTATTATTCGGGCATGCATAGTTAACGATAAGGGATGTCTCACTCGCTAAGTCTATTCCATCAATATGAATTTCAATATCTTCATCATATCGAAAAGTTTTCTCTGCTTCGGGGGTAAGTATCAGAAAGCCTAAAGGAAGCTCAACTGACGCAGAAGCATTTTCTTCCTTCTTCCGATTTAACTGGATAGTATATAGGCTGTTACCAGTTACAACTGAGGATCTGCCCTCGTAATCAATATCTAGAATGTCAGTATCTTTAATCAGTTGGATCGTCTGACCATTTACGATCGCTCTTAGTGTATCGCCTTCGCTTAAGTTTACATTAGAGCCGAACGAGTCCCCAACATTTAACTCGGCCACGATTCGGGCTCTTTCTCCATTTGAATTTATTGATATATCCGCACTAATTGCGTTTGTTTTCAAAAGATCAGATTCTGTTTCAGATGTGCAGGCCGTGAGCAATGTGCTGATACTGGCTACTGTTATAGGTAGTAGATAAAGTTTAGATGGTTTCATTTTTTACCCGTGATTCATTTAAAAACAGATTCTCCAATTTAGAAACAGAGATTGCAAGTTAAAAAATGTAATGGAATTGTACGAAAAAAAGAAACAAAGTGGCACCCAGTCGAATTATGAGTCACACTTCAGAGCTCAATTTACAAGGGTTCTCTGACTATGGCAGAAACCAAAAAAAACCTTCGTTCGTGCAAGTTTTGCAAGGTAGTGAGTTGAGTAACTTCCCCATCTGTCAGGGTGTTTCAAACACCAGAGAAGTTAGAATAAGATAGTCAGAATGAATATGTAGCGAACATAGCTATTTGGTACAGCAACGTGGTTGTACTGAATATTGTAGGTATAAAGTTCTTCAAGCTAAATCTCTCCTGTTTATGGATAATTAGCCATAATTCGAAATTATAGAGAAAGCTATGTACTGCTGCGCAGAAAATGGCAAAGCTTATCGACATCCACTATAACTTCAGGCCTGATTGATCAGCAAATAGTTAGCCAAGCATGTGTGTAGCCATTGTGCCGGTGAGAATCAATTGCACTGGGTTATTAGCGTCTCATTCAGAGAGGTAACTGCGCAATAAATTGGGGCCATACTATAGGAAATTCCAAAATATTCAATCATGTAGAACTGAATCAATTAAAAAGAGAGACTGCCTTAAAAACCAGTGTACGATGAAAGCAACGCCGCGTTGGACACTGAATATTTAGATAAGGTGATTAGGGCTTAGCTGTTAACAGGGCAGAGCTTATCTTCGGTTAATGGTTGTTAACGAAGTATGCTCTCACCCTGAATGAAAAAGGAACTCAAAACGCAGAAGAATTATTTAAGGCGAGTCATGAAAGATATTCTGAGAAAAATCACAGAGCAACCGAGTGCAAAGTTTATTAAAAAGTTACGCCAAGCAGATCGGCTGTTAAAGCAAACAAAACGAGTAAAAACAAACTCTATAGCCTACACGAACCGGATGTTGAATGTATCTCTAAGGGAAAAAGTGCGAAGCCGTATGAGTTTGGTGTTAAAGTGAGTGTCGCGACAACATTGAAAGAGCAGTTTGTGGTTTGCGCTCATGCAATGAACTGTCGATAAAGATAATGCTCAGTCTGGATTGATTACTGATATAGTTCAGCCAGTCTGAGCATCAAAACCTCAATATTCAGGATCGACCACTTACTAACTCACTCACGCGTGAGTTTCTGATTATCCTAGCATGGCTATAACACACCTGTATTTTGTAGCTTTAGGTTGATCACTTGTACCGTTTGCTCTGAGTGCGAATGGATGAAAAAATGAACGCCTTCACACAGAACTATCTCACTGTGGACAGCAAACTGATGCCATGAGTCCAACTGAGCTGAGGTGATAGTATCTTTTTTACCTGAAAGTATTGTCATGTGCTCTGCAATTAGGCTGCTTTGTTCGCATTTATGCTGCTCTGCGAGGTAAAAATCGCTCCTCAGTGTCGGCAGGAAAAGCTCGAGTAGCTCCATGTTACCCAATACTTCTGGCGGTGTACCATTGAGCTCCTTTATCACCTGAATGAATGGCGCATTATTCAGGCTGGTAGAGTCTTTATCTAGGCAAGGTAATTTGGCCCCGGGACTGCCAGGTGCAACAAAGTGCTGAGGTTTACGATAACCTAAGTGAATTGCTCGGCGCACAACCTCAAGCGCGACTCTGCTGCCTAAGCTATGGTCAAATACCGCGTAATTACCATTCAAATCAGAGCTTAATTCAGGCTTCAGTGCGTCAACCAGTTGCGTCATCTCTGCGAACGGTGCAAGCTCGAAGTTTGATCCTCGGCCTGGAGGTTGAACAATACACAGTTCTATATGAGGGTGCAGCAGCTGCTGCCATGGGATAAATACGTGTGTACCTCCGCCTGCATAGGGAAAACATATCAGCTTAACTTTGGCTGCGGGTTTTTTACTGGTCTTATAATCCATTTATTCATTTTTAAATCAACTTATAGAGCTGACTTATTGATAATCATACATTGAGGCAATGCCTGACACTCATTATGAACTGCTTATCCAATGTAAAAAATATCGCGAGGATTCAACTCCTGTGACAAGAAATTCATTCATTGCTGATCTGAGTGAGCACAGATTAAATAAAAGACGTGTTTATTGTTTACCGCAGCTCAGTTGACTTGCTGCAACAAAAATTGCTGTGTTACTTTTAATTGCCCGAAAAATGTTAGAGCAAGTATCTACTGTAAGTTTATGAGTTTGTTTATCAAACTAGCTTGTACTGATATTAGGCTAAGGTAATACAGGCGAACGCCAGCATTATCAGTACAAAGCAGCCTGTAGGACAGACGACACGGTTAGGTATAAATGCGTAGTGAGGTTTACATGGAACTGAATATTAAGGACAACATTGAAAGACACAAGCGTTCCACATCCGGGATTCAGGTAAAGCGTTTATTACTGTGTGCGGTTATTTGCTTACCACTGCTTGGCTATATGTTCTTTCCAACTGTACCAGTTATCAAGAAAGAAGAACTGAGGATCTCCAGTGTAAAGCAAGGAGAGCTGAAAATTGAAGTCGCAGGTTATGGCAAATTGCGCTCCTGAGATTTGCACGTGATTAGCAGCGATGACAAAGCGATTGTTGAAAAAGTATTTTACTATCCCGGTGATCGTGTTGAAGCCAATACCGTGATCGTAGCAATGAACAACCCGGAATTGGTGCGCAAGGTAGATCAAGCGAGGTTTGAACTAGTTAAGCATAAAGCGAGCATGGAAGAAAAAAAGCTTCAGGATCAATACACGCTACTCGAGCAAGAGCAGACGATTCACAACTTGCGTAACCAAATTCAGCTGGAAAAACTCAATCTGACGCACAGCTTGAGTTACATAAGAAAAATATTGTTTCAGACATTGATTTTGAGCGTACAACGTTAAAGCTGTCCGATCTTGAGAAGCAACTTGAAACCAGTATCGGCCGTCTAGCGTTTTTAAAAAATCTTCATGCAAAACAAATTGAGCTACAACAAAAAATTGAAGAGCAATTCCAGCTTAATTATGATACGGCTAAACAAATGCTGGATAGAATGCAAGTGACCGCGGGCATTGCGGGTATTCTCCAGGAACTGACGGTGGATATCGGCAGCAGCGTATCTGCCGGGGAAAAAAATAGCCTTGATGGGGTCTGACAGCGATCTGGTCGTAAGGTTACAGGTTCCTCAATTTAATGCGGATAGAATCAATTTAGGTACACCTGGTCATATCCAGACCTTGGCGGGCAAGGTAGGCACTGTGGTACAGCGGAGCGATCCGACGGTCATTGATGGCAAAGTGAACATTGAAATGGCCTTGGTCGGCCAGTATGTTCCTGGGCTAAGGCCTGAACTCACGGTCGATGGTAATATTGAAATTGATACAATCAAAAATGCCCTCTACATTGAGTTACCTGAAAGTGTTAGGGCAAACTCGGAACAAGATTTGCTCAAAGTGGTCGATGACACCGGGCATTGGCAAAAGCTCCGGTTTGGTATGCAGTCAGACAGCCTTATCGAGATTAAAGGCGGTGCGGCTGTTGGGGATCGGTTTGTATTATCTCCCTTGGCTAATTTTAGTGACGCAGTAAGCCTGAAATTAGAATAACAAACGTTCAGATATAAAGATGCATCTAAATTGACATTAGCATGCGTTTTGCTAGGTACTTGATGTGTCTGAATTATGAGCTGGAATATGCAGTGTTAAAGCATGCCATCTATAGTATTATAAATAAAATTTAACAATCAATAGTTTAAGGCATGAAGTATTTTTTTATAACAACAATATTTTTAAGCTCATTTTTGCTATTTGGGATCCAGCCCATGGTCGCAAAAATCATATTACCGTATTTTGGTGGGGGGAGTGCGGTGTGGACTGCCTGTATGCTTTTTTATCAGAGCTTATTATTGGTTGGTTATCTTTATTCATTTTGTATTAGTAAGCTGAAAACTGTCTATCAGCAGCTCGCGGTGCACAGTGTGTTGCTGGTTGTCGGAATGGCACTGATGCCGCTTAGTCTGGAGTCAATTGCGACGACGGAAATTTCAACACAGCCGTTTTTTGATATCTTCACTTTACTGTTGCTGGGAATAGGTGCGCCGTATTTTGTGCTGTCGGCCACTTCGCCACTGCTTCAGTATTGGCTTAGTCATTCGGTAAAAAGCGTCCAGGTCTATCGGCTGTATTCAGTTTCGAACGTTGCAGCCATGATGGCACTGTTTTGCTATCCATTGATCATCGAATATAACTTGGCGCTGTCTATGCAGGTCTGGATGTGGTCAGGTTTATATATCGCATTTTCTTTGTTCAATTTTTACTGCCTTTATCAGGTCTATCGCAATACGGACAAGAAAGCCACTCAGCCAGTTCAAACAGCGCAATCTAAGCTGGCATCAGGGGTAAATATCACCAGATGTATTAAGTGGTTTTTACTCTCTGCGACAGGTGTTATTCTGCTTGTATCGACGACCAACAACCTGACGATCAATGTCCCACCGATCCCTTTCTTATGGACTTTACCGCTGGCGTTATATTTACTGACATATATATTGTGTTTCTTCGATGAGAGAGTGTATCTTAAGTGGTACTGGAACCTTATGTTTTCTGTTGTATCCTTGGTGGCACTGTTTTTATTCTCTATTGGCTCGCAGTTTGCGATCACTGAACAAATCTGCCTGTATCTCGTTGTGTTGTTTGTTGCTTGTATTATCTGCCATGGTGAAATAGCCAAATCTAAACCAGGCAACGAAGACATGACCCTGTTTTACCTGATACTGGCTGCTGGCGGATGTGCAGGTAGTGTATTTGCGTCCATTCTAGCCACTGAATTGTTTACTCAGTACTATGAGTACATTGTTGGTATATGCTTGGTCTTTGTGTTGTCCATTGCAATGGAATGGCAAAAACAGCAAGGGAAAGTAGAGCGCAAATTGGTCTACCTAAATGTTGTAGGTTGCTTGGTGTTTGTCAGTTTGTTTTACCTGATGCAAAGTCAGTTTAATAAATATAATGTTTACGAATCTCGTAATTTTTTCGGTATTATACAGGTGAAGGATATTGTGAATATCGATAATCCACAACGCAGGCTAATCGATGGCTACACGTCGCATGGGGCACAAGCATTGGCTCATCAAGGTAAGCCTATGCCATTAAGTTACTATCGCCCGGAAACAGGGGTAGGTATTATGCTCAACCTGATGGCTAATAATGGCTCAGGTAATAAAGTGGGCATTATCGGTCTGGGTGTGGGGGCATTAGCATACTATGGGCAAGCACAGGATGAGTTTGTATTTTATGAGATCAATCCGGATGTTGAGTATGTTGCTAAAAGATACTTTAACTACCTGACAACCTCGGCGGCAACTATAGATGTGCGCTCCGGTGATGCGCGGGTGAGCTTAGCTAATGATTACCAGCAAAATGGTGCTCAAGGGTTTGACATGTTGATTGTGGATGCGTTTTCAAGTGACTCTATTCCTCAGCACTTGTTAACCAGAGAAGCGCTCGCCTTGTATGAGCAGCACTTGGCGGCTGATGGGGTGCTGGTGTTCCACATTTCCAACAGTTACCTAGATCTGAGAGCGATTATGTCTGGTATCGAAGCGCAAAGTGGCTTGCAGTCTCGGTACTTTAAAACATCAGACTCCGCGACCGATACAGATCAAGCTGAGTGGGTGATATTCACTAGTAATATGCGCTATTTGGCTGATCCTCAAGTGGTGAGTAGGAGTGTGCCGCTGCGGGAAGTGAGTCAGAATGTGATCCAATGGAGCGATAACCATTCCAGCCTCCTTTCGGTGATCAAGCTATGAAAGCGGGGCGCCATCATAAAAGGGTGGCGCCTGAAACAGAGAGGTTTTTTTAATCGGATATTTGTGCAGTTTGGAACTGGCCATGTCTGGCGCAGCTCTAAGCTGTCCTTAAATGTAGTACTAGTAGGTAAACGCTGGTTGTATCTGACTTATGTTCAACAAGTCGCATACACTATCGTGATGCCAACGCCAAAACGATACCTGGTAAGCCTTGTCCTAGCAATAATTAGGGGAGAATGCAGGTGAAGTTCGGGAGAGTTATTTTTCTCAGGGGAATTTATGGGGTCTGTTTTAAAAAGGTTTGTGCTTCTGCTGCTGATTATGCTCGGTATCGCATTGGCCTATATTTTCACTACGTTTAAGTTTGATAGCGGCAAAGAAATTGAGCTCAAATATGGTCTCCTCCCTTATTGCAAGGTTTCTTTAGTAAATAACAGGGACAGGATTGCTGTCATATATACGGTCTGTTAATGAGTTCTATTTGAAACTCTGACCTAGATGTAAATCGCGCATATTGTCCTAATCAGGTTATCGGTATTTAGCTACCCCTGAGCTCGACAGGTTTTCAATATGCCGGTTTGACCTGTTATGTCGTCTACTTCAGTCACTTTCGCAATTCGGTGAAAGAAATCTACTTATCTTGCTTGATATGCCTCTTTTGATACTGTAATTGCCCAGGCCACTCTAGCCATTTTATTCGCATAAGCGACACAGGCTTTATTATGCCCTCGCGTTTGTACAAGTCGATTTATCCAAAGACTCAGTTGGTCTGTTTTATACTTTGCTCTCGATACAACCGATTTCGCCCCTTGAATAAGTAAACACCTCAAATATCGATTACCACGCTTACTTATCCCGAGCAAAACTGATTTTCCACCCGTACTACGTTGCTTGGGCACGAGCCCTAATGAGGCTGAAACATCTCGCCCTTTTGTATAACCACTACCATTACCCACTTCGTTAAAGTAACGACTTGCAACTATTGGCCCTATGCCCGGAATACTCTGTAAATTGACGCATATCTCATTGTTTTTAACTTGCTCTTTTATCTGTTGATTGTACGTTTCAATACTTTCATCAAGCACTTGTAGGAGTTTATAGAGTTGGCTAAGCACTTGTTTAAAGCTCGCGGTCAATACTCGCTCCTCACCTAACAAAGCAGCCACTTCTTTGCGAACATTTTCGATACCTTTAGTAATGGCAATGCCGTACTCAAGTAGCAAACCTCGAATTTGATTACTCAGTGCTGTTCGTTGACCAATTGCAAGCTCTCTCACTTTATGGATTGTTTGACTATCTTGCTGCTCTAATGTTTTCACTGGAACTGAGTGAATATGTGCCTGCTGTGATGCAATTAAATTTGCATACGCATCGTTGTAATCATTTTTATTCTCCGTCAAAAATGGCTTCACGTGTTGTGGTGGTATGAGTTCAACTTGAAAACCTAATTGGCTAATTTCACGCCCTTAATAATTAGAGGTTCCACACGCTTCCATGACTAATTTACAATTTGGCATTTTTGCCAAATAAGTCAGTAGTTGACGACGTTTAATAGCTTTCTTTACTACAATCTTATTGGATAGGTTACATCCAATAAAATGAAAAATATTTTTTGCGATATCGATACTGATTGTTGTAATTTGCATTTGGTCTTCTCCCATTTTGATTGTTTGCAATTCAATCATGGCGCACCGATGCCGAGTGTGGGAGGAGACCATTACATCAGGTTACTTAGTAACGTAATACAGCATGCTAAGCCTAAAACAGCATTTACCATTCACGCTGTATGCTCATGAATATACAGCGTATTTTTAAATTGCGATTGTGGATAATAGAGTTGGGGTAGAAGCTGATATTCGCAACAAGACATTTGAGCTGTTTTATACATAGAGGCGTCATATTGGCAATGTTAGCCTTTGGCTAACTTATTAGTGCTGCAACAGCTCTGTGGCGAGATACATTGTGAGGAGTCTTAATTAGGGGGCGAAAAACTCCGTTTTTCTGTAGCTAAACACGTGGGCAAAGCGAGTGCACGTTCATTGCAGCCAGAGCCAGAGAGAATAAACACAGTCAATGTTAGAGACTTTGCTTTATTCGCTCTATCCGTTGCTCAAAGCTTGGGTGTGTGCTTAACCAACTATGCTGTTCGTCGCTTTCCTTGGCGAGTTTTTCGAATATAGAGATCATCGCATCATTATTACCATACAGCGTCATTAGCTTGTTGTGCGCGTACAAATCAGCCTCAAGCTCAGCTTGTTGAGAGTAATTTTGGTTGATACCTAACATTGCGCCCTGCATCATAAGATCTGAGAGCGCAGAGATGTCACCCAATACGACACTCAAACTGACAAATACGATAGACGAGCTCACAAGGGATTCCATGACGTGATTATGCTCCACATGGCCAATTTCGTGGAGTAACACTGCGCTAAGTTCTTGCTGAGTCGATGCCAGTTCGACCATGTTATCGGTGATCACAATGCTACCATTGGCCAGTGCCATGGCGTTGGCTTTATCTTTCCACTGCCTAAATTCAAGTTTAAATTCACGTTCACTCGATGCATTGGCGCCAAGCAACGAGACAAATAAAGCTCGAGTCTCTTGCTGTTTGATTTCACTTAGCTTTGACTCCGAGAATTCCGAATTATCTAGCTCATTTAGGCTTCCTTCGTCGATGATTTGGTAGATTTGTTTGGGCAGTGAGGCTGAGATCTCTTCAGCGAAGTAAGGCACGCCTTTGGTATAAAACTGATAACCACTAAATAAAACGACCACTACCGTGGCCGCTATAATCCAAAGCCACTGCGTTTCTTTAGATTGTTTGATTCTGCTGTGTATCTTTGAGCTCATCTAGCACTTCTCGCATCACATCGATGTTGTATTTTCTCACTATTTTTTGGCTATTAAATAACTGAGGTAGCTCAATTAAGCACACTAAAATTAGCAGTATCCAGCCATAAAAGAGAATAAGCGCAAGCCCTATTAGCATCAAGGTTAGATTAATAGCACCACGTGCAGTTTTACCCAGATAAAAGTGATGTAAACCTGCGGCAAAGAAGTAATTGAGTACGGCGTAAGTATCAGGATCTTTTACTAGCTGTTCTTCTAGTTGGTAGTACTGCTTGCGCGCTTCTGGACTTAGTTGAGTAACTTGATTTCTCAACGCTTCTTCTTGTTCTCTTAATGCTATTTCGTCCATGCAAACTCCTAGGATTAGGTTATGGTAGGGGATCTGATTTTACTTCAATACAATCTGGATCATTGCAGCGCCTGATCCGACAAAAACCGATACGCACGCCTTTAAAGAAGCCGTATTTTTCGATTGCTTGATAGGTATATTCAGAACATGACGGCGTAAAGTTACAACTTATATTAAAGTGGGCTTTTGCTCCACCATTCGCTTGATAGCGGCGAATGGCAGACAGAGCAAAGCGTTTAAGCACGTTTACGACCAAGTGTTAAGATCACGGCTTCGCGGCTCCAAAATAGCATAAAACGTTTGTTTTCGATAACTTGGAAAACAAGTTGCCAGCCATCTTGCGCTTCCATATTTAAAGTTGCTTCAAGCTTTTTTAACGGTAATCCACTTGAGCCAAGTAACAGTGTGCCGCAGCCACCTTCAACTACATGGATAACTTTATATTCGTCGTATTGGGTCATAATACATCCCTGATTTAATTAGAATAAGTGAGATTTAATTCTATAGTAGCCAAGTGATCGCGACAATAGCGATTTTGTTGTTATTTTTTTAATTACAACAAAGTTTGATATTACTCATGAATAAAGCAAGATGTTACCCCAAGTGACCACTCTACAACGGCTTCAGCATGAAGTTTAGTTGTGTCATAAAGAGGGACTTGAGTATGCACTTGTTGAACGAGCAAACCTATTTCTGTGCAACCTAAAATTACCCCTTCAGCCCCTTGTTGATAGAGTGCATCGATGATGTCTAGATAAGTTTGTCTTGAGCTTGCGTTGACTTCACCGCGACATAGTTCGTCATAAATTATGTGGTGAACTAAAGTTTGTTGGTCGCAATTAGGTGTTATGACCTCAATGCCGTGAAGGTCTTGCAATCGTGCTTTATAAAAGTCTTGCTGCATCGTAAATCTCGTACCTAACAGCGCGATGCGTTTTACGCTGTCATCTTTAAGTCGCTTCGCGGTTGCGTCGGCAATATGCAGTACCGGTAAGCCTGACGCTGCGCTAATTTCATCTGAAATTTTATGCATGGTGTTGGTACAGATCACAATGGCATCTGAGCCTGCACGTTTCAACGAAGTTGCCGCACCTGCCAAAATGGTGGTCATTTTCTGCCAATCACCAGCTGCTTGAAGCTCAGCAATTTCGGCAAAGTCGACGCTATACAAGCAAAGCTTAGCACTGTGTAGTCCGCCAAGCTTTGCTTTAACGGTTTGATTGATAAGCTGGTAGTAGCTTTGTGTTGACTCCCAACTCATACCACCAATTAGCCCAAGTTGTTTCATAGTGATTGCTCGTTATTTGCTGATAATAACGACAATAACGGATCTGGGTTGAAACTTGAACCGTCAGCTTAAGGCGAGTTGACGGTTTTTCTTACTCTTGAGTTTCTTACGCTTTCTTTGCCACCATAAATATAACCCAGTCAAGCCAAGTAATACGGGGGCGAGTCCCATAATACACCAAATTATTTTACTGGTAAGCCCTGCAAAGTGGCCAAAGTGAAGCTTTCTAAAACTGTCGATTACCCGGTCTACAGTAGACGCCGTTCGAATATCGTAGGCAAAGGTTTGTTTACCAGATTGCGCGTCAAAGCTAACCGTTGCTGCATAGTTACTAATGAACGGGTTGGCATCGGCCACGCTGCCAAAAATGGTAATGCTGGTTTGCTCTGGCTCAAATGGAAATAGCCAGTAGGTCGGTTTAAGTCCGTCAACCGCACGATGGCTTTGGGTCATCATGGCATCAAAATCTAATGAGTGATTAAACATTGCGTGGCTGACAATATGGTGCTCATCTTCTTGATGCTCAAAAGCCTCGTGGTAATACTCCACTGCATTAAAGTAAACGCCAGTAATGCCTAGCGCGAGTAATACCGGCGCACTCCAAATACCAATTACCTTATGCAGGTCGCTCATCATGACGAGTCGAGGAGCTTGTCGTCTAAAGCTAAAGAATCGTCGCCAAAAGCGCCGATATATCACTAAGCCGGACACACCAAGCAAAGTAAAAAGTATGGCAACAACTAAACCGATAACGACACCCATGTGTGGAAAGGTTTTGCTCACATCATCAAGTAGTAAGGTGTAATGTAGGTGAAGAATAAAATCGGTAAAGTCGCTGTGAATACCCACAGGCTCGCTTAGCATTTTGCCTGCGTAAGGATCTAGATACGTTTTAAACCACGTGTCTGTGCCATGCTTTAATAAATAGACTCTATCAGCTTCGTAGCCGTCATCGAATATTTCCCAGCTACCAATTTCATAATTTGGATGGGTGTCTGCGACATAATTAACGAGCACCTTCATGGGCTGACGTTGGACGTCTTGGCTCTGGTAAGTCAATGTCGCTTGCTTTGGAAGTAATAGGCTATCTATCTCGAATTTAAACACCAACATGCTACCTGTGACTGACATAACGGCGAGTGGCAGTATCGCGATTAATGCCATTGCACTGTGCCATTTAAATAGTGTTTTACGCATTGTTTTCCTTTGAGTTAAAGCTAAATGAGAATGAATAAATGGATGAATTTACAGGCTGAATTAACAAGGACACCCACCTTAATGCTTGCAGGCGCGCTAAGGTGGGTGTCCGTTTAAATCTTTCAGTCTATGTCCTTCCGTAAGCTCTCCAAGATGAATGACTAAAAGCGATAGTGAAGACCAACATCGGCTTTGCGCTCAGCCCCCATCCAGCAGTTACTTTCGTCATAGCATGCACCAACGTATCGCTTGTCACTGAGGTTACTAATGCTAAAGGTGATCCTGGCTTGCTCGCTGAGTTCATAATCAAAGGCGATGTCGAATAAGGTATAGGATGGCACGGTATCTGAGTTGTATTTGCCAACATAACTCTCGCCAACATACCGAGCGCCAACACTTACTTTAAGTGCGTCTAGCAGGCTTGGATAATAGTTCAACCAAAGCGATGCGGTGTTATCTGCAACCCACACTAAGCGTTTCCCCACCAAATCTTGGTCTAATTCATTTTTAGTGACTTTCTGGTCTAGATGCGTGGCATTGAACTGCACATCAACTTGTTCATTAAAGGTGTGAGAAGCCTCAAGCTCAATACCTTTGGACTGGATTTCACCGGCTTGAGTTTTCGTGACAAAGTCTTTGCTGTTAATGATTTCGTTCTGCTTGGTGAGATCGAAGAGCGCAAATGTTAGCTGTGTATCGCGAGATTGATATTTAACGCCAAGTTCCCATTGTTCTGCTTCAGTTGGCTTGAAGGCTTGTTGAGTTATGCTATCTTCTCCTGCAACGGGTTCAAATGACTGACTATAGCTCACGTAAGGTCGCCAACCAGAATCCAGCTGATAAAGTGCGGCAATCCTCCCGGTGAGTTGGGTGTCATCAATATTTGATTCCGTTTGCCACTCGGTGCCAGCGTAGTTTTTATCAGCAGTAACATCACTGGTGAAACTGTCGTATCTAAGACCTGCCAAGAGGGTCAATGCTGATATTGTCACTTCGTCTTGGATGTAAAACGCACGGTTACTTTGTTCAATATCGTGCGCTTCGGTATAGAAGTTAAGTGGCAAAGCGCTGACATCAAATGCTGCATAATTGGGCGCTGCTAGGTTGATGTTTGGTGTGCCTGTCCCGAGTGTATCCCAATACCCTACGGTTGAGCTTAAGCTTTTGTATTCAAAACCTAAGAGCAAGTGATGTGATGAGTCGCCAACTGTAAAGTGAGTAGACAATTGATTGTCTAAAACATAGCCATGTTGCGTTTCATCGGTTTTATATGCTGAACGGGCAAGTATGGTATCGCTATCTGCAATTAAGTTTTGGTTATAGGTATTTTGCTGCAGGCCTTCTGCATCGGTGTAACGCCAGTTGGCAAACAAAGCCCAATTGTCGGACAAATTGTGTTCCAACTTTAGCCCTGCCATTAGCGTTGTTCTATCAAAATTAGACCAATTGATATCGCCTGCAAATGCATCGGCATCTAGATAACCGTAACTTGCGCGCGTAAGCGTACCAACGCTATGTAAGGGAGTGGACGGTATAGCTTTGGGATCGTCTTGGTAATAAAGCTGTGCAGTTAAAGCCGTATCATGGCTCGGTTGCCAGCGCAGTGATGGTGCAAATACAGTGCGTTCTTCTTCAGTTGTTTTTTGCTGGCCATCACTTGTTCTTGATAGCGCAATGGCACGATAGCTCAGCTCATCGGTGATCACACCTCCATGATCAACGCCGATTTCTTTGAGCGCTCTGCTACCGACTCTCAGGCGAACCTGTGTTTGCTCAGTGCCATTGGCAAGCTTTGCGATTTGATTCACCATGCCACCTGGCGGGGCTGAGCCGTAAAGTACTGACGCTGGGCCTTTTAGCACCTCAATGGTGTCGGTGGCAAAGGCATCAACTTGAGGATATAAATTCCAAAGGTTATTGGATTGTAGTTCTAGGCCATCGTAATAGTTTCGATAAGATTCAAAACCGCGAATAGTGTATTGATCAAAAATGGTGACCGTGCTGCGGCTTTCTGGTGTGATACCAGAAACATAGCGTAACGCAGCATTGACCGAGTCAGCTTGGCGTAGTTGCAGGGTATCTTGATCTATATGAGAAATAGAAAAGGGCGCGTTGATAGGTGCCAAAGACGACTTTGTTCCGGTACTTTTATATTGGCTGCCCTGAACTTCTATTCTTTCTAACTCATCTTTTTGGTTTTCATTGGCACTGGTGGTTTGAGAAAGCAGTGAGAGGCACACTGCAGCATAGAGCGTGTTAATTTTCATTGTTCTACTACTATGGATAATGAGAGTGATTCTTATTATATATATTTTGCACGGTTCAGTTTTGTCTAAGAGTGCACTCGTTGTGAAATTTGTTTGGGAGAAAGAGAAAATAAATGTTTAAAACGACGGCTGAAGTGCGCCTGATTTTTAAATCCGCTATCAATAGCAATTTGATTTAAGGATGCGGAACTATTGAGTAACTCAAAATAAGCGTGAGTGAGCCTAGTGCGGATCAGATATTCACTGGCACTCAGATCAGATGCGGCAAAGAGTTTGTGAATATAACGTTTTGACCAGCCAGAGTGCTCACATAGCATGTCGATACAAAATGCTTCATCACTTGCATGTGTAGAGATGAGCCGTTTTAACTCCGCCAGTGGCGACGTTGGCAATTGGGCCGGCTTGCAAGTACTTAGATGCAGTACAATTTCATCTTCAAGCCATTTTGCCGCTGTTAAATTTAGCGTTGTGGCGGTTAAGGCGCTTTTGAATAATGTTGATAGACCAGAGGGAATTGTCAGTGCTTGTCCATGCAAAAGCCGCTTGCCGGTTCGAGATGCTAGCCAATTGATTGGAAAGTTGAAGCTAACGGCGTGGTATTGTGTCGGAAGGTGAAACACATGTTTTTGATTTGCCTCAAGATAAATTAACTGTGTTAGATCAGCACGCTGCAAGGATTGCTCAGTCAGCCACCAACCATTTCCTTCAGTGATAAGGATCAAACTGCCATAGTTTTCAGGCATCATCGCCGCAGTTTGCGCAGTACGATGGTAAATAATACCATCGAGCTTTACTTGCGAGATACTACTACAGATGAGCGGCACTTCGGTGTGTAGTTCACCGTCAGACACATGGTCATAAAACCCTTGATGTAATAATTGGCTGTAGAGATCTAATACAATACTCATTAAAAACAAAAATGGCGGCTCAAACGAACCACCACTGTACTTGTTTTTTCAATAAATCCCAAACGAAATGAGATTTATTTGTAATAAAGCTAATTAGTAGCTTGCAACAAGTGTTACACCTGAGAAGCTAGAGTAGCCACGTAACTTGATGTAATAGGTTGCACCTTGGCCTGAACTTAAACTACAAGATTCATTATTACCATTTAAGAACGGACGACAGTCATAGGTTGATGTCGTAGGTGCCGCACCTTTACGAACATACAAGTCTGCATCGCCAGAGCCGCCAGAGCTTGCAACTGTCAAGGTTACATTCGCTGGAACATCAATGGTGTATTGCAACTCTTGGCCAGATGCACCAGCTAGACCACTTACTGGGATGCCGTTTTCTAGGCAGTTGCTACCACAGCCACCTGGATCAGATGAGTAAGTACCTGTGAGGGTCGCATTTGCATACGCAGCGTAACCATTTAGCATCACATACCAATCACCTGCAGTCGGATTGGTGAAATCGCATGATTCATTGTTACCATCCAGATACGGGCGACAAGCGTAACTATTTAGCGTTGGTTGAGTGCCTTGCTGTACATACAGGTCGGCATCGCCAGTACCACCAGCAAGTGAGAAGTTCAGCGCGCTAGCGCCTGCTGGAACAACCAACTTATAGAAGGTTTGCTGACCAGATGCACCAGATGCACTGACGCTTTGGCCATTAACCAGCTCTGTGATTGGATCTGGATCTGGGTCCGGATCAGTGCCATCAGCTAGTGTATAAAGTAGCTCGTTAGGTGAACCGCTTTGTGGGTTAGAGACTTTACCTTTTGATGAGCGTTGGCTCAGCAAGCTATCAATTTGTGACGGGCTTAGACTTGGGTTTTCATCCAAATATAGCGCAACAGCACCCGCAACGTGCGGTGCGGCCATCGAAGTACCGCTGATGGTATTGGTTGATGTATCTGAGTTATACCAAGCAGAAGTAATACTTGAACCTGGCGCATAAATGTCTAGACAGTTACCATAGTTTGAGAAACTAGAACGGGCATCGCTGCTTGTAGTTGAACCCACAGTGATTGCATCGGCTGCACGTGCAGGTGAGTAATTACAGGCATTGCTATTGTCATTACCCGCCGCGACAACAAAGCTAACGCCTGAGGCAACTGCGTTATTTACTGCGTCATCAACCGCTTGAGAAACGCCACCACCCAAACTCATGTTAGCAACGGATGGGCCTGATGCATTGTTTTTAACCCAATCGATACCAGAGATAACGCCTGAATATGAACCCGAGCCGTTACAACCCAATACTCTTACGCCAACGATATTGACGTTTTTCGCTACCCCATATTCACCGCCACCAATTGTGCCTGCAACATGGGTACCATGACCGTTACAGTCTGTTGCATCATTGTCATTATCAACAAAGTCATAACCATGTGATGCACGGTTACCAAATTCATTGTGACTAATGCGAACACCCGTATCGATAACATAGGCCGTTACACCAGTACCATCAAAATCATAATGGTAGTTTGAGTTTAGTGGTAGATTACGTTGATCGACGCGATCTAGACCCCAAGTTGGATTAGCTTGGTCGCCGCTTGCTGTGATAGCAGGGGTCACTGTAACCACTTGGTCTTGTTCGATATAGTCAATATTTGGGTTGTTAAGCAGACCTTTTAGTTGTTTTGCCGATGCATTAATCACCACACCGTTTAGCACACCACCAAACTCTTTTGTAATGCTTACGTTATGTTTATTCTGTAACGCTTTAGCTTGCTTATTAGCGAAGGCTGCAACCGCTTTACTGTCTTTGACATTTAAAACAGAAGGTGTTGTGAACACCACAATATACTGATCATCGATTGCTTTGTTTGACTCTACGCTAAGTATTTTAGCGGCTTGTGCGTTGACTGAAGTCAAACCCGCTAATACTGCAAAACTAATAGCACTTAATTTACGCATTTTGTTGTTCCTTGCATGTTGTTTTGTTTAATTGTGTTTACCAATCTCAAGGTTATGAACTTATCTAGCTGCTGTAGACGCGTTATTCACCAAAGTTCAACGCTTGATTGCGTTTGTTTTGAGATAATGAACAACGCCAGCTAAATAAAAATTGCACATAATTTCGACTGGTTACACTAGGATAGAAGTAAAGCTTAAAAAATAAACAAAAAATACAAAAAAAATTTACAATGTGTTTTTTAATGCATAGGTTAGCTGACCAAATAAGCGAGAAGTTTATGCTTGTTCTTTATATATTATCAATAAATACAGTTGGTTAATTTTGATTTTAGAGAGGGGTAACGCGACAGGGTAAGAGGAATAAATAGGCTGGAAAAATTCCAAATGAGTATAAGGTATGTGATTTTTGTTAATTTATCTTTACGTTTAAGCTTGGTTTTTGACTTTTAAATTCTAAACAAGGGCAAAGCCAATCAAAGTGAAAACCATGCTTATTATTAAACTTGGTTGATACAGCTTTAACTTCTCTTTGATCCTCATTTTCTATGCCGCTTTGTTGAATATCGCGGTTATATAGCAACTTTAAAGCCACTAAACCATCCCAAGTTAAGCCCTTTTTGCAGTAACTGCATCACCATTGCTGTGCCTTGTGCTAAATCATCACTTTGCTCGGCCGCGTATTCACAGACAAAACTAAACGGCAGTGCGTTCTTCATGCTTTGTAGACAAGCAAATTCGGCTTCCGTTAACGAGTGATACCCAGTGCGCATATCGCGCTCTCTGGCGAGTATCCAGTAGTTTGGTTTTGTGGATACTTCAGGGACCGCTGTACTGTTCTTTAACGCTTGCCAGCAGTCAACCGCATTATGTGTAAATCCCAATAAGTGAACGCTGGGGTGAAAAGTAAACTGCAAGTTTGGAAATTGTGCTGCTGCAATTTTTTGTAGGTGCACAAGTCCCAATTGAGGCGCATCTTCTGCGTCAAATGCACTGAGTAATGTACGTTCAAATTGTGCGATTTCAGTGAGAATAGGGTAGAGCTTAAATGGCTCAAATTGACTTAAATATTCAGGAAGCGCGTCGCCAAACTGGCGCAATGAGGTCGAACGTGAAGGAAAGTGCTCTAGATAGCCCGAAAACATCTCATCAAACAGGGCATCACCCAAATAAAAGCCAAGCATTTCGTGATCTTGTTCTAACACTTTTTTTAATCTGATGTGATAAGCGTTAGTGTATATTTGCGCACGTTGCGCGACATTCAGGCCACTTTGATATTCAATTTCAGCCATTAATTGGCTGTTATCGCCTTTTAGCATTGCAATAAAGGCGTGCTGCAGCGCGGCGAGATCAGCCATATGTTCTCCAACTGCTAGGGGCTATTCCTTTGGCCAAGTTCAGCTCTTGTAACAATCCCGCGAGCTCAGGAAAGTTATCATCACGCTCAATCATGGTGTTAATGGGGGATCTGTTTTGAGTATATTGTCGATATAAACTCCATACCTCTTCGCAAATTGGTTGGTCGTGCGTATCAACAATATGGGTCCCAAAATCGCTATGGCCGGCCAGGTGGATTTGCGCGACTGCTTGTGTTGGTATGGCGTTTAGGTAAGTTATTGGATCGAATTGGTGATTGCGCGAGCTTACATATACATTGTTGATGTCGAGCAATAACTGGCATCCGGTACGCTGGTGTAATTCGCTCAAAAACGCCCACTCTGTCAGCTCAGATTGTTTGTAGTTTAAATAACTTGAGACATTTTCAAAGATCATTGGACGCTCAAGGTAATCTTGTACTTGATTGATTCTTGCGGTGAGATGTATCAGCGCTTCTTCAGTGTAGGGAAGTGGCAATAAATCATGGCTATTAAATTCGCCTAAGCTGCTAAAGCAGAGGTGATCTGACACCCATTCGGGTTCAACCCGTGCGATGGTGCGTTTAAGCTGCGCAAGGTAATTCATATCTAGGGGCGAAGTACTGCCTATTGACATCGATACTCCGTGCATCACAATGGGGTAGTGCTCTTTAATCTGCGAGAGGTAATACCAAGGCTTGCCGCCGTCGACAAAGTAATTCTCAGAGATAATCTCAAACCAATCTACTTGTGGCTGAGTGTCGATAATAGCGTCAAAATAACACGTGCGTAGGCCAAGACCAAAGCCCAGAAAGGGTACTGACATAATTGCGCTCTTTTAATGCATTGTGCGTGTTTGTCTATTGCAATAATAAGCTTGATAGATAAACACGCGCCGAGGTTAAAGCTTATTAGCTTTCTGCTTTGCCACCAATGTCAGCACAGGCCTTTGCTGGCATGCTGACAAATCCAGTCCCTTTGCAAGAAGCGTGTCCCGCACAAGCATTACTGGCGGTTTTACAATCGTTATGGCCTCCGCAAACGTTGACATCGTGGCAGTGCACAAGGTCGGCCTTTGCGACACTGCCAACCCAAGCGTCTTTTTGATTGCCACCGACATCACTACACGCTTTGCTCGGAATGGCAACAAAGCCAGTGCCTTTGCAAGAAGCTTGTCCTGAGCAGGCATTACTCGCTGTTTTACAATCGTTATGTCCACCACAAACATTGACATCATAACAATGCACTAAATCTGTTTCAGCTGTCGCAGCTTGTACGCTTGTAGAATTGTTCTCTGTGCTATTACAACCGACCAAACCCGCTACCATCATCGCCATTGCAGCGCCCGTTAATGCTTTCATGTTTTTAATCCTCTTTGTTATCTATTAACGTGCTTAGCTTCGGCCAAGGGGCTGCTTATCTTTCAAGTTTGTTTTTGCAGCAGTTTGATTGCCATTTATACAAGGCAGAGCCAGCGTAGCATAGTTGTTCTATGTAAGTCTGGCGATAACACAGTAGAAATGCCAATCAAGCGCTGCCCTTCGGGTTCACCTGAGTGTGCTTCGTTCTTTGTTGCTCAACTTTAGCTTAGCCCACTATGCGGCAAGTCGAGCGCCGCGATCAAAACTCACTCAGGAGAACGAAAATCAAACAGCAAAGGTAAGCAGCCCCTGGGATTATCGAAACGCAGTCACGTTATAAAAGACCTAGTAACCGCAAGATCCATTTCAGTGTAGAAGAAAAAATGGGGGATAAAGTTAAATCTTACGAAAATAGGAAGGCGTTAATCCCGTCCAGCGTTTAAATGCACGGCGAAAATTAGTGATGTCGCTAAACTGTAAAGCGGTTGCAACTTGTTCATTGGAATAGCCTTGCTCAGCCACGTAAAACATGGCTTGTTGACGATGCAGTCTGTCTTTTTCGTTAATAAAAGTAGTCTGATGTAGCTTGAGTTTGCGTTTAAAAGTTGCAGCGCTCATGCCCATTATTTCGGCGATTTGCTCACTATGATATTTAGGATATTTTAATTGTAAGCGATGCAATTGGGCGAGAAATCCACGCTGTGGTGGGGGTAAGGCCTTTAACTGCCGAGCCACTAAATAAGGAAAAGTGCCAATTTGCTGCTGAGCTAAAGCTTGGTTACTCATTACAACGGCAAAATCACTGTGATCAAAGCTGTAAGCTAGGTGTATATGGCTCAGGTATTGCGCGACTTGTTTTGGCTTTGTATACGGAAACTGCAATGTTAATGTGGTTTCTGGGCTGCGCCACTTAAGGTAGCCACAACAAAGACTTGCCATTGCTTCGCATAAAAATCGCGTGACCGCAGGCTTACCTTCTGCAATGGCGGGTGAAAACAGTAAATGGCAGCTTGTTTCTGTCTGGAGTTTTCTAATGTGGTAAAAAGGCAATATATCCAAACCTTTAAGCAGTAGAACTTTGAGTAATTGCTGTATGTTGTGGCAATTAAATAGCAGCTCGGCATGGTGACTGATCAGCGTATTAAGTAGGTATTGGCCGTAAATAAAACTGACTTCCTGACAGCTTGTCTGACTGATAAGGTTGCTTACTATTGTTTCAAACTGCTCATAACTAATGCGGGTTGGATTAGCGTGCAGATCGGTATAAAACAATTTACTGCCTTTCAAAATGACGTCTGCATGTACACCGCGCTGGGAAGCTAACTCCACTATAGGAAGTGCAAAATAGCGACTCGCAAGTTGTTTTGTTTGGCACTCAAAGTAGGACATTAAGCCGCAGCTACCTTGGTCTGATTCAGCTCGTTCACAAGCGCTGCTATCAGAGGTTCAAATTCACAGTGTTTGTCATCAACTTCGATACAGCTCCATCTCACAGCACTATATTGCGGCTGGTTTTCACCGTCATCATAGTTGGCATGGCGGGCGATAAATTCGGCCGCACGGTTAGCAAAAGCTTGGGCTTGAACATGGTTGGTTTGTGGGTGAACGACCACAAATTTATCTGCCGCAAAACGACATAGCAGATCACTCTCTCGCATGCTCAAAGAGAGCATATCGGCAATATCGCGCAGTAACTGATTACTTTTTTGCATACCATGCTGGCGAGAATAAGCGGCAAAATCACATATATCGAATAGCGTTAAGCAAAATGGGCTATTGCCATTGGCAAGGCGAGATTGTTCGTGGCGAACTTGATTTTGCATATACTCTACGCTGTAGAGGCCGGTGACAAAGTCGGTCATGCTGTGGTCACGATAAAAACGCTCTTTTTTCATTAGGGTTTGATTGAATATGCTTTGTTCTTTATACCAGTAATAGGCTGAAATACTCATCAGCACCATGCCAAAGCAAGCTGGGATCGCCTCAAAACTGGTTAAATAATGGGGCGTGAATACCACCATCTCATCCAAAAAATCCCACAGCATAGAAACATACATGGCACTCAACCCTGCAAACAGTAGGTTAGTGACGAGCCCTTTTGGTCGAGTGAGCAAGGTCACCGCAATCCAAATCAGTGTCATCAGCGTGAGGCCACCTTCACCAAGGCTATCGAGCCAATTGATGTCCGACAGTGGTCGCAGTATTGAGGTATAGGCCGTGATGGTAATGGCAACTAGTGTGAGTAGCACTAGTAGCAACCACCGCGATTGATGAAGTAAAAAAGGCTGAAGTTTCATGTTTGTTGTCTAGTCAAAATGTAGAGCGATATAGTAAAAATTTGCGCTTGGTGCTGATAGGGTCAATTTAGCTCAGTAAAGGCGATGTTTTTATGACAAAAACCGCAACATTTTTGCGTAACAGCAGCTAGCAAACCGATTGGTATTCAGAGTTCAGGTTAAATATCGTTGCCAAAATCCTAAGGGCTGGGGGTCATATCGGCTCAAATTCACGAGTTCGGCCGGCATAAACGCCTTGTTAAAGGCAGCAGCGCACTCTAGTGAAATAAAAGCGTCACGTTTTCGCACTAGGGTAGCCGCGACGTTTTAGCGGGGCGCTAAAATTCTACTCAACCTGTGCGAGCAAATAATGAAAAAAAATCTACCGACAAGCTTTACGCTTTCTGCCGTTGCGATGATCTGTGCTGGACTGACGTTAAGCTCAGCTGCAAATGCTAACACCCTATCAGGGCAAGTTAGTTCCGTATCACAAAAGAGCCACTTTCAAGGGGCTAAAGTGGTGATCAAAGAACTAGACAGAACCCTTATCTCTGAGCGCGATGGCCGCTTTACCGCAATCAACCTCCCTGCGGGTAATTATACGCTTGAGATAAGTTATCTTGGCGCTGAAACAGTGACTAAAAGCATCACAATTATTGATAACCAAGTCACCGATGTTCAAGTACAGCTTGGTTCTCACTCGGGCCAAATGGACGATATTATTGTTGTAGGGCAAAGAGCCGGACAAGCAGGTGCACTAAACCGACAAAAAAATGCCCTGTCACTTAAGTCTATCGTCAGCGCGGATTCCATCGGTCAGTTGCCGGATCAAAACGCAGCAGAAGCACTGCAACGTCTGCCTGGACTTTCTATTCAACGAGATCAAGGTGAAGGCCGTTTTGTGGCAATTCGTGGGATCGACCCAAATCTAAACAACGTCACCATCAATGGTGCAAATGTACCTTCTCCTGAAGCCGGCGTGCGCTCGGTGGCGATGGATGTCATCCCAAGTGAGTTAGTGCAAAGCCTAGAGGTGAGCAAAACGGTCACACCGGATATGGACGCATCAGCGGTGGGCGGTAGCATCGAAGTAAAAAGCCTCAGTGCTTTTGACCGAGAAGGGCAGAGCTACAGCGTGACGTTACAAGCGTCACACAATGAACAGGTGAGCGAGACCAGCCCAAAAGCGTCGTTTAGCTTCACCGATATTTATGCCGCAGGCAAAGAGGTGGAAGTTGGGGTTGCAACGGCGGTATCTTGGTTTGAGCGTGAGTTTGGTTCTCATAATATGGAAACCGATGGCGGCTGGATGGAACTAGAAATGGACGATGTGAACTCAGGAGAAGAAGTGAGCTTCTTTGGTGCTGAGGAAATGGAGCAGCGCCACTATCGTATTACGCGAGAGCGTTTAGGGGCGGCACTGAATCTTGATGTCCATCACAAAGGGTTTAACAAATACTACTTACGCACGCTCTACAGCAAGTTTTCTGACGATGAATTTCGTCAACGCAATGAGTACAAGTTTGACAAAGGCGATGTATTTGCCGATGAGCTAAGCCAAAATGCGGCCTATTTCTCAGGTGCAGAAATGGATAGAGATACCAAAGACAGATATGAAGAGCAAAGCATTTTATCTGTGGTTTTGGGCGGCGAAAACTTAGTGCAGGATTGGTTTATTGAATACAGCATTGGCTACTCGAAATCAGATGAAAGCGAGCCAAATCGATTGGATACCTCATTTGCTGGAGAAGATTTTGCGCTAGGGTATGTACTGGATGGTAAGACACCCACGCTTGCAGCGGATGAAGCTTCCCAGCAGCTTAGCAATTTTGAAATCGATGAAATTGTCTGGGAGAACAACCTAAGTGAAGATGAAAATACCAGCTTTAGACTGGACTTAACTAAAGACTTCACTTTACTTGGTCACAATGCGCAAATTAAATTTGGTGGTAAATATGCCGACCGTGAAAAGTTTAACCGCGTTGATGCCAAGCTATATGACGGCGGCTTTGATGACCTAACGGCGAAAGACTTTGCCGCCAATGAGCCTGAGTATGAGCTTGGGGCCTTTGGTCCGGGTTTAAGTCGCGGCCAGATCCGCGACTACTTCTACAGTAATCGCAGTGCCCTTGAGCTAAACCAGCTTGAAACTGACATTGAAACACAAGGTCGCTCATACACCAGTGAAGAAACCGTCACCGCGCTCTATGCCATGCTGACGGTCGACATTGATAAACTCAATGTTATTGCGGGCTTTAGATACGAAGACACAGATTATGCAACGAGTGGTAATCGTGTTGAACTCATTAATGATGAAGTGAATGACGTTGAACGCGTCGAGATCAACCAATGGCAAGTTGAAGATAGCTACGACCATTTATTACCAAACTTAACATTACGCTATGAAATCAGCGATAAACTGATCACTCGTTTTGCCTATACACAAACTCTTGCGCGTCCAAGCTTTGAAGATGCAGCAGCATTTCAAATCATAGAAACAGAGACCACAGAAGATGATGGCGAAGTTGAAATTGAGCGTAAAGCCGAAGTTGGAAACCCAGACTTAGACCCATACAAGTCAACAAACTATGACTTCTCGGTAGAATATTACCCCGGCGCAATTGGCGTGTTATCCGCAGGCGTTTTTCACAAAAACGTCGATAATTTTATTGCCAAAGCCGAGGTGCAAGATAACGGTCAGTGGCAAGGCTATAAAGAAGTTATTCAAAGTGTTAATGGCGGCGCCGCTGAACTAACAGGGGTAGAACTTGCGTACACGAAGAACTTTAAAAATGGTTTGATGCTCTCAGCTAATGGTACATTTATTGATGCTGATGACAATCTACCAAACCAATCCGACACCGTGGGCAACCTAATGTTTGGTTATGAAAATAGCCAAATAAGCGCAAGGTTGAGTGCGTCGTACAAGAGCAAAAGCTTTTTGTTTGAAGAGAACAAGCAGCGCGTTTTCCAAGACGACCATCTGCAACTCGATTTAAGCATGAAGTACTTTTATACCGAGCAAACTCAGCTGTATTTCAACGCGATCAATTTAACCGATGAGCCGATGAGCATTTATCAAGGCGACACTCGTTACAACTACCAATACGAAACCTATGGGCGTTCATTTGAGCTTGGAGTAACGGTAACGTCTTTCTAAGAGAGAAGTAGAGGTGGGTGTCCTTGTAAAAGCAAAAAGATGTATTGAAAGGAAGGATGTATTAAAAGGACACCCACCGTATCGAGCTAGGGTCTTAGGTATTAGCAGGACACCCATCTTATTTATATGTAGGAGGATGCAGTGGTAACATTGTGTCAGTAACAATGAAAATAACATCAATAGCTTTACTATTCACGCTTAGTGGCGCAGCGCAGGCCGCGGAAAATATTAACTTTCTGGCCTTTGGTGATGGCGGCTATCACCCAGATTATCCAAAAACAAAGCACATTAAATCGCCTAAAAATAAGGCCGAGTTTATTGCTGCTGAAAAGGCGGATTGGTTAGAAGAGCATCGTCCAATTGAGGAGTTTAATCACGCGCCTATTTATGTTTATCCGGGGACCGAAACCGCAACGGAAGAAACCGGCGCATTAGTAGTCGGGCAGGCAATGGCCTCTTTGTGTGAGAAAAAGCCATGCGACTTTGCTATTCAGCTTGGTGATAATATCTATCCTGACGGTGCGGCGGCTAACGATGGCAAAGACGACCAAAAGCGTATGGATGACTTGATTTTAGGACCGCTAAAGCCACTCCTTATTCAAAACCCAGAGTTGGTTGTGTATTCAGCGTTAGGCAACCACGATTGGAAGACGTCTCGTCGCGGTGTGAAATTACAGACCGAGTGGATGGCTAAGCAAGCTAATTTTCATATGGATGGCAAAGGTTATTACAGCTACACCTTTGGTGAGAAAGACAATAATGTTGAGTTTTTTGTGCTTGATACCAATATGCTACTCTCTGGCCAGCATTATTACGAAATTCCACTAAAATCGGATGGTAGTGAACAGGGACTGGCAAGTGCACTGGCCAGTGGTCAAGCCGAAGTTGAAGACATTGAAAAACATGAGCAACCTGTCAATGGGGAAGATCACAGGCAATTGGCTTGGCTTGCAAATGGGCTTAAAAACTCAACCGCAAAATGGAAAATTGTATATGGACACCATGTACTTTGGTCGATTGGTGGCACCAAGTACGATGAAGCTCATGTGCTACGCCGCTTAATCTTACCCGAACTATGTGAATATGCAGATGCATATATCGCAGGCCATGAGCATGATTTGGAACTGTTAACGGACGACTGTTCGCGTGTACTCCCCGGAAACACAAAGCCTAAGTTACCACTTATTATCAGCGGCGCCGCATCAAAAATGCGTGGCACGCATACACCGCTTGCTAACTATCAAGAAAAGCGTTATCCAGAGTACGACCTAGTCTGGAATAAAGCTTTTACTTGGGGCTTTGCGCATATCGAATTAGACAACCAAAAAGACATGCTCAATGTGTCGTTTTACTCAACACCAAACGATTTAAGCGGTCAGCTGGTGCCAGAGCAAAGCTTTAGCTTCGCTCACCGCAGTAAGTAACGGATCAGCAGGCGATAAACATGCGGTTTTAAGTATTTAAAAAGGGTGAAATACAAATTAAATGTAATGCTGTGTAATTGATAACTTCCGTTTTGATGAACTAGATTTAACAGGAGTTTTACATCTTAAGGAAAGCATCATGCTACCGTCATCAATTACACGCACTAAACTCCAACTACTTGGAATGTCATTATTGCTTGCTACAAGTACACTGGCTGCGCCAAGTGCGCTTGCTTACTCGAACGATACTTCTTGTAAACCGAATAACGATTGGTTTGGCAGCCCTGTGCCAAACCCTCCTGAAGGTGCAAATAGTCCGTTTGCATTTAAAGATGGTAAAGATCTCTCGACAAACTGCGATTTTCATCAGTGGTCGTGGAATAAGTTTCTTTATTTAACGCAGCCTGACAAGCGTGCTCCTGGTGGCTTGTTGATGTTTGGTTCTGGGTTTTGGCAGGTTGATAAT
Source organism: Pseudoalteromonas sp. CO342X (assembly GCF_004208915.1). Lineage (NCBI taxonomy): Bacteria > Pseudomonadati > Pseudomonadota > Gammaproteobacteria > Alteromonadales > Pseudoalteromonadaceae > Pseudoalteromonas > Pseudoalteromonas sp. CO342X. The sequence continues at coordinate 167,697 of NZ_SGPH01000042.1, forward strand.
GCGCTAAAACCTTATTTTGCCCCTTGGAATGATTTATTAAATCCAACCGGACTTCGCCCCGCAAATGTGTTGATCCTTGAAGATATAAATCAAGCAGGATCAGATGGTGTTATTTACAGCAAGTTTGGTGGGACGCCCGTACATTATTCGATCCACGTTAACGATACTTATATGAAGTCAGCAACCTCCCACCCTAAAGCAGATAGCAAAGCTGAATTTGCTGTGGGGTCGGTTGAGTTAAAGGTTGCTTGGATGGATGTCAAAGCGCTGCAGCAAGTCTATCCAAAGCTTGATTTAGCTGAGCATTTTTATATTCGTAAAGCGGTTTACCAAAAAGACAATAAATATAGCGGTACGGGAGAAGTAGCACTCGTTGGCATGCATGTTGTCGGTGTGGTTGAAAATCACCCAGAGTTTATTTGGGCGACGTTCGAGCATAAATTGAGTGCACCAGATTACTACAGCTCTGAGGGAAAGTTTAAGAAAAGCACGGCTTACTTACAGCAAGATAAAGTAGTGAGTAATAGTCACGATCTGCTATTTTATCAGGGCGGAACTGAGGTGCAAAATGCACATTTAACGTATCCAGCTTCTGAAACGACGACCAACACGTTTCGTTTATATCAGTACGGCGTGCCAAACGGCAATCCATATATAGCAGGTAATAATCCTGAGCTGGTGGGGAGTCAGACACAACAAGCCCAAGATGAAACTAACTTCAATAATATTACTGAACTAAATAGCTTAGTGAATGTAAAACTGGAACAAAAGAATCCAGTTTGGAGTAACTACTTTTACGCCGGATCAATCTGGCTGAGCACGCAAGATTACGATTTTGCAAATGGCATTAGTGGCAATATCGTGGGTAAGGGAGCCAACGAGGCGTTACGCGGCTCATTGGCGGTTGCCAATATTACTATGGAAACTTATACCCAAACTTTCAGCGATGTCACTGGCAGCGAGCCACAAATTAAACCAGCTAACTGTTTCAGCTGCCATGGTATAAGTGCAGGTAAATCAACGATGCAAGTAAGCCATATTTACAATAACTATTTGAAATTAATGCAAAAGAGTCAGTAAATCAGGTTTCCTGAGTACGCAAAGGCTCAAAATAGTAAGCCACCGATTTTAGCGGTGGCTTATTACTTCAAGGAGTTTAATCAATTTGCTTTATGGGTTGCTTTATCTTTTGCATTAGAAAGAACAAAAGTCCTATAAAAACGATATTGATGAACGCCATGATAAGGGCTACTTGATCCTCTGAGTGCCCGCGAAAGTCAGACAGCAAATCAGCAAAGATAAATAGGCTATAAAACGTACCTGCTACATTTAAGCCCCATCCTACAAAACGGGATGTCTTTATAAGCTGAGTGTAATCGCTAAGCTTTGCCATAATAAAGTGATACCCATACATCACACCAACGGCTGCCATCATTAAGCCGACAGCTGCATTGTCGCCTCGTTTATTTAAATAATATGCATCGAAACATAAAGCACCAACTGCAAAGATGCCTATCAAAATAACAATGGCTTTAATCAAAAATTCAGCGACTGGGTTGGGCTCTCGCTTTGTTGAAACTTGAGATCTTGTCATCGTAACTTGCTGACCATTCCGTATTACTTGTTGCGGCTGTTGTTGATGAGCTTGACCATATTTGGGTTGTTGATTTTGCACACTCACATCACTGATTGCACGAGTAGGCGTTCCTTCATCTAGAATATGCTCAACGCATTTCTTAAATAACTTTTTTATTGTCACAAAAACTCCTTGTTATAGAGATTAATTCGAGTATTACCAAAACACTTTATCTAACGGACGGTTATTTTTTAGGTCATAAAAGGGGGCTTGTTTTATTAAATCTTCACCTAATATTTGAATATGGTCTTGGTGGTCAAGATAGGGGCTTTCTATCGTTTCTTGCCAACCTTTATAAAACGAACTTGGTATGGGCTGAGTGGTATCCATAAAACGGTGGATTTCACTCCATAGCTGCACGCTGCTGTCCATATCCTTTGGCTCCCAATCGGTTGAATAAAGTGTTTGGCGCTTAAGTGTTTTTGGGTATCGCAGTGGGGCTAAAAACGCCAAGTTATGCCTCACGCCTTTACCCGAGGAGACCTTTACAATATACAGTTCAACTTCATCAAGTGTTAACGAGAAGCTCCCTTCATTATTGCCAATGGGAAATGTGACAAGGCCGGTATTTCGGAAGAAGTCGACCCGTAGCACTTCAGATGTATGGTGTTTAATTCTATGAACTCGGTAAAAAACGAAGCTTGCAAACACCACTAACCCAATCATAAGGTAAAGGATATGAGGCTCAGATTCTTTCAAGTATACGGGGAGACAAACAAGCGCAAATATTGAGGCCATATAAGCAAAAACGACATTCGCAAGTTTCCCTACTCGCGCAAAGTCAGCTCCGCCTAATGCGATACGTTGGTTCGATGAGAGCAAGTCATTATCTTGCAAGACAAAGTCTGCTTTACTATTTACAGCCACTTTTTGCATGCCTTTACTAATGTTAAAGTCTCGTGGTATCGAGTCCTCTATTTTTAGCAGCGGTGTTTCTTCTATTGGTCGATCATGCACTACTTTATCTACAGGCACCGAAGGTGTTAACGTTTGCGTCTCCTTTTTACCCTCAGTTTCCATCACCTTTTCAACAATTTTTTTTACCAAAATTGCTATAAAAGTAAGAACTGATTGATTGGATTTTAACTTGTCTCTCATGGGTAGCCTTTAGTTAATTTAGGAGTCGCTGCAACACGCCAGCAGGGCTCATGCCATAATCTTCGATTTCGACGTTAATGACTTGCTCAGCCCAAAGATCTGGCTTTTCTATCTTTCCTTCTTCGTCTCTTTCTGACGCAGGTAACCTTAACTCTTGAGATGAACCTGAGTATATTGTTGCTCCTTTGCCTCTAGGATATTTTCGACACCGCATTCTGATTTGAATTTTAGAATGATTAAATTTATCAAAATAGGGATAAAGTGCACTTTCTTCAAACTCAATAATTAAACCCGTTAAACTAGGATTAATGATAATATTGGCATTTTGCCAAAAATAATCTAATGCTGTTTGAGCTTGCCCCGTGGGTGCGACAGCAATTAACGAGCTCCAAGGTTTTCCCGCTAATAGTGGGCGAATGTCCAGTTGAATGTCTAAATAACCAAGCTCTGACTCTGGAATATGACCTGGTATTTGCACATTGAACTTTGCGACTTGGAACTTGCCTTTGGATGTTACTTTGTCATATATCCGAGAAGGTGTGTGTAATTGTACAACTGATACATCACTAATTATTTTTGGAGAAAATAACTGATCATAGAGACTATGAAGTGCATATTCGGGATTTGTCTTCCAGCAGTAATAGGGGTTGTCACCAATCCAATCACGCTCGCCACCACCATATGCATCACTGCCCCAAGGACAAGCTTTAACCCAAGCTTCCAGCGGTTCGTCGCGTAATAGATAATAAATACCATATCCAAGTAACACCAGAATGAGTCCTACATAGCCCAGTTTACTCATGGGGTTTAAAATAATGCCTCTGGTGATCGTGGCAAGTATGGTTGGCGCGGTTTCAACTGCTAGCGCAACAAAACCTGCGGTAGCAATGCTGAGGCCCGCAGCGCCACCAGAATCGCCGCGCTTAAACGCGTAATAGGCATCAAAGCCCGACAATCCGGCACTATATGCAGATGCTAGGAGGTTTAATCTAGCTGTCCATGCCATGATGTTTGCTTTTTTTGCAAACTCAGGGCCGAATTTACGGATAGCATCAAGATTTCCTTTTGTCATTTTGTACTGTTGAAATTCTTGATATTGGCGCAAGCTAGGTAATCCAACTTTCATCTCTGTGATCATTGAGAGAGTAGAGAAATGAATCGCTGCCAAATCGGCAATACTACCCATGAAGTCAACGAGTTTTCTATCTCCACTCATATCCCAATTCAAAAATGCTTGTCGAAAATTAGCAATTTCAAAGATATATACAATACCGAGTATACCCGCCATTCCTCCCTTTAATGACTGCCCTGATACAGACTCTGTAACTGCCGCATTTTGCCATTTTTGTAGGTTTGCGAGCCTATCAGACAACTTCTTAAGTGCTGAATGTTGATTATCTAGCTCTGTTGCATACTGTTTTGCCTCTTCTACTGCCGCATCGTATATCGCTTGGGCTGTTGATTCTGCTGACTTGGCTGAGACATCAGCACCAGTAATTTTTATCAAATATGCAATGGATTTGTTTTTGCTTTCAATCGTTGTGATGGTTTCCGCTTGATTGAGAGACTGGGTTAGAAATTCAAGTCGTTTGTTTAAATTTAGTACGTCTTCTAACGATAGTTTGAGCTTAGAGCCTCTATATCCAACGTCTATTTTGCGTTTATTACTGCCGCGAATAATTTGGTTGAGTTCTTTAATTTGCTTTTCTGCAGCCAATTTTCGAGACTGAGGATCAAGTGGCATATACCCTTCAGGAAAATTCCCGTTGAGGTAATCTTGCACTCTCATTTCCACTTCAACTAGGTACCCAGGTGCCGAGATATCGACCAAGCGCATCAAAGGTTGCAACACGTCTGCTTTTGCATCAATGAGTTTTGCAAACGGATATTTCTTCCAAGCATTGTTTACCTTCACAAAAGAGTTGACCTGTTTTCTAGAACGACTGACGGCGACTTTTGCTTTAGCAAATTTAGCCTCTAACTCTCTTAGACGCGCACGCTCCAGTTCTAATTGTTGATCAAGCTGCGCTCTGCTCATTCCATGTTCTTGCTCTGTTAAGTTTTCAAGCACACTTTTCTTATACTCATATTCAGCACGCTTTTCTTGTAACTCTTTAAATGCTTTTGCTTTTTCTCTTTCAGCGTCGGTAAGGGCTTGCTCTGACTGCGCTATCTCATGTTGTGTTGCATCCATTGCCTCACGAGTTTGGGCCTTTTGTTCCCCAAGCGTCCCCGAATGTGTAGAGAGATTATAAGCGGCCTCTGGAATTTCGAATAAACTGCCTGCTAAGCCCATAATCACTTGGGAGAGGCGGCGCCCCATTTGCTCACTCTCTTCTTGTGGCAAAACGGCTTCTTGATCATGGATCTTTTGTATTTTGGCGCTAGTTAAAGGCAATGCAAAGCGATCATATTCCGCTTTTTCGTAGTCGTGTAGTTTGTCGCCTGTAGGCTTTGGAAACAAAAATTGGGTGATTTGCTTAGCTGGTTTTGTTGGGTGTTGACCCAGACATTGCAGGATAAAATCTTGCCCCTGATAGCCTGAACTTAACTCATGCCAGAACTCTTTGTCCGTATTAAGGTGTGCAAGCGGTGCGGCTGGGTGAGGCTTTAAAGCGAGAAATACATCGGTGACCAAGTCGTATGCTTCAAAGAACCTCAGATCTGATTGGTAGGCATAGTCTTTAAAGCACTCAGTAAAACCGGCACTAAGAGATTCTTGGTTTAAGAACTCGACTAGTTCGTCAGAGATTTCTGCAATGCGGCGAGCAAGTTTTTGGAAGGCCTTTTCTTCCAAAAACTTAAAGAATTTATCTTCCTCTAAATGAGAAGTGCGCCAGTCTTTTAATTTATTGGCAAAGTCGACTGCGTCTTCATCTGACTCTACAAGCTTCTCTCCACTGCTTTGAATTTCAATGTCTTTATCTAAAATCGAATTGGCTTGATGGTAAAAAACCTGCACCATAAAGCTGGCGAGCTCATATTTAGCTTGTTGTTGCAGATCAATTTCACCGGTTGCACTATCTAACCCTGATAATTTATTGAGTAAGTGCTGAATATCCGTGGTGAGATCTTGAATTTGTGAAATGAAATATCGAGCCACATGGATCCCGTCAAAAATCGGCACTTGGGCGATTTTATCGCGCTCTGGAAGGTGCAGCTTTTGATGAAGTGTGGGGGTGTTAACTACTTTGCCTTGGTCGTTATAGCCTGTGGCAAATTGTCCCAAATTATCTAGCTTAATCATGCGCTGTGCTCTGAGCGCTGCTGCATTTCCTGGGGCGGGGCAATGTCTCTCTTCGTCAGCGAGTGGTGTGCCGGTATTTAAGCGTGGATCCTGCTCATTCAAACCGCCAAACAACAAGATTTGCTCCCACGACCACTGCACTTCGGACCACGCGATTTCTACGCTTACTTCGTTACCATTTAGTTTATGCGGAACGAGAATACTGCTGGTTGGCTTACAGGTTGCTGCACGCGTGCCTTGCGGTCGAGTGTTTGGCTTATTGGCCGACTTTTTCCAACGTAAAAAACCTTTTTGCCAATACAAATTTACATCTGAGAATAGCGCCGGAGCGTCAAAGTCTTCAGGTTCGATAACTTGTAGTTCACGCCATAAATAGCCATCGACATAAATATAGATAAATCCGCTGGTTACCGGAGAGGCCGATTGTAGTTGTTGTTCTGGCGTGTCGTATAAAAATGGATAAATGTGCACCAGCTCAATGTCGGCATCGCTGCTTTGTTGATCTACCGTGTTTGAAGTGTAAAGAGGGACCTTATAATAGCCTTCTTTTGTGCCATCAACCGAGGTGTCTTTGAGCATCAAAGAGACCACTTCTTTGTCGCTTGCATAGCCCTCAAAAACAAGTTCTCTAAAATTACCGTTAGCATTGGTTTTGGTTGGTAAAGTGTGGCTCATCCTATCTTCACCTCTTCATCGCTAGGTTTACTACTACCGGACACTTTTATATTGATCTTATTGGTACCGTCTTGGCTTAGTGGCTCTGCGCCAAGCACTACATCAAGGCCTGCAGGAGTGGCACCACCGGGTTGGTTCAATGGTGCGGGGGGCGTATTTTTATTATTAGATACCATTAAATCTCCCTGCCTAACCGCAGGCTTTCCCTCGATGTAAACATCAAAGCTGCCTTGCAGAAACTCCGCTTTTTTACCCAATGTTCGACTAGCAATACCTTTTTTATTACCGGGCTGGTCTCCCGTACTTTTTGAAAAGTTAGACTTGATATTGGCGGCACCGTTACCTTGAATTTTTACTGAGCTGGCAACGCTTGCGGCGTCTGATGAGCGGGCGATGTTGCCATAAGGAATAGGCACAACCACTTTGCCTATCTTAGTCAAACAAACGTCTATTGTGCTTAACACACCGCCGCTGCCGCTATGCACAGCGGTTCTGCCGTTAATGAGAACGTTCGCGTTTGACACGATAGACGCTTGTCTGGCTTCGGCTTCAAAATCTCTGGCAACATCACTCTCAGTTCCTACTTGCCAACCCAGTTTAAGGGTTACCAAGTCTAAGAATGCTTGTGGGTCGCTAATTGGCAGACTCACATCCATTCCCGTTATTGGCTCAATATGCGGTAGAACAGCCGTTTGGTTTTGTTCATCCCATTGTGGTGGGTCGATGATGTAGTCAGGAATAAACGCATTGACCATTTGGCCTAAGGTAAAATCGCCGTATTTGGCTCTTTCGATTTCTTCTAAAAAGGCTTGCTCTCCCGCAGCACGGTCGGGAAATATCGCGATACGATAAGCTTGTCCAAGCGCTTGATTACGTTTGGCACTAATATTTAATGGTAGTAAGGCTGGATTGTTGTGCCGCCAAGAAGCAGAACCTGAGGTTCGTAATTTGGCAGTTTGCGCGTCGACATTGTATTGCACGCTCTGGGCTTCGTTGCCTGCACTGGCGCCGATAAAGCTCATTGTGTTGTCCTTAAATTATTCCTTTAGTCGCAGTTTTTTGTATTTATCCAATACAAACGGCGTAATTGTTCCGCATTGTCTGCGCTTTGTCAAAGAGGGCATTATTGTGAGCATTTATTAACGTAAGCTGTATAAAACAAGTGAGAGTAGTAATGGAAAGGAAATGTGAGGATAAACCACCTTACTCATGCAAAGTGGTTTGGCTCGACTTGAAAGGATAACTTCAGGAGATTTAGTCAGCTAGGCAAAGCTTTCGTTGATGAGTTCTGCGCTATAGCCTGCGTCTGCAATAATAGTGATAATCTCGTCTTCTCCTTTTGTGCTTGAAATTTCAACGATTTTATCATCTAGGCGGACATTCACTTGCGCTTGGCTATCAGCCGTTTGCATTGCTTCTGTGATTGCTTTTACGCAGTGACCACAGACCATTTTTTCTACTCTTAGTCTTAACATCATTATTTCCTTTGTGGATTAAAGTGTTTGCACTGTGAAGCTTCCCTTGATGGTAAGGTCAACTACTATTTAACAATAAGAATTCCTTTTTCTTCTATTAGATGAATGAACAATTTTGTTTGACCTTACCATGAGGGTAAGGGTTAGTGTCCAACAATGAGAATGAACGCGTTTGCGGAGATAGAAATGGACAAGGTAATAAAATTTAATGTATCAGGCATGACATGCGCCTCATGCGTTGGCCGAGTTGAGAAAGCCTTAGAGAAAGTGTCTGGCGTTGTCAGTGCCAGTGTTAACTTAGCCTTGGAAGCGGTGTCTGTTGAGGGCAGCGCGGAAGTGTCGGCGTTGGTGAGTGCGGTTAAAGATGCAGGCTACAAGGTCAATACCAATGAAGTGCAATATCAAGTTAAAGGCATGACTTGCGCGTCTTGTGTGAGCCGAGTGGAAAAGGCGACGCAAGCATTACCACAGGTAATTAAAGCCGAGGTCAATTTAGCGACTGAAAAGCTAACCTTAACTTTAGTGGCAGAGTTACCGTTCGCTGAAATAGAAGCCAAGCTTAACAACGCTGGTTACACTGTGGTACAGCCACAAGCTGACTCGGACGAGTCAAGCGAACAAGTGGCAGCAACTCCCTTTTATCGCGCTGATTGGTTCCCGGCAGTGGCGTCACTGACGCTCACCTTACCTATGGTGTTCCCCATGTTTGCCATGTTGTTTAACCAAAACTGGATGCTCCCGGCGTGGATGCAATGGGCATTGGCCACGCCTGTTCAGTTTTATTTTGGTGCGCGTTTTTATCGTGCCGGATGGGGAGCAATAAAAGCGGGAACGGGGAATATGGATTTGCTGGTGGCCATCGGCACCAGTGCGGCGTATGGTCTGTCGCTGTATTTGTGGTGGACATTCAGCGGTGAGCATGGCGCTCCACATTTATACTTCGAAAGCAGCAGTGCTGTGTTGAGTTTGGTGCTGTTGGGCAAGTATCTTGAACATCGAGCCAAGCGACGTACAACCAGCGCCCTTAAAGCGCTTGAAAGCTTAAGGCCAACATCGGCTATGGTCTGGCGTGATAACAGTTGGCAAGAAGTCCCAGCTGCGGCAGTAAAAAGCGGCGAACGACTTTTGATCAAACCTGGTGAGCGTATACCGGTTGACGGCGTTGTGGTTGAAGGCCACTCACAGGTAGATGAAGCGCTTATCAGCGGTGAAAGCGTGCCTATTTATAAAGCACAAACAGATAAAGTTACTGGTGGTTCGGTGAATCTTGATGGCGTGCTTGAAGTGGATGCAACCAGTGTTGGCGCGGAATCAACGTTGGCAAAAATTATTCGTTTGGTAGAACAAGCACAAGGTGCGAAAGCACCAGTGCAAGCGTTGGTGGATAAAGTGAGTGCGGTATTTGTACCAGCGGTATTGGTGATTGCACTCATTACATTTTTTGCATGGGGGCTCAGTACAGGAGATTGGCCAACAGGTATTCTGAATGCGGTGGCTGTTCTTGTTATTGCTTGCCCCTGTGCGCTTGGTTTAGCAACACCTGCCGCGATTATGGCAGGTACTGGCACCGCCGCGCGCTATGGGATCTTAGTAAAAGATGCTGGTGCATTGGAGCAAGCAACTGCCATCGATATGGTGATTTTTGATAAAACGGGCACGCTTACGGTGGGCAAACCTGAGCTTAGCAATATGCACACTTTTACGTATCATCAAGACGATGTGTTACAGCTGGCGGCATCGTTACAGCAATACAGCGAACACCCGCTTGCCAAGGCGGTGGTAAACAAAGCACAAGAAAAGCAATTGTCATTACTCCCTGTAAGCGACTTTAAAGTGGTAGCGGGTAGAGGCGTTAAAGCACAATACCAAGATAAAACAGTCTATTTGGGGAGCGGTTTTTGGATGCAAGAGTTAGGCTTAACTTTACCTGCGCTACCAGAAGAAATACCCGGTGCTTCTTTATCTTGGTTAGTAAGCCAAAATAGTGAACTGAGCTGCGAGTTTTTGGCGCTATTCTACTTTACTGACGAGCTTAAAGCTCATGCCTATACCGCGGTCAAACAGCTTAAGCAGCAAGGGATCAAAGTTGCAATGTTGACTGGAGACAGCCAAAGTAGTGCACAGTACAATGCTAAATTGCTGGAACTGGACGATTATAAAGCGCAAGTACTGCCAGAGCACAAAGCTGAGTATATTGCTAATGCTCAACAGCAAGGTTACTGTGTGGCAATGGTCGGCGATGGGATCAATGACGCCCCAGCGCTGGCACAGGCTGATCTGGGTATCGCAATGGCTACCGGTACGGAAGTGGCGGTAAGCGCGTCGGCAATGACGCTGATGCGTGGCGAGCCAAGCTTAGTGGCATCTGCTTTAGTGATGGCAAAATTAACCTATCGCAAAATCAAGCAAAATCTATTTTGGGCATTTATCTTTAATGTCATTGGCATTCCATTGGCAGCACTGGGTTACCTTAACCCTATTTTTGCAGGTGCGGCGATGGCGGCCAGTAGTTTACTAGTCATTAGCAATGCGTTGTTATTACAACGTTGGCAACCAAAGGAGTAAACGTCATGGAAAAACTGATCACAATCGGCGAAGCCGCGCAGCGTACTGGGCTCTCGGCAAAGATGATCCGCCATTATGAAGCAAGCGGGCTACTAAAGTGCAGCAAACGAAGTGAAGCGGGTTACCGGCTGTACGACTCGCAACAATTACAATTGCTAGGTGTGATAAAGCAAGCACGAAAATTGGGATTTCCTATTGCGCAGATCCAATCTTTACTCGATTTATTACAAAACCCAGACCGTACTAGCCGTGAAGTCAAATCGATAGCGCAGCATCATTTGAATGAGATTGAGCATAAAATCAATGAACTTCAGCAAATGCGTGAGACCTTGAAACAGCTGTCGGACAACTGTAGTGGTGACGAAAATGCAAACTGTCCAATTTTAGATGGGCTTTGCCAAAATAGCCTAAAGTAGCCGAAGGTTAGAATAGCCAAACGTTAAAAAGCCAGTCTTCAATGATGAAGACTGGCTTTTTTGTTGTGCAGAATAGCGCTAAGCTTCGAGTAATAGTCTTGATTGGGTAAGTGCGAGCAGTGCACTTTGTAACCTTGGCAGCGCCGCTTCAATTTCACTCGGTGAAATAGTACAAACGGCAGCGCGATACCAAAGCTGTGACGCTTTAGAACGACAGCCGAAACTGGCGAATGGCACCAGTGCTAATCCTGCGCTATCAATTAAATACCGACTGACTTGATCTGCATTTTCGAGTACGTTTCCGTCGGGCGTTTCCATATTGATGGCGTCTATCTTCAAGGTCATATAAATACCGGCGTTTGGCATAAATGAATCGATTGCTATGCCTGCGCCTTTCATATCCTGAACACCCTGATGCAGTACCGCCATTGAGGCTAGTATTTTTTCTTTAAAGCCGGCTAAATAACTTTGTAGATAGGCTTCATTTTGAAATAACACCGCGGTGGCAAGTTGCTCTGCCGTCGGGGCCATTGCACCTATATGTTCTTGGATCACCTGCATTTTTGCTATCACTTGGTGTGGGCCTGTCGCCCACCCAACTCGAATGCCTGTTGCGGCAAAAGCTTTGGTGCCAGCATCAACCACAATTAAGTAAGGCTTGATATCTGGGCAAAGCGACGCTGGATGATAATGCTCAACCTCTTGCATTGTCAGCATCCAGTATACTTGGTCGTAGATAACGTAGAGCGGTTTGGCGTTTATCGCTCTGCGGCGCGCGTTTTCTGCGACAACCATGTTGCAGATTTCACTGAGCTGTTGCTTTGAAAACATGGAGCCGTTCGGGTTTTGCGGTGAGCATAAGGTGATAAGGCGCGCGTCAGATATATGCGCATTAAGCTGTTCCGCTGTAGGTAAAAACTGATTTGCTTCGCTGGTTTCAATTGGCACGTGCTTGCCACCACACATGGTGGTGTAAAACATGTTATTCCAAGAAGGCACAGGGTAGATCACCTTGTCATCTGCGCTTACCGTAGCGAGCATTGCAGAATACAGCAAAGGCCTTGCACCGCCAGAGATCAGCATCTCCGTATCTGGGTTGTAGCTGACGTTAAAGCGCTTTTTAGTTTGTTTTGCTACCTCATCGCGAAGTGATAATACCCCCTCAAGCGGGGGATAATCGTTATGCTTGTTCTCGTAAGCTTGCTGGATCTGTGCGGTAAGGTAGTCGGGCATCGGAAATTGTTGCGTGTCAAAATCTCCAATGATCAAATCACAAATTTCCTTCCCCTTTGCAAGCTGCTCCTGCACGTAAAATTCAAGGTGAATAATGTCCGAGTAATCAAGTGCATTGGCTAAATTCGATAAGTTTTCCATTGTTATATTTTTCTCCTTAAGTATTTGTTGCGGAATAATTTAGTTTTATTTAGACACGCAAAGTTAGCGCTGCGACTTCTCTAACCTTGTTGAGTGCGAAGTCAATTTCGGCTTCTGTAGTATGTCTGCCTAGGCTAAAGCGGATGGTTGCCTGTGCCAGTTCATCCGATAGCCCAAGTGCGGTTAATACGTGGCTTGGCGATAGATTGCTTGACGAACAAGCTGAGCCAGTACTGACTGAAATGCTTTTCTTTAATAAGCTCAGCATTTTTTTACCGTCGGTGTCTTGAAAAGAGACATTACAAACATGGGGGAGTCTTTCCTCGCTCATGCCATTGACTTGCACCTGTTGCAGTTCCAGTAAACCATCTTCTAGCTTGTCTCTTAGCTGCTCAACTTTGTCAATTGCGCCATTGCTCAGTTCTCGCTGGGCAAGTTCCACAGCCTTGGCAAAACCAACAATGCCAGGCACATTTAACGTGCCACCACGTAGCCCTTGCTCGCTTCCACCACCGGTGATCTGCGGTCTAATATCAACCACTCTATTGCCATGCTGATGTCTTAAATACAGGCCGCCAACCCCTTTAGGGCCATAAATTTTGTGTGCCGAGCAAGTTAAAATATCAATAGGGCAAGTGGTCAGATTGATATCGACCTTGCCTAGCGCTTGTGTGGCGTCAGACATAAATAGAATGTCATGTTGCTTAGCGATAAAGGCAATGTCGTCGATTGGATTAATGGTGCCAATTTCGTTATTTGCGTACATCACGGTGATTAAAATCGTTTCAGGTGTGATTGCAGCCTTCATCGCATCGATATCAAAGCTGCCATCTGGTAGCGGCTCAAGATAAGAAACGCGAGCGCCTTCATGTTCTAGATCTCTAAGTGTTGCAAGCGTTGCAGGGTGCTCAATCGAGGAGGTAATAATGTGCTTGCCTTTGTGATTACAAGCACGAAACACGCCGCGGATCCCCAAGTTGTTGCTTTCAGTCGCGCCAGAAGTAAAGATAAAATTTTCAGGTTGTGCGCCAAGGGCATCAGCAATTTTTTCACGCGCTTGTTCGACCGCTTTATGGGCGTTCCAACCATGTAAACCATACATGCTCGCAGCATTACCAAAGTCGTTACAAAAGTAAGGTAACATGGCTTGTAACACTGCTTCGTCGCACGGTGTTGTGGCGTTATGATCTAAATAGATAGGAAAGCGTAGCGACGCTTCCGTGGTGGACTTACTCTCTAGTGCTGTAATGAGTGACATAAAAAATCTCCGTATAAAATTGGGGCAACAGTCAAATTGAAGCGGATAAATGCGTGCGTTACGCTTCGCAAGCTTCGGCTAGGGTGCTGGTTTGGGTGTTAATGGAATAATCTTCCATATCAAAGTCAGACAAGAAGATATTGGAGATCTTAACGATATTGTCGCCAAGGCTTTCGTCTTGTAGGAAAAGTCCTAATGCTACTTCAGTACCGTTCACGACTTTGTGAAAGTCATCCATTTCAGAGAAGTCCATAATGTGGAATACCCCTGCCTGAGGGTTCATTTTCAGTGCTTTTTGGTATGTATCTTTATAGTGCTGCGCCATGATAAGCGGGCATTTTGCAGTCCATATATCCTTATCTTTTGATTCAGCTAAAACGATGTCTACTCCCTTACTGTTTTCGAATATAATTTTAGTTACACCGTTGCTCGTTGCGAGTGACAATTGTGGGAAACTTGCTAAATCTTGCGCGATGATTTTACGTAAAGATTGGATCCCACGGTTTTTACAATTGCGCTCACCCTGAAGTACTAAGCGGTCGCGTTTTACAATACTGTAATCACTTAATATGGCTTCTAGCTCGTCAGGTAATGGCGCAAGCCCTTGGCTGTCGGTGGTCATTGCTGGGGATGCAGAAATATCACAAGACTCACTACCGCACTGTAAGCCCAGATCGTCTATCAACACGCCAAGCACCACTTTAAGTTTTTTCTTGTGCTCTAGAATCGCGTTGTTAGCAACATTTAACACCTTTACCATTGAATCTATTGAGAATTCGGTAGCGGAATAACGCGGATCAAAATGCCCACCTTCTAGATAAAAGGCGGAGACAGTCGGGTAGTGTTCAGCGACATCCATACGGATCATCTCTAGGAGTTTTTGCTCTACTTTTCCAACCATTTTTTCTTTTAATTTCATTTCGTTAGTCTCTATCTGTAGTTGTGTTAAAGGTGTTTAATACCTTTGAGTAACGGCCTAATTAGTTTGTTTACCGACAAGCATGTGCCAAAGCGGTAACGCACGAAGTAATTAATTTCCATGCCCTACTAACAAAGTGAGGTTAATAAAAAGTCAACTTCACCTTAAGGATGAATCTGCCAAGTTAAATAACTGTAAAGATTGCCACGGTGGTAAGGTCAATGTTTGTTTGCGTAAAAATTGAGTTTTTTAGAAGTTTTTTTGTGAAACTTTCATTTCAATTGTTTTAATCGAGTCAGCGCTAATTGGTGAAAAAGAAAACCAAGATCATGCTAAGTGACTTGTTTAATTAATAAACATCTTTTAGGCGGAATAAGAAGTAAGTAGGACTATGCGGATTTCTTCACCGAGTTGAGTCATTGCCGTTTGCACGGCATTTGCGTTAATCAAAATAAATGCGATTAGCTAAGCTAAAACATTGGGTTACATATCTATGTTGATTTAGTGAAAAGTGGTTTTTGTAGTTGCTGTAATGTCTCTGTAATGTCTCTGTAATCTCTTGTAACTCGGTGTAATAGATAAAATCACGACCCTTAAATATGCTTTTAAAGTAATAGCTTAAAGGAGCATATTAAAATGAATAAAGAACTAGATATTGCCATTGTGGGTGGCGGTGTATCAGGTGTCTATAGTGCATGGCGTCTTCAACAAGAGCTTGGTGATACACATCGCATAGGCTTATTTGAGTATAGCGATCGTATCGGTGGTCGTTTGTACAGTCGCACGCTTCCGGGGTTGCCCAACGTTGTGGCTGAGCTTGGTGGAATGCGCTTTATTCCTGACGATCATGTGATGGTGAGTACGCTGGTGGATGAGCTAAAACTCCAAACCAAAGACTTCCCAATGGGCTCAAAGCTGCCGTTATACCCTTCAAATGCAGAAAGCTCTCCTGAAGCAGGCAGTGAAAACAACCTCTTTTACCTGCGCGGACAATATTTTAGATATCGTGATTTCGCAGAATGCCCAGACAAAATCCCATACAAGCTTGAAGAAACAGAGCGAGGCTATGGACCGGAAGATCTTCAAGTTAAGGTCATGAACCTCATCTGCCCGGGATTTGCCGATATGTCTCTTGCAGAGCAGATGAAAGTCAAAGTGTTTGGCAAGGAAATCTGGCGCTTTGGCTTTTGGAACTTGCTTGAGCATGTGTTGAGTAACGAAGCATACCTGTTTATGAAAGAAGCAGGGGGCTACGATGCTAATGTGGCGAATGCCAGCGCGGTTACTCAGCTGCCTGCCACTGAATATAGCGATGATACGGTATTTAAGACCCTAAAAGATGGTTTCCAGGCGTTACCGCTGAAGTTATGTGAAGAGTTTGCAGCGGCACCGGGCTGCCTTGACCGCTGTAAGCGCGTTAACATGTTGCATCGACTTGCAAAAATTGAGCTGCACCATTGTGGCGAGTATCGTTATGAACTCACTTTTCAACCAACACAAGTGAATAGCAGTGGGAAAGTGGTTGATAAAGAGGCTCCAGCGTACAGCGTTAAAGTGAAGCGGCTTATTTTGGCTATGCCAAGGCGCTCGCTTGAGCTGATTGAATCGCCGTTCTTTGACGACCCTTGGTTAAAAGAAAACATTCCGTCTGTACTTATCCAAAAAGCGATTAAGATGTTTATGGCTTACGAGCAACCTTGGTGGCGCAGTTTAGGCCTTGTTGCTGGGCGCTCTGTCACTGACTTACCAATCCGTCAAACTTATTACATGGGCACGGAATGCGATCAAAAAGAATGCCTTGAATACGAGACCAACGAAAAAGGCGAACAGGTGTGTAAAGTAGAGCATACCTATGGTGAGCCTAATACCAACTCGCTGCTAATGGCTTCTTACAATGATATTGGCACTATCCCTTACTGGAAAGGTTTAGAAAAGGGCGAGCATTACCAAGGCTATATGCCAGCCTATGGTGCACAAGGTTATACCGAAAATGAGATAGTACCTAAAAACCAGTATCAAATTACCACCGGGATGGTTGAAGCGGCACATCGCCAAATTCAAGCGTTACATAATCAAAAAGCACTCCCAATGCCATATTCTGCTATCTACCAAGAATGGGGGGATGACCCTTATGGCGGTGGCTGGCATGAGTGGAAAGCCAATTATCGTCTCGATGAGATCATGTGCAGAATGCGCCACCCGGTTGCGAGTGAAGAAATCTATATTGTTGGCGAAGCGTACTCCTATGAACAAGGCTGGGTTGAAGGAGCGTTAAATACGGCTGAATCAACATTGGCTGAGTTCTTTGCTTTACCAACGCCTAATTGGTTATCCAAAGACAAAGCCCAGTATGAACAGTGGCTTGAGTCACACTACAACTACTTACCAGTAGATTGCCGTAAAGGTGGCTGCTCGTGTCAACATTCTGAGCAACAGCCAAATGCCAGTTCGGACACGCTAGACGAAGTCACTGAGTTCGCTTATCGAGGTATTAATCATGAGTACCGCTAATTTTACGGTTGCTGACCATTTACTGTGGCGGTTAAAGCAGTTGGGCCTTGATAAGGTGTTTCAAGTGCCTGGTGACTATGTGCAAGAATTTATGACTGCTCTTGATAACTTTCCTGGTATTGATGCAATAGGTGATGTAACCGAGCTAGGGGCAGGCTACGCGGCGGATGGATATGCAAGATACCGAGGTATTGGCGCGGTGTCTGTGCAATACGGCGTTGGCACGTTCAGCGTATTAAACGCCATCGCCGGCGCTTATGTCGAGCGTAATCCTGTTGTCGTTATATCGGCAAGTCCGTCGGCTGAAAACCGTGTAGATATTGAAGAAACAGGCGTGTTATTTCATCACTCTACCGGCGACTATAGCGCAGATAAAAAGGTGTTTGAAAATGTCACTGTCGCCAGTGAAATTCTTTCGGATCCCGCTTCTGCTCCTGACATTATTGACAATGCGTTACGCCTTGCCATGAGTGAAAAGCGGCCTATTTATCTAGAAGCATGGCAAAACGTGTGGGGCGCAGCTTGTGATAAACCAGATGGCCATTTAGTGATCCCAAGACCTGCATCTAATCCTACGATGATGGCAAATTTACTCGATAAAGTAATCAACCGACTCAAAGAAGCTGAGAAGCCGTTGGTATTATTAGGCATAGAGATCACGCGACTTGGCATACAAAGGGAAGTTGAGAGCTTGCTCTGTACTCTCAATATTCCGTATACCACGACCACGCTAGCCAAATCAGTATTAAGTGAGGCGCAAGGGCTTGGGAAGGAGTTGTTTGTTGGCACCTATGCGGGTGAAGCATCATGGCCTGAAACGTTTGATTTTGTTAGTAAACGAGATTGCATTTTAGCGTTGGGCGCGATATTCACCGACGATTACCTGACCATGTTAAAAACGCAAGGTAACGAATTGATCCGCGTGAATATGGGCAAAGCAAGAATTGGTAACTGCGAGCGTTTTAGTGGTATCGATTTAGCACAGTTTATTGATGATTTAACGGTGTATATTGAGCATTACCCGATGCAGCATCGTGCGCTTTGCTCGTTGCCGGAAAACCCCTATTTGATAAGTCCCGTACAAGATTGCGATACCATCAGCTACGAAAACTTCTTTTGCACATACCAAAAGCAGCTAGCCCAATGCCAAAAGGTGCGTGACTTCAACCTTATTTTAGGTGAAAGCTCTTCGCTTTATATGGCGGCTCGTTTAACTGGTATTGATGAAAGTCGCTTTATTAGTGACGCTGCTTGGGGGTCGTTAGGTCATGAAACCGGTTGTTCACTCGGCACAGCCTTGGCTGACAATCGGCGTAGTGTAGTGGTTGCCGGCGACGGTGGGTTTATGATGATGTGTCAAACACTGTCTACCATTAGCCATAACAAACTCAATACTGCAGTGTTTGTAATGAGTAACCAAGTGTATGCAATTGAGCAGTCGTTCGTTGATATCTGTGCGTTTACTCCTGCGGGCGCATTTGCACCATTTGATGATCTGCATCGTTGGGACTATAAATCATTAGCGAATGCGTATTCTGTTGAATATTTGAATGTAGAGACCGTCGCGGATCTAAATGAGGTTTTTGCTGCGCTTCATGAAAACCCAAGTAAGCCATATCTCATTAAAGTCAATATTGATAAAAAAGATCTCGCACCGGCGATACAAGATCTCGCCGAAGCCATTACGGGTAACAAAGTGGACGACTGTCCATGTGGAAATAGCACAGCGCAAGGAAACAACAATGCCTAAACAATCCAATAAGCCAATTCCTGAATCTCAGTTAGAAGAAGCACAAAAGCGTATCGACCGCTATTGGCGCGCGACACAAGGATTTATACTCGCGTTAGAAAGCAAGCATGGCTTTTCTGCAAAGCAGTTGCTTACTTTATTGCCAACGGGGGGGACTTCGATGGAGCGCTTTAGAGAATATCAAGCTAAAGCGCTTATCTTTAACACACGGTTTCAGTTTTCGCCCTCGGTGATTGTGATGTGTAATAACACCGATGATGTAATGCGCGCCTATCAAGAGGCGATAGCGTTTAACTTACCCATTCGGGTGCGCTCTGGCGGCCATGATCACGAAGGGGAGTGTAGCGGCACAGATGTGGTGCTACTGGATTTAAGCGGTTTAAAAGACTTCTCCATTGAGAAAGAAGGCGATGACTATATCGCTCATATTGGTTCTGGATATCGCTTTTATCAATTAGTCCCAAAGCTTGCAGAATCTGGTTATAAAGATATTCCACCGTTAACCATTCCACATGGCACTTGCGCCACGGTTGGGTTAGCTGGGTATATTCAAGGCGGTGGTTGGGGCCCGTGGACGCGAGCAAAGGGGATGTGCTGTGAGTCACTCGTTGGTGCGACTGTTATTTTGCAAGATGGCTCGAGAGTTGAAGTCTCTGAAACTGAAAACGAAGATATCTTATGGGCGCTACGCGGAGGCGGGGCGTTAAGTTATGGAATCGTAACGGAGTTTAGAGTTAAAGCTTTTGAGCTACCCGATGAAATCCACCGCTTTGAAATTAACTGGAATAATGAGGCGGTTGGCTCTACAGACTTAGCAACTTGGCAGCTGCTCAGCCAGTGGGAAGATGCGATTAACGATACGGGAAAGGATACCGAGAACTTAGTTGGTACTAACCTAAAAATCAACGCCATACCAGATGTTAGCGAGTGTAAAAAATCATCTGGTTACGAAAAAGCGTTAGCGCACCCAAGCACTATGTACGGCTATTGGCAAGGCTCCGAAAAGGCGCTGGTTCAGTTTGCTAAGCAGTATTTTCCTGCTGCTAAAGTGCAGGTGACGGGCACGGACACCAAGCAGAATTATAGTGAAGCATTGATGTCTGACTGGTCACGAAACTCCTTGGCTAATCTCAAAAAACTGGGATTAAAAGGAACGTTAGCTGCAAGCCTTGATGGGGAACCATTTACACCAGATTTTGATGCCCCAGCGCCACACAAGATCACCTCAAAGCTAGTGCGTGAGTCTGGCCTTACTGAACAAGGCAAGTTGGCGCTATTGCGTTCACTCACATCGCCTTTACTGTTTGCACAAAATGCCCCACTTGGACTATTTAGTTACGTCACTTTAGGAGCCATTTCGGGTAAGTTTTATGCCAATGATACGTGTGATGATGCTAAGAAGCGTGTTGCCTTTCCTTATACTACTGCGCAGTACACCATTCAATACCAAACTTGGTGGAATACCGAGTTAAAATACGACGGCAGTTACGACAGCAAACGCCTTGGTCAAGCAAATCCAGTATACCGCTATGTAAACCGTGCACTTGATTGGATTGAAGTTAGCCGCGACACCACTATTGAAGGGGCATACGGCGCGTTTATCAGCTTTAAAGACGCATCCATCCCGACGAAGACCTACTTCCAAGAGAATTATGAAAAACTCATTGAAATCAAAGAGGAGCATTCGGGTTTCACAGTTAAATTAGACTGTGGTAAAAAGGTTTACGTTAACTTTAATCGCCTAAGAACCCGTAAGACAATTATTTAACAGTGTTAAATACGAAGAGCAAAAAGCCAGTATCGGCTTTTTGCTTGGTTTCACCTTGAGGTAGGAGATGTTTTACACAGCGACTTTGTTATTTTTATATTGAATTTTTGGCTGGTGAGATGAGGGGATTTCTTCATCAAAAATTCGTTGAAAAACATAAACCCTCGGCGGGTAAATCGCCTCCTACAAGCCTATTTACGCTACACAGTAGGAGCTGTTTTACACAGCGATCTTGTTGTTTTTATATTGAATTTTTGGCTGGTGAGATGAGGGGATTTCTTCATCAAAAATTCGTTGGAAAACATAAACTGCTCGGCGAGTGAATCGCCTCCTACACGCCTATTTACGCTACGTAGTAGGAGCTGTTTTACACAGCGATCTTGTTGTTTTTATATTGGATTTTTGGCTGGTGAGATGAGGGGATTTCTTCATTAAAAATTCGTTGGAAAACATAAACTGCTCGGCGAGTGAATCGCCTCCTACAAGTATGACTTCACTACCGAGTAGGAGCTGTTTTACACAGCGATCTTGTTGTTTTTATATTGGATTTTTGGCCGGTGAGATGAGGGAATTTCTTCATCAAAAATTCGTTGGAAAACATAAACTGCTCGGCGAATGAATCGCCTCCTACAAGCATGACTTCACTACAGGGAGGAGCTGTTTCACACAGCGATCTTGTTGTTTTTATATTGGATTTTTGGCCGGTGAGATAAGGGGATTTCTTCATCACAAATTCGTTGGAAAACATAAACTGCTCGGCGAATGAATCGCCTCCTACAAGCATGACTTTACTACAGGGTAGGAGCTGTTTCACACAGCAATTTTGTTGTTTTTATATTGGATTTTTCGCTGGTGAGGTGAAAGGGTTTCTTCAACGAGTATCTGTCGAAAAACATAAACCCTCGGCGGGTAAATCGCCTCCTACAAGCCTATTTACGCTACGCAGTAGGAGCTGTTTTACACAGCGATCTTGTCGCTTTTATCATGTGCTTTACGCTGCGGCCTTGAAAGCATTTTAAATATCTAACACCACCACTTCCATTTGGTCTTGCGCATCATAAGGCTGGATCTGCATTTTTATTTGGCTCTCAGAAAGCAACTCCAGCTGACCTTCTGCGGCTTTGTATTTGCTATGAACGACCTTTACCGCATGAAGACCAAACCCGATTTCTCGCTCTAAGCGTAAAACTAAACCATATGAGGTGGTGGCACCACCGTTGGTTCGGTAAAGCACATAGCTATCGTCATTGATGTTTAGTCGATTAAGTTCGGCAAAGGAGTTGTCAACGCCGCTTCGTTTGATCTCGGAATAATCACCAGCGGCAAAGATGAATACGATGAAACTCGGCACTGCTGCGGCCAAAGCGACTAAGAAGCCAGACACTTTGAGTAACTTGGTGTGTCGAAATAACGACCACAGCAACACAGAAGCGGGTAAGGTGATAGCCAGTATCATAACGAAAAGGTAATTATGCTGAGGAGCCGCAAATCTTAATTCCCAAGGCAAATTACTCATATTTAGGGTGACTAGTAACACAACAATGACCAGCGCAATACTTGAAAGCAGTTTCATCTATTAAACCTAAATTACAACCAAATCAGTAAGACCGAAAATAAACCTATTACTATTTAAACAAACTGAATTTCCCAGTAAATTCTTTAAGCTCTGTGCTATCGCCAAACATGCAAATGCCAAAGTACTCTAAGTCTTGTTCAGGTGTTTCTGCGGTGGCGCTTACTTGCTGTTCGGATGTGCCAACAATCATGGTATCTGTAAAATCGGTAAAGGGGATGTTCCGAGCCTCAAGCTCTGCTCGCACTTTTCTGATTTTATTACTATTATCCGCTTTAAGCACAATAAAAGGGTAGTGCGAAATCGATGGGTGAATGCCGCCATCTTTGTCTTGGTACGGTAAAAAACAGAGCTCATCGGTATTACCAATTTGGTCAATGAGCCCAGCGCTCATATGGCCAAGCGCATTAAAAAGCCGACCAAGTTCAACTTTTTTATTGAGCACAGCAACAAATCGCTTTGAGTTTTCGTCCGGTAAAACGGAAAAATCAGTCATAGACTTCCTTGAGTTAAAAAAGAGGCGCTTAACCATATCATAATAAAGCGATCACCGCGCCTCGGTGTCGATAATTGATTGTAATTCCTTAAAACTTTCCTAAGGAGAGACAGTAAATTTTGTTAGGCCAATCAGTTGTCCTGAATTGGTGACAACGTGCACCTCCCACTTACCTGTTGAGTCGGCGGGAAAGTTGGTTTTATGGCTCCAAGCACGATAGCCTTCCTCGCGTCCACCGCTAATATTTAAGGGGATTCGGTCAACCACTTGTTTGTTGTGTACCCATACGTGAAAGATTTTTTCGTTTAGTCCTCGAGGTGCTTTTACCGCACTCCAACTGTATAAGCCTTGTTCGTGAAGCGAATGGGTATCGAGGTGTTGGATACTGTTCATTGGCTTTCGTTGTTGCCTATCAACCTCATAAGCCAGTGCTATGTCGGTGAGTCGTAAGGCCGCAGGGGGAACCCAGCTACGTAACTGCCACAAGCCAGCGCTAAGTGCACTTAGTAGCAGAGCCAATAAGGGAAAACGCCACCACCTTGCGTGTGGCATGACATTACCAAGACTCGGTAGGGTAAGAATAATGGCGGTGACTAGCGCTATTTGTATACTTTGGTCAGTTGTCAGGTGAAGCAAAATAGGAAGCGTAACTGAAATCACAACAAATAAGGCAAAATTATGGAATACCATAAACAGCACATTGTGCCGGGCTAGCTTTTTGTAATATATCGGGTCCACAACGGAGATCAACGCGCAGAGTGCAATTAAGCAGGTAAATGCAGCCTGTGGATGATTCCATGTTGTGGCAGCCAAGAAAAAAGGTAGTGCGAAGAATAGACTTTCCTGTTGCACCATTTGTAGGGCAAAGCGCATAAAGTTGGGTGACAACAAAATACCAAAACGTTGCTCCACTTGGTCGCGAAGCCAGTTATCAATAATAAGCCACAGCCAACTGGTGAGTAAAAGCAGAGCGATGATCTGTGAAAACGACTCTTTCCGTTCAACTAAAATAAAGCTCGCTATACCGCTACAAAAAGCCAGCGCTGCCATCAGGCCCGGCCACTTCTGCATCATCAAAATAAATTTTGTTATTAGGTTTTTGAAATAACGCATGGAAATCGAAATTGCTTGCTGATTTTACCATTGAAGCATCTTAACCATGAATGCAATATGAGCTTGAATACTTTAAAGATTTGTACGTTTAGCATTCGCAAGGGGAGTGGACAGGAGGTTTTCAGTTGTTGACTTTAGATACGCGAGATATTTAGTGTGAGCGCAAAGTCTATCAACCTGTGTTTTTCGTTGACGCAAACATTGGTTGGCTGAAGTACAGAGTTGACATGTTGCGCTTTGACCCCAGTCTAGCAGTTTATAGTTTACTGATTAGCGTTTCAGACTTGCCAATCAATTCGCTTGAGTCTTTACCTGTTTTTTGATGGATAGTAACGAAATACTCGATTGGATATTTCAGCCTGGAAAGTACCATTTTAGGTGCATTGAGGCTTTTATCTACAGGCGTAGGCCAAGTAATAGAAACGCTTCCAGTCGTATCGTTAAGAATGCAAGGGTGACTTGTACCTTTGAAGCTAGTTACGGATGTCCCATCGATGTTGGCAAATAAAACTGAGCAAATATATAGCTTGTTTTCTGGACTGAAATTCTCAATGGCGTAATCGAAAGAAATCTTAATTTCATGTTTTCGTTGCTGTAAGTTGCCAATTTCTTCAACTTCCAGATTGGACAGTGATGCAGTGCTTAATTCTATTTTAGAATAATCTATCGTTGCGCAACCACTGAGGATGAGCAGTGATGCTAAAATAGGTAATACTTTCATTATTTTCTCCTTAAAATAAAGTCTGTAATAAGTAGTTAAAACCTTCCATAATTTGCTCTTGTCCAAAGCCTATTTAATGAAAGATAACGTGACGTGCAGATTTGCATGATAGGAAAGGTAACGAAAAATTAAATTTTTGTCACTATATTTATACAAATAAGCTATACATCGCAGGTTTTAGCGGCTGTAAATGTGTTTTGATTTTAGCGCGAATGTCACTCGACTGGTTTTGGCTTAACTTAAAAGCGCCATGCATCGTATTGATTTTAATCTTGAAAAAGTTAATGGCGTTAAACAGCGATTGGCGTTGATTGGCAGGCACGCTATCAAGCTGCCAATCACTATTTGAAAACTGCTCAAAATGCGTTATTTGTGCTTGCATTGACGCGTATTTTTCATCATCAGTAGCAATAAGCGCGAGCTCACCTTCAACTATCACATTTGCGTACAACCACGTGGGGAGCTTTATGTCAGGGATAACCGCGGGTGAGAGGTAATGATCTTCACAGTGGAAAACTGCTTGAATAACACCGTCCGCGTGGAAAATTGGGTTATCTTTTGTAGCGTGTCCAAGTAAATAAGCATGGTCTTCACTTAATGTTAGCGGTACAAAAACGGTGTTTATCTTGCCTTCCTGTATCACCGTCAGCGTAGCCAGCGGATGTTTTGTGATCACAGATCTGAGTATGTTTGGATTGCTTTCAACGTAGTAATTTCTTGGGTAACTCATAACTTTTCCTCCAACCTCGCTTTCACTTCAGGCCACATCTCGTCGGTGATGGCAAATCGTGCCGTATTACGATAACTTCCGTCAGGCAGGCGCCTATCTTTTAACGACAAGCCTTCAAAATGGGCACCTAGGCGTGCGATGGCATTACGAGACTTATGATTACATTCATGCGTTTGAAATTGCACACGTACCAATCCAATCGCTTCAAAGGCATATTTGAGCAACAGGTATTTGGCGTGGGTATTAACATGCGTGCGTTGAAATTCAGTACCAATAAAAGTGTGGCCGATTTCGGCACTTAGGTTGAGTTTATCAAGTCTAAACAAGCGGCTATTACCAGCCAGTTTACCTGAGTCTTTATCAATGATTGCAACAACCAGTTGTTCGCTTTCGTCAAACTGCGCAGAGCCGTAAAACCATTGCTCTATGGTTTTTTGATCGCGACAATAATTATTAAATACCCATTTCCAGATCTCAGTTTTTTTGCCTCGAGCCAATAACTCAGGTAAATGCGCGGCTTCAAGTGGGGTGAGCTTAACGCGATTGGATTCTAGCGTTTGTTTTGAAAACATCAATATTTCATTCATTCTGTGTTTTAATGCTTGCATATTGCGCTGATTTTGGTTGATATAAAACAACCAGATTTAATAATTTAATTAGACCAGTTTTGATTTCTATTAGCCCAGAAATACAGTCTCAAGATGCTAAGCATAAACGCTTAGCAGATGTTTTACGCTGCGCCATTACTGAGGGTAAGCTCACACCCGGTGACAAACTTCCTTCTGCCCGAAAGCTGGCTGAGTTACATGGTATGAACCGGCACACGGTGATGAATGCCCTACAAAACTTGGTAGCTGAAGGCTGGCTAGTGGTTAAAGAGCGTAGCGGTTATCGAGTCAATACTGAACTGCCTATTTTCAGTAGCCAACAGATAACTTCAGAGGTGCCTTCTACACCACAAATCGTACCGCAATTTGCTAAAACACTGACCCCAGTAAGCAGCACTAAGCGTACGGCCTACCGCTATAGTTTTGCAGGGGGCTTACCAGATCTTCATGCCTTTCCCTATGATGAGTTTAAGCGGTTTTTGGTAAAGGCGTGTCGCAAAACCAATGTCAGTCATTTTCACTATTCAGACATTGCGGGGTGCGAGTTACTGAAATCCCAAATTCAGGCGTATTTGCGCAGAGCGAGGGGACTAGTATGTGATGATTTACTGATTTGTAATGGCTCCCAAGAAGCGCTCTCATTGGTGGCAAATGCATTTATTAACCCTGGTGATGGTGTTGCCATCGAGATGCTTGGTTATCCACCTGCGCGACACGCCTTTACCAATGCGGGCGCTGAAGTTTTTGCATTAGCCCAAGACGCAGAAGGCATTAAAGTGGAGGCCTTGGCCCGCTGCCTTGAACAAAACAAGGTGAAGCTGCTGTATTTAACTCCTCTACATCAATATCCCACTACAGTGACTTTATCTGTACCAAGGCGCATGGCGATTTATCAGCTGTGCCAGCAGTATGGCGTGTTTATTATTGAAGACGATTACGATCATGAGTTTCATTATCTCTGCCCGCCGTTGCAGCCGATGGCGGCAAGTGACCCAAGTGGTATTGTGATTTATATTTCTACCTTCTCAAAAATCATGTTTGCTGGTGCTCGTGTGGGTTATATGAGTGCGCGGGCAGATGTACTTGCGCAATTGGTGGCACGTAAGCAGCTACTTAATCACAAAAATGATGCCCTTACCCAGTTGGCTGTGGCTTACTGGATGGAAGAGGGCGGGCTTGAGCGCCATTTACGCCGCATGACCAAAGCCTATCAAGTACGCCATCAGGCGATGGCGCAGCACCTAAGCGAGCTTAAAGCCAAATTAGATATTGACTTTGAAATGCCACAAGGCGGTATGGCGTATTGGGTAAACAGCAAACGCGACGTCTCGAGATTATCTGAAAAAGCGCTTGAAAAAGGGATTTACGTACAATGTGAGCCTGAATTTACCCTCGATAAGGCTAGTAGTTTAAGTCATATTCGCTTAGGCTTTGCGGCGCAAGAAGTCGAGCAACAGCAAGCTGGGCTGAGTGAGTTATTTGCTTTGGTCGCAGAGCTGGAGAAAAATCATGAATAAGCAACAAGCACTGGCTGAATTTGTTACATTCGGCCCACACAAAGCGCAGGCGTTAAATATACTATTGAGCGATAACAGCGCAGTATCGCTTGCTATCAGCAAGGCGATGTTAAGTGTGGTATTAGCAAAATATCTCAGCGGTGAAATCGACGAAGATGACCTCGAAAATTGGGCTGGGTTTGTTGAACTGCGTGACGAGATTGATTGCACCCTGATAGAAGATTACCTCTATGCGTTGAATAATCCAGAGCTGATGGGTGGAATTAACCTCGATTCCATCGGTAACATGTTGAAACTCATTAAAGGTTAAACACAAAAGGAAATACCATGAGATTAATAGCGGCTGCATTGTTTTTATTAAATTGCCAAATCGCGTTGGCGGGAGGAGGTGTATGTGAAAACCCTATCTCAACCATAGACATCAACGAGTGTGCAATGAGCGAGCTTAACGTCAGAACTGAAACACTTGAACGTTACTACCAAAAAAGCCTTGAACATAATGCTTTTGATGAGCAACTGGTAGAAGCGATTAAAGCCTCGCAGTTGGCGTGGCAAAGCTATCTCGATGCACACTGTGGCGCGGTATATACCCAATGGCGAGAAGGTACTATTCGTGGTGTGATGGCACTCGAATGTCGTAAGGAGTTAGTTAAAACCAGAACTCATACTCTTTGGGCTAACTTTTTGACTTATATGGATAGTACGCCTCCTGTGCTGCCAGAACCTGAGTAAACGCGTGGTTTTGGCGATAACTTTTCAATCGCCTCTTGGGGGGATTATTCCAGCAGTGGTTGTGCCTAACTTAGTCGGGAGCGACCACTGATGATGTCTTATTCCTCAATAGCATCACGCCTATTCCAATAAACCATAGGATTTGTCCGAGACCAAATATAGCCGTAGTAACCTCAAAAAATGGGTTTTTGGCAAGGAAAGATAAACCTGAAAATAAAGTTAAAATCCCAGCTAAACTTAC
This sequence comes from Pseudoalteromonas sp. CO342X, assembly GCF_004208915.1. Classification (NCBI taxonomy): domain Bacteria; kingdom Pseudomonadati; phylum Pseudomonadota; class Gammaproteobacteria; order Alteromonadales; family Pseudoalteromonadaceae; genus Pseudoalteromonas; species Pseudoalteromonas sp. CO342X. The sequence continues at coordinate 196,120 of NZ_SGPH01000042.1, forward strand.
AAGCAAACCCCAATAATGAAGCAGTGGGCTAAATATTTTATGTTTGAGACCGACGCAACTGATTGTAAGCACCCAAATGGCGCCAACCAATTCAATGCCACCGCCAAGTGCATCTACCACTATCGAAACGGTGCGATTGATCGTTAATGCAAGCGCCGGATCCATCTCATGAAATTTTGCAATCGCTTCAATGCTGGTTAAAAAAACCATGGTACTGGCAAGGACAATCGCCGCCCAAATATAGCCAACAACGCTAGCAAACTTCATACAGTCAGGTGACATTGTGTGAAAGCGTTGATGAATTGCTTGCACCAACACAATCAGAGCAAAACTGAAAATAATCCCAATCACGATATAACCAAGAAAAAAGGTATCGCGATTTTGCACAAAAAAATCTAGATAAAGCGTTGGCGTATTGTGCTCACTAGAGTCCAGCACCCCAAAAAATAAAACAAAACCAAATAAATAAGTCGCGGCTTCTGTGAGTGCTGCGACACCTCCCCATTTTTGTAATGACATAGCGATTCCAGTTAATTTGATTGTTATTGTTGTCCTCAGTTTAGCAACATACTAAGCATCAGCTCCAGAATAGGGCGTGTTTATTTGTAACAATAGTTTATTGAGCAGGGAAGGGGATTCGGAAGAGGAGAAGAGCACCACTAGGTGCTCTCTAGCCATATTAAAGATGAACGATGCTATCTGCATTGCCATCAGGATCGTTCGATGCTTTACCATCAGTACCTGGGTTACCATTTCGCATCATGATCACAGCACAGGCCGCAGGTGAAGCCATTGAAGTGCCTGACATCGTTGTTGTTCCGCCACCATTTTTCAGTGATAAAATGCCAACACCAGGAGCTGCATAGTCTACAGGTGGGTTGCCATAGTTTGAAAAGCTTGCAAAACGGTCATTTGAATCGGTCGCTGAAATAGTGAATACACGGTTGTGTGAAGCACTAGCTGGAGATACATTTGCCGCGTGCTGGCTTTCGTTACCAGCGGCTACCACAAAGAAAGCACCAGATTGTTGAGCTGCGCTTTCAACAGCATCATTTAGCTCTTGGTTGAAGCCGCCACCCAAGCTCATATTTGCGCAGTCGCCAGGACTTGCATTGACCGCAACGTGATCGACACCAGCTAAAACACCTGACCAGCTGCCTGAGCCACGAGCATCTAACACTTTTACTGGAACTACAGTGGTGCCCGCTGCAACACCCACTACATCAATATCGTTATCGAGCGCGCCAATCGTACCCGCTACGTGTGTGCCGTGGCCGTTGCCGTCGTCCATACCTGCATTTCTACCGCTAGAAAAAGCAGAGAAACCGCGGCTTGCGTCAACGTTTAAATCTTGATGATCTAAGTCGATACCAGTATCAATCACCCAAGCGGTATAACCGTTGCCATTCACAGGACCGCCAACACGCGTTACGCTCCAAGGTGTTGTTTGTGGGTTACTACCACCACCTGGTTTTCCCTTTGCTTTTGCCGGGCTTGCATACACTTTACCATCGGGAGTAAAGCGCATCACATCGCTATTTCCTGCAAACGCGGATTTAGCTTTGTCACAGCTCATGTTCACGGCCATGCCTTTAATGGTATTTTTATAGACATGTTTCGCTTGTGCATTCGCTTTTGCGACCATGCCACGCGCTTTACCTTCAACATCAAACTTTGAAACATCATCTTTAAAACGCACGATGCAGGTATTCGCAATTTCCGCATCCACGGCTGCGCCTTGATACGTTGCATCTTGTGCAAAAACGGTAGTAGCACCAAACGTCGACATGATGGACAAAGTAAGTAGTGTTTTTTTCATCTTATTGTTCCTATTTATAATTATTTTAAAATTAACCTTTGAAACAGGCTGGTAACAAAATTAGCTGTATATTAATAATTGTCAAAGGTAGAACGAAAAAAATATCTACTTTTTCCTATTTAGGTGCATAAATGAGTAGTATTTTGATTTTAACTTATCCAATCAAGTTGAGTTTATGCGCTGTATTGGAGTGGGTGTGTTGTTAGTATTGGGCTGCATTCTAGTACTTAACTTGAGATTGGATGAAGAATGAGCAAACTTATTGTATTTAAAATTTGCCTTAATCACCCGCAGCTCAGATTACTTAATACATTAATGAATGGGGGGATTGGAAAGGAAAAAATAAAAGAAAAAATAAGTGACATATATGGACGCTCAGCTGCTTGTAGTAGTCAACTAATTCCGGACAGTGAATTAAGTTTTTCTTCTGCTACTGCTGGAGCTTGCATATCGTTATGACTATGAGGCCTTCTCCAGTTGTAATAGGTCATCAAGTAAAAGCTAACGTCTTGTTCAGCTTCTTTAAATGAACTGTAGCCTGTACTTGGAAGCCATTCCGTTTTGAGACTTCTAAATAAACGCTCCATCGGGGCATTGACGCTCCTATGTCAAGGTCAAGTTAGCTTTGATAAATCAGAAACTATTATTGGATATAACTCTCTTGCAATATAGCGTTTTAAACAACGCTGGATCTCTTTATTTGATTTCCCTTCTGATGAACGCTTTTCTACATATTTCCTTGTTCTGAAATCATTACGCATTCGAATCAAAGCTACAGTCCAAAGTGCATTATTGGCATCTCTTGCTCCACCTCTGTTTAACCTATGACGTTGCTTTTTACCGGAAGATGCATCTAATGGACTAACTCCACATAAGGCTGCAAATGATGATTCCTTCTTGAGTCGCTCAGGGTTGTCACCAGCAGCCACAAGGAGTGTAGCTGCAACATAGCTTCCAACACCATATTGCTCTAGTAATGTTGAAGCTGCTGAGTTGGTTAAAGCTTTAAGTTTCTTATCAATTGTTTTTAGCTCTTGTGATAGCATCATCCATCGCTCTGCTAGCAGCTGTAACATTGATATTAATGTTTCTTCAAGTACGTTTACGGAGTTCATTTCTAATGCTTTACAAGCAGTAATGCACCGATAGCTCGAAGGAACATAGCACTGTTGACGAATATGCTCTGGTGCTGTCACAAGTAAAGCTCGAATTTGATTAATAGCTTGTGTCTTAGACTTTACGGAGCTTTTCCTTGCGACAACTAAAAATCTCATTGCTTCAACTATGCCATCATGAGATTTTGGGATTGCAGTAGATTCTTTGGCTAATACAGAACGAGCCGCACTTTCAGCATCCGTTGGATCCGATTTCCCCCTTAACCTTCTTATAGCGCGATTAGGGCGGTTAACTTCAAAAACAGTAACCTTTTGCTCTTGTAAGAACTTACATAAGCCAGCACCATATGTGCCAGTTCCTTCTAATCCAGCTTGGTTCACCGTTCCAAATGACTTGCACCATTTGTACAGTTGGCTATAGCCGGTTGAATTTACAGTAAACTCTTGGGTGTCGACAACTTGACCAATATCATTAACGAGTACAGCAACATGGTTATCTAAATGAGTATCGACACCTAATGTTAAATTGTTAGAAATGTCATTGCGATTCATATCCTCAGCCCTCACAGTCTCAGTAACAGGACTGGACACAGATGTTGCAATACAATGCTCCTATTAGGTCACTGATACTGAATATAATGAAATTACTGACTAATGAATATCGACAGGTCAACACAAAGATATTTGATCAATCCCAGCACGGGTCAGATATTCACTGTCAGTATGACTAAGTGTATTATCTATGTCCCAACAATTTCCTCTGCGGCTCATACTTTGTGTTATTTGATATCGCCATAGTCTTTGCCTAAATTTGATTGAGCTGTACTGACAGCCTTGGTCAGAATGGAACATAATTCCCCTAGGTTTGCCTCTTTGTTCATATGCTCTATCTAATGCTTTGATAGTTAATGCAGTATATGGCTTTTCTGACATCGCCCACCCGACAACTCGCCGCGCGTATAAATCAATAACTACTGCTAAGTATGACCACTTCTGACCAGTCCAAATATACGTGATATCTCCACACCACACTTGATTTGGATTTTGCACATCGAACTCTCGATTTAACGAGTTTGGTATATCAGGGCGTTCATTCACCGCTACTTTATAAACGTGTGGTCCTGGTTGTTTCGACACAAGGTGCATATCACGCATTATCCGCCTGACCTTGAATAAACCAGCCTCAATATCTAAATCTGCAAGCATTGCTAAGAGTGTACGACTACCCGCAGCGCCTCGACTGAAATTAAAGCAAGCGTTTAGTTGCGCTCTCAGCTTAATCTCATTGACGTCAATGATGTTGCGACGTCTTTTATAGTCATAAAAACTTGAACGAGCAATATCAAAGACGTTACAGACCATTTCTACCGGTTCGTGCTCACTTAATTGGTCTATTAACGAATATTGTTCATTTCTTCTGACATTAAGAGAGCTGTAGCCTTTTTTAGTATCGATTTTTCTCGCTCTAAGCGATTGATCCTGGCTTCAAGCTCTTGAATCTTTTGCTGTTCAAGGGTCAACGCTTTAGACGTAGGCGTTTCACCGTTTCGTTCACCCTCAAGCTGTTGTACCCAGCGCCTTAAGGCGGTTTCACCAATATCCAAAGAGTGACATGCATCTTGGAGGGAGTAGCCTTTATCTAAAACTAAACAAGCTGCTTCAAGTTTGAATTCTTTACTAAATGTTCGACGTTTTCTTGCCATTGGGCACCTCTAGTTGAGTGGTAATGATACCACCTAAAATAGTGTCCGGGTTTATTGAACCACAACATACTGACTACCGTTCTTGCACCGAGAAACAGGTTTTTCCTTAATGTATTGCCTCGTCTTTTGGGGATATGACCTATCTTGGCTTTTCCGCCTGATGAGTGCTGGGTCGGTGTAACACCTGCACATGCCGCCGCCCCTCTGGCATCACTAAATTGTGAAGTATTGCCTAGAAAGGATAGCAGCTCTATCGCGGTAATTGGGCCAACGCCTTCTAATGCCATTAAGCGCTGGCAACTGTCATTTTGCTTGGTTATCGCTTCAACTTGTTTATGTAACTGTGCTTTAGCGTCGCATTGTGTTTTATATAGGTCATAACTCACCGCGAGTGCTTGTTTTAATGCGATAGGTAGCGCATTTTCAGCATCTTCTAAAATATCTGGAACGACTTGTGTTAACGCAGCATCGCCTTGATTAATGACAATACCAAACTCTAATAGCAAGCCACGTATTTGATTTGAAAGCTGAGTCTTTTGTTTATCTATTAAGGCTCTCGCTTGACTCAATGATTGTAACGTTTGCTCTTCAACTGTCATGATTTTACAGGGCTTCACGTTATATGCTTGGCTTGCACTGGCAATAGCGAGGACATCATTTGCATCGGTTTTTTGGCCTTGCCTAAACGCTTTTACGAACTTAGGGGGAAGCAACATGACATCATGCCCCAGTGACAGTGCTTTTCGAGCAATATGCTGGGCGCTACCACAAGCTTCCATCACGACCTTTGAACCCTCGGCTTTTGCTAGCAACTCAAGCATAGGTTCGCGTTTCATTGGCTTATTAAACTTGAGTTTATTGCCTTTCAGCTGTGCTACTTGGAAAATGTTTTTCGCCAAGTCGATAGCAATTAAATTAGACTGTGTCATGTATGGACTCCTTATTTGGTAAAAGTGTTTTGCAATATCTTTATACCGTACTCTCCCGATAAGGGGGAGGAGTCCATACATCTCCGACTCGCTGAGTGGCTCACCTTCAATAAATTTTTGGCTTATCCAATTATCTTTAAACAACTTGTGCCATCGTATGACAATCGCTTCATCCGACAGGCGTTAGCCTTTCTATCATCAACATATAAAACAATGTGAGTGTGATTATTCATCACAGCATAAGCACAGATATCAATACAAAACACAGACCCCAACATCAGGAGCTTTTCTTCAACCCAATCTCGGCGGTGCTCATATGATTTTCCGGTAAATTTATCTTCACCGCACAGAAAGGCGCGCCTTACGCAACGGGAGATACAGTGGTAGTATTTGGTGTCGGTTAAACTGATTTGTCTTTTACGGGCAGTTGCCATAGTTTGGTTTCTTCAATCCTTTGAGTGCAGAGTTAAAGCTTAGGTGATATCTTTAGAAGGTGCAAATTAATGGTGGGTGTTAGCGATTTGGTGTTCTAAATGCTCGGAACTGCCTGAGCGAGGGCAGTTTACTGTGCCCGAACACCTCGAGATCTTTCCAGCCTTCACAACCAGATAAAACTGCCGAGATGATAAGAAATAAAACATCAGCAAGATCATGATGTAGATTGATAGAAGGATACTTATCTTCAACAAGTTCAAGGTGGCTAAATAACGACATAATTAACAAGTAGATAGTGATAATGTGGGCGTTATTAGATCAGAAAAAGACCGGGTGTTAAAGCCTTTTTACAAAGTGCGATCCTGCCGTGATTATTCCACATCTTTCTATGATCGCTGCAATTAAAGTACAAAAATTATTTTATAATGTATTGAAAATTTTATATACAAGTCCATAGTAGAGGGAGCTATCATCTAACATTTTCAAGAAGAAGGAATCACACAATGAAAGCAACTCTCGCAATAATACTTTCATTTGCATTTGTTGCAACATGCTCCGCTCAAGAATCACAACTTAATTTGAAAGATTTCGCACAGCAGTATTTTGATAAAATGACCGCTACTCAAGCACCAACAGCGAGCGAGAAAGAAATTGAGGCTTACTTAGCGTTACTGACAGATGATGTGGGTCATTCTCATTTACCTTGGGTAACTGACGATTCACGGCAACCGAATGGAAAAGCTCTTAAGCGAAAAGGCATGATGTTTTATTTAGGTGCGCACACGAATTACAGTGCCGAACTCTTAGATGTATTTGTATTCAACAGCTCAGCGATAGCAATTAGATACAAAAACTATGCGAAAGGTATCCACCCTGAAACCAAACGGCCAATTGAGTATAGCCAAACCATGATGGAAGTGCTAGAAATTGAAGATGACAAGGTTGCTGTAATTCGTAAATATCATGAATAAGCAGCAGCCCTTTTACACTTTGTTGTAGTTCAATGAACTTGGACACTATTTTAGAGGATATCATTAGCATTCGACTAAAGGTATCGGATGGCAAAAAAGTGTCGAACATTTAGTAAAGAAGTTAAACTTGAAGCAGCTTGTTTATTTTTGGATAAAGGCTACTTTCTCCGAGATGCATGTCACTTTTTGGATGTAGGTGAAATCGTTTTAAAGTGCTGAGGCAACAACTTAGGCTTGAACGCGACGGTGAAACGCCTAAGTACAAAGTTTTGCTCCCGAGCAACAAGAGATTCAAGAGGTTAAAACCAGAATCAACGTCAAAGAGATTGAACTTAGAGCACAACTAGATACTTGCTTCAACCTCAGTCGAGGCTTTGCGGATAGTCGTAAACTTTCAGTAATGCTTGCGGATTTAGATATTGATGCTGGTTTAATTAAGGTCAGGAGGGTAACGCGTGATGTGCAACTTGTGTCAAAAAAGAACAGGAGCACACACTAATAAAGTAGCGCTGAAGGAACGTTCTGATATATCAAACCTGTTAAATCGAGAGTTCGATCTGCAAAATCCAAATCAAATGTGGTGTGGAGATATTGCAGTAGACATTGATTTATACGCGAAGCGAGTTGTCGGGTGGGCGATTTCAGAAAAGCCAGATGCTATTAGATAGAGCATATTAACAAAGAGGCAAGCTTAGAGGAGCTATGTTGCATTTAAATAAGGTGAGCAAGATGTTAGCATTTACTTGGTGAACTATTACAACTGGGAAGGTCGCATAGTTTCATAACGAGATTCAAGCTCCAGCTGTAGCAGAAGAAAAACTTAATTTACTGTGTGGAATTGGTCAACTACTACAGAGAGAAGGATTGACCGAATTGATTTTTGAAAACTAGCCCAATGGTTAAGTTGAGAATACCGTTGCTATATAAGATTCTTAATGATGAAGTAGATAAGGTGGCGAGACCTAACCAACCTAAAACATGGGTAGTTGATGGTAAATCCGATAATGGAAACGTATTAGGACTGCTTACTATTGCAATGAGTGGGTAGTCCCGACATATGAGTCATGTGGTTGTTCATCTGAAACAAATCTGTATATGAGGTATGAAGCCAGAAATATTGTTACTTCACGTTAAAATTATGTCGCTTTGGCTGTTAGCTATCATTAAAGGAGCACCGAGTGAGAAATAGTTCGACTACGTTTGGTTTTTTACTCTACTAAAGACAAGTGAAAGTTGGATGTACCTTGCTGTTGGAATGAATTTATATTATCGTCGAACTGTTGGCAGGCATGATGACTGGTTTAGTTATAAAAGACGTGATTTAGGCTTTTAACCTGAGAAAGACAGTCTAGGATTTAATGCTTAATTCTGACTATACGAATAAGCGATACCGTAAGTTGCTAAAGCAATTTGGTATGCGAGCAAGCATGGGGGCTCGTTGTGATAGCGCTGTTGCTGACTAGGTGAGACATTACAATTTAGAGAGACTGTAGTCAGCTAATAATGATCAGCCACACGCTGAGTATGAAAATGTTTTAAGAAAAGTGTTCGGCTGGAGTTGACCAGAAAATTCAAGCAATGGTGCAAGTAGTTTAACGTTATGCCTATTTGTTTGATATTAATAGTTTTTACAAGCTTATTTGTAGCTATTTAATCGTGCACAGTTATTTTTTTTGCTTATTAATTAATAAGGAATAGTAAGTGGATTATACCGACGATATTATAATTGATAGTCCAAAGTTACATTGGCCAATGGCCGAATACACAAAAGGGCATGAACCTCACTTTCTTTTTATAATTACACCGCCTTATTCGGGTAGTACTGCTTTGGCAGAAATTTTAAATACGAGCAATAAAACGATGCTTTTGCATGAAAGTGGTGAAGGTCAGTGGCTTGTTCCTGGCCTATGTGAGGATGATAGATGGAATAGCAATAAGGTTATAGATTATGCATCTGTCAAATCTGTTTGGTTAAATCAATATCAAAAAACAAAAGCTCAAAATCCAAGTGTAAAAGTTGTAGTTGAAAAGAGCCCGTCCAATATGGTGAGGATAAAAACGCTTGCTAGTCAATTTGATTCTTGTTCATTTTTGGCAAATAACCGAGACCCTTATGCAAATTGCGCGAGTACTCTGTATCGTCATCATGAAGCGGATGAGCTTTCTCAAAACGAAAGGCTGGAGATACTTTCGGTCATGGCAGCAGCATGGTTGAAAAGAAGTATGACCATTTTAGAACTCGTTACTTCACTCAATATCCCGTTGGTTACTTATGAGAATTTTTGCGAAGACCCAATGATTCTATCTAGGGTGTTGGAGTTACCTGAAGGAGTAGCTGAGAGTATTGATCCGTATGCAAAAGTTCAGGTGAAAGACTATATGACCAATCAAATAGTCAATAAAAATAATATACAAATCAACCGACTATCATCAGCGGAAATCTCACATTTAAGTAGCATTTTTGATTGTTACTCTTTCTTATTGGAGCATTTTAACTACAAGATTCTATAAGGAATGTCTAAATAGTGAACACTAAAAAAACATCTCATGCGTGAGATTCTTCCGATGTTAAAGAGGAGCACTTATTTGGTTCTATCACTGACATAGTAGCGTCGTGAGCCTTTAAAGTTTTTAAGCTGAGTTATTATAAGATACTCACTTCTGTCTAATCAATTAGCGTAAGGCTGTATTCTAATACAGCTTTTTAAAGACAAATATTTTGCAAAAATAAAAATTATTACATTAGATTCAAGGATATTTATGAGTAATGCCAATTCATCTCTGGATATGAAAATATCCAGAGAAACACTGAGGAAGATATCAAAACTCAAACGTGACAATTATAGTTGTCTATTAATAATTCTTTTTAACTGTTTAATAGTTGCTGTTTCTATATATGTGTGTGTCGTAGTTTCTTACATATTTTATCCACTGGCTGTGATATTGATTGGTTCTGTGCATCGAGTTTTCGCAAATTTGTTGCATGAAACCTCACATAATACATTCGCAGAAAACAAAATACTCAATCATATTGGTGGCACTTACCTCTCTAGTTATTTAGTATTTCATATGGCTGTTCCATACAAATGTTCTCACATGAAGCACCACAGTCACCTAGGAGATAGACAAGAAGATCCTGACTTTGAGTTTCATATTAGCTGTGGGCTATATGATAATTCTCAGCCAGTTCATTGGTTTATTATCAAAAATATTTTACTGTCTATGATTGGGTATAGATCCATTCAGTACATCAAATACATATTTAAGGATAGAATCTTTTTTGATATGACCGGTCAGTCAGATAAAACAAAACGTGAAGCGGTTCGAGAGCGCTGGGCCTTCTTCGTTTATTGGGCCGTATTGGCGTCCTTAATTGTATATTTTGGAGTTATCACTGAGTTTATTTTGTTTTGGCTTGTGCCTATGTTTACCGCTGGAATAACGATCGGCTGGCTGGCAGAGCTAGCAGAACATTATCCGCTGCCGGAATTAGAAAAAGAGAGTTTGTTTTTAACTCGTAATCGAAATGGAACTTGGCTAGAAAACTTTATAATTGGAAGGCACGGAGACAGGTATCATCTTATCCATCATTTAGCGCCTAATATTCCCTGTTATAAATACAAAGCAGCCCATCAAGCGTTATTAAATGAAGAAGCCTATCGTAATTGGAATGATATGTGTGGCGGAATTTTTACGTGGCGTAATGACAAAGAAGAGAGCTTAATTTCATTTATAATCAAATATAGAGATTGGCAAAAAACAAACCCTGATAGTGAATCATTTTGTACGTATTTAATTCAAAAGCAGGCTAGTTAAATGATTAGTTTCAGTGCTTAACCAAAAAAATGCTATGTAGAACATGGAAATATATAGTCTAAACATTGAATAGAAGTTAGTTGATTACTTCTTTTTATAGGAACATTTATAGTGTTAAAAAAACCATTACTTAGTCGATTTATTTTTCTTATTCTATTGCCGTTAGTCGCATTCTTAACTTGGCTAGGCTTTATTGCTCTTAGTAGTTTACCAAAGACAGACGGCAGTTTTGAAGTGTCTGGTATAGAAGCTCCGGTAGAAGTATTGAGGGATGACTGGGGCGTTGTTTTTATAGAAGCTAACTCAGATAAAGATGCTTTTTTTACTATGGGATATTTGCAAGCTCAAGAGCGATTATGGCAACTTGAAATACAAAAACGTATGGCAGGCGGCCGTTTAAGTGAAGTGTTTGGCAAAAGTATGGTTGAGCAAGATGTTTTTATGCGTAGTTTGGGTCTATATTCCGCAGCAGAAGCCGCTTTTGACAGCTTATCACCTGATGCAAAAATAGCTTTAACCTCATATGCTAATGGTGTGAATGCTTGGATTGATGAATCAGATGCGTTACCTTCAGAATTTATGATGTTTGACATTCAGCCTCAATATTGGAAAGAAGTTGATTCGTTAGCATGGATAAAGGTTTTTGCACTAAATTTAGGGGGGAACTACCTCGATGAGTTGGAGCACTATGCTGCATCTCAAGTACTTGATAATGACAAACTACATTTTATTTATCCCGACCTCAAAGGGGAGACTTCGCCGACAGAGGTAGCTAGTTTTTCGATCGAAAGTGGCTATTTAGCGTTAGCAAATGAGCTTTTTAATAAACAGAACATGCAACTACAACTAGGTGGAAAATTTGTAGGAAGTAATGCGTGGGCTGTCAGTGGGAAAGTAAGCAGTAGCGGAGCTACCATACTAGCAAATGATCCACACCTAGGATTACAGATCCCATCGTACTGGTTTTTTGCCAACATAAAGGGAGAAGAAATTAATGCAAAAGGTGCGGCTTTAGTAGGGCTTCCCGTGATTTTGTTTGGACAAAATACGCACATTGCTTGGGGAGGCACTAATTTAGGAGCTGATGTTCAAGACCTTTTTGTGGAACAAGTTAACGTTCATAATCCGGAACAGTACTTAGTCAATGGAAAGTGGCAAGCCATTTCCGAAAGAACTGAGTTGATCTCAGTGAAGCAAGACTTTCCTGCTGCGATGAATAAACCACTTAAGCCCTTAAAAGTAAAAGTAAGAAGTACGCGTAATGGCCCAATAATAAGTGATGTATATGGCTTGATCGAAAACCCTGTTGCTTTACGTTGGACTGCTCTTGATCCTGATGACACGAGTTTTCAAGCATTCTATGAGTTGAATTATGCGAATGACTGGGACGACTTTAAAAGCTCTGCAAATAGTTTAGTCGCTCCAGCGTTAAATCTATTGTATGCAGATAACGATGGCCTAATAGGGCTTGTCGCAGCAGGTAAAATACCGGTACGTAAAACAGGTAAAGGGTTACTGCCATCTATCGGTTGGGATGATAGGTTTCAATGGCAAGGCTTTATACCTAGAAAGCAGTTACCTGAAATTAAGGATCCTCATTCAGGGTACATCGTATCAGCCAATGATAAAGCCTTTAGTGACGATTACCCTTATTTTATCAGTGCCAAATGGGCACCAACAGCTCGAGCTGAGCGAATTAGTGAATTGCTAGCGAATAAGTTAGAGTCTAATAGTAAGGTGACGATGATAGACAATGCGACGATTCAGGGTGATATAAAAGATTTGGCTGTAGCATCAATACTGCCATTATTGAAAGAGGTTCACTGCGAAACCACCACTCAATGCCAGGCAATAGAAGTGATTAAAAATTGGGACGGCAATATGACTAAATCACACGTAGCGCCGACAATAGTGACCGTCTGGCTTGATCATCTTCGTCAGACTTTATTGCTTGAAGATCTTCAAGCGCCATACAATAAGCTAGAACTTGACATGTTTTTAGGCAGGATCATAGGTAACCTAACAATTAGTCAAATGTTGGACATGCTTAGCACAGGACAAGAACATTGGTGTGATGGACCTAACTCTAGTAGTCATTCAAATTGTAATGGCGTGTTACTTTCGTCTTTGGATAGCGCTATCGAAGAGCTTACCAAACTGGCAGGAGATGATATGGAAGGTTGGATTTGGGGGGAGTTGCATAAAACGGTTTACCAGCACCAGCCAATTAGCCAAATAAAGTTACTTAAAGGGATTTTCGAGCGAAGTATCAATAATGGTGGCAGTGTGAATAGTGTAAATGTTGCTAATGCATCTTATCAACCATCTCAAGGCTATGAGCAAAGCTTTGGTGCAGGTTTTAGACAGATAATATCATTGGGTGGTGCGAGCGGGGAACACTGGTTTATGAATAGTACTGGGCAGTCCGGCAATATTTTGAGTAAACATTATGATGACATGGTTGAGCCTTTTAATAATCTAGAATATGCAACTCTTCCTTGGTTGTTAGTAAGCAAAAATCAAAAGTTAAGTTTATTACCCAAAAATAAATAAAGGCCTAGTTAATGAAATTATTTGATGCATTTATCCATAGGTCGCCAAACAAACTGTTTGCTGCGATAGTTTTTGGTTCATTAGCTGGTGTTGCGTACAGCTTGCTTATCCCTATAGTGTTAAACAGTATCACTGGAGATAGTCGTTTTGTTGCCGAAGATACAGCTAATGCTATCGTATTCGGTATTGAAGTAGCTAACCAGAGTTTTGCCACTGCGTTCTTGATTATTTGCTTATTTATATTTTTTGCTAGAACATTTTCCCAAATAACGTTAACAAGGTTAGCGCTTGATGTGACTTCTGATCTGCGCAAAGACATTTATCAAAATATAGCAAAAGCTTCGTTAATTAATTTAGAAAATGTTGGTTCGCCTAAGCTGCTAGCGACAATCACTAAGGACGTTGAAGACATAATGAGAGGCGTGAAAGTGTTGCCTGATTTGATTATTTCAATGGTTACTATTGTTAGTATGCTGAGTTTTTTGTTGCTATTAAATGCTGAAGCCTTTGGTTTTGTGTTGGCGGCTATTCTATTTGGTGCATTAACTTATCAAATTCCAATGTTAATTGGGCGTAATTACTTTATCAAAGCCAGAGAGAGGGTTGATGATCTGCATGAGGGCATTCGAGGCTTAATTTATGGCGCTAAGGAATTAAAGCTCAATACAAGTCGAAAAGAGCATTATCATCAAGTTGAGTTAAATGATGCAGAGTCTGGCTTGATTAAAACACAAAAGACAGCTTTGGCAATTGTTCGTAGCGCGATGAACTATGGTGACCTTATTGGCTTTTTTGTTATTGGAGTCATTACGTTCGTATTTGTTAATTACAGTGATATTAGTAGCGAAGAGCTGATTGGCGTCATAATGGCAATGTTATATGTTACCGGCCCTGTCGGGTCGATTTTAAATACTTTTCCAGAGTTGTCTATGGCAAAAGTTTCATTGCGAAAAATAACACATTTACGAAAGCTATTAGCAGAAGAAGCGTTTAATGAGTCAGTCGAGCCGATAAAACCTTGGCAGTCAATTACAGTTAAAAACTTGCGTTTTATTTATCCTAGTCAGGAAGAGGATACATCATTCTCTGTTGGACCTGTTTCACTTCAACTCAAGAAAGGGCAGGTTACTTTTATCGTGGGTGGTAATGGTTCGGGGAAATCTACATTAGGCAAAATGCTTACCATGCACTATTTACCAACAGCGGGCAGCATTAGCTTTGATGATGTCGAAGTAACAAAAGATAATATTAATAGTTACCGGCAATGTATTTCATCTATTTATTCAGACTATTACCTATTTCAAAGCCTGCATGGCTTAGGTAACAAATTAGATGAAGACAAAGTACAGAAGTATTTAACCAAATTAAAGCTGCAAGACAAAGTGACAATAGAAAATGGCCGCTTTTCTACACTTAAGCTATCGGATGGACAAAGAAAAAGATTAGCACTCCTAGTGGCTTATTTAGAAGAAAAGGATTTGTATCTGTTTGATGAGTGGGCGGCGGATCAGGACCCTGACTTTAAACACTTTTTTTATTATGAATTGCTAAAGGAATTAAGAGAGGCTGGAAAAGCTGTGATAGTAATAAGTCACGATGATAGATACTTCGACCTTGCCGATCAGGTCATTGTAATGGAAAGGGGGCTGCGCAGAGACGAGTCCAGTGTGACTATTCCTACCGAGGCGCCAGAAGAAAAACAAGAGGAATTTGTGTGAACATCCATATGATCCCAAATAAAATAGCCTTGACTTCAACCCAACGAGATATTTACTTTGCCCAGCTTAGATATCCTGCCAACCCATTGTATAATATTGGTGGCTTTATTCGTTTTAAAAATATAGACCCAAAGCGTGTGCAACGAGCGCATGCTCAGATGGTACGAAATCACGACGCGTTTGGCATACGTATTCTGTCAGAAGAAAGCGGTTTAGGGCAATATTTAACTAAAGTGCGTGATACAAGTTTACCGATAGTAGATTTTAGTGATAAGTCTGAGAGCGAAATTGATTTATGGTTAGATAAACAGTTTCAAACACCATTTGAAATCCATGACGAACCTTTGTTTCGTTCTTTCTTGATAAAAATGGCCAAGCGACATTACCGTTATGTATCATTAGCTCACCATATAGCGGTCGACGGCTGGGGATTTGCAAATCTCGCTAGGTTGATTGGTGTTTATTATAATCAAGACTTGGCTGGCAAAAGTGCACCTGAGTTGGAAATCAGCTGGCCTGATATCGTCGAACTGGATAAGTCATATGTAAGTAGTACGAAATACCAAAACGATAAAGCATATTGGCAAGAAAACCTTAAGGATTTATCTACTGAGCCACTTTTTTCGCCAGATTTGAATGTGTCTTATGAAGGCGAGGACTGCATTCCAAGTCGTAGGGAAATTAGCGTTTTACCGAAAGAAAAAGTTGTTGCATTGAAAAAGGCAGCAGCCGAATTAAACATCGCTTTCCCGCAATTGTTACTTTCAGCTTACGCACTATATTGGATATTGTCATATCGAAAAAAAGAATTAACGATAGGTGTTCCCGTTCATAATCGTAGTGGTCATAAACAAAAGTCTAAACTAGGTGTTTTTACTAGTATGAGCCCTTTACGATTAAACCTAGATGGTACGAATAGTTTTAAGTCAATCGCGGTGGAGATATCATCGCAAATAAAGCGAAATTTTCGTCATACAAAATTTCCTATTGGCGACATTTATAGTTGTATTAGTCGTTCCGCACAGAGAGCACCTTTGTATGATGTTGCATTTAATTTTCTGCATCTGGATAGTGATATAGAAATCGAAGGGCAAACAGCTGATCTTGTGTATTGGTCACACAGTCACGAACAAACACCAGCGATGCTCAATGTTTGGGAATACGGTGCAACCGACTATGTTGAGTTGCAACTCGATCACAGCTTAAAATGGCTCTCGCAATTGGCAGCAAGGCGTGTACTTGACGGCATTGTTAAAATATTGGAGCAGGTATTAGTCAACCCTGTTATGTCAATTGACAGGCTTGATACTTTTGGTGAACAAGAGCGGGCGTTGTTAAGTCACCTTTCAACACCTTCACTTTTGCCAAATAAGTTAGGCCAAGACTCAATTATTAGCGCTTTTGAACACCAAGTTTTACAGACCCCAGATAAGATAGCCGTACTTGATAGTCAACATGAAGTAAGCTTTGTTGAGTTGAATATAAAGGCTAATCAATACGCAAGAGTATTACAAAACAGTGGAGTGGTTTGCGCAGATATAGTCGGTGTTTCTTTAACGAGAGATAAGGACTTACCCGCAATTTTATTGGCTATTTTTAAACTAGGGGCTGCTTATGTTGCTCTTGACCCTTCAATTCCAGAGCATCGTCTTGCGTCAATTGTTAACGACAGTGGCTTGAAACATGTCGCTGTGAGTGAGCAAGTTACTTTTCCGCGTTTGTCTAATTATCAAATTGTTGAGTTAAGTTCGGAAAAGGTCGTTGAATTGAATGGAGAGAATCTTAATTTAACTTATTCACCTAACGATCTTGCTTACTTAATTTATACGTCTGGTTCGACTGGTATACCAAAAGGGGTGGAGATCTGTCATAAGAACTTAATGGCTTTGATTAATTGGTCTTTAGAAGAGTTTAGCAAGAGTGAGCTTCGTTGTGTCCTTGCAAGTACTTCGTTAAGTTTCGATTTATCTGCATTTGAGTTGTTCGTCCCTTTGTCGTCGGGAAATTGTATATATGTAGTCGAAAACGCGCTGGAAGCGATAAGTACGTGTCCTGTGGTGTCTATGATAAACACCGTTCCCTCCGCGATGAAAGTATGGTTGGAGCACAGAAATATCCCTAAATCTGTCGTTGCTATAAATCTTGCAGGGGAGCCATTGCCAATGGCTCTTGTAAACGATATCTTCGAACAAAACTCAAGTCAGACTGTGCGAAATTTGTATGGGCCCTCTGAGGATACGACATATTCAACTTGTATGGCTTATACCGAAAAGGTACACATTTCCCCCGCCATTGGTAAAGTCATTAGTGGTAGTTGTGCCCTTATATTAGATCAGAGAGGGAAGGAGCTACCTGTTGGACATATAGGAGAACTTTACCTTGGAGGTAGTGGCGTAGCCAGAGGTTACCGAAACCTTTCTCAATTAACAGATGAAAGGTTTCTTTTTCTTAAAGCAAGCGACAATGAATCTATGAAATGGTATCGCACTGGTGACCTCGTGCGATTGGATGATGACGGTATTTTGCATTATGTTGGCAGAATCGATGAGCAGATCAAACTGAACGGTTTTAGAATAGAGACTAATGAAATTTCAACTGTATTGACTCAATATCCCAGTATTAATGATGCGCTTGTCGTTGCTAAAGTTCAATCAGAGCATAAGTTTTTGGTAGCTTATTACTGCGCAGCACAACCTATTGATAATAAGTTGCTATTTGAGCATATTAGTAAAATATTACCAATGTATATGGTGCCTCAACATTTTTGTTTTTTAGCAGAGTTTCCGCTGAACAAAAATGGTAAAATAGATAAAACCAAATTACCTGATATTAAAGTAGAAAGTTTAACTGAGGCGTTTGTTGCCAAAAACGAAGTCGAACGGATGTTGTTGACTCTATGGCAAGATTTGTTAGGTGTCCAATCAATTCCTATTGATCAGAGCTTATTTGAATTAGGTGGTAGCTCGCTGTTGGCAATGAGAATGTTGGCTTTAATCAATGAGACTTTTGCGACACAATTTACACTTGTACAATTGTTTTCACATGATACTTTGCCAAAGCAGTCAACACTTCTTCAACAAAACTGCGTCAAAAAGCATCAAGTTGTAATCAAGCGCATTGACTCAAACCGCGCTCCACTTTCGTTGGCTCAAAAACGTATTTGGTTCACTGAGCAAATGGCTGGTAATCAAACGATGAATAACATGGTGATTTCCTATAGGTTATCAGGTGCTCTCAACGTTGCAAAACTAAGACAAGCACTTGCAGATGTGGTTAAGAATAATGCAATATTGAGAACGACTTATCATCTAGATCATGAGTTGCCTTATCAGTTGGTAAGACATAATGCTTCCGTTGAGTTCGTTGTTGATAAACTGCCCGCAGGCGATATGAAAGATGTCCTAAATGATCTTTATGCCCAGAGGTTAAATAGCAAGTTTGACTTAGAGTCAGATACCATGTTGCGGGCCCATCTGTTCACAGAAGATGCTAGTACTAGTTACCTATTTCTTTCCTCTCATCATATTGCGTTGGATGGTTATTCGATTAATCTCTTGCTTAAAGAGTTGTCTGATATTTATGACTGCAATCTTAGTGGCAATAGGCGTGATTGTGATTTACCGCTAGAAGCGCCAGAGTATGGCGATTTTGCGACGTGGCAAAACGAAAATAAGCATCAAATTGATATAGATTTTTGGCAAACTAAGCTTGAAGGGGCGCCAAATTTGCATGGGTTGCCCTTGGATAATCCAAGATTAAATAATACTCGCATTGATGGACGATGCTCGCGTACATTTGTCGATGACCAAACAACTAAACAGTTGATCAAACTGTGTGAACAGCACAAGCTGACTCTTTCTAGCATACTGTTTAGTTTGTATAGTTATCTGCTGATGGTATACAGCCGCCAGCAAGATATTATTATCGGTATTCCTGTGCTAGGTAGAGAGCATACTAGCTTGCAAAAAGTGTACGGTGTATTTATTAATATGCTGCCAATCCGAGTTCAGGCTAAGCACAATGAGTCACTTGTGAATTGGATGAGCTCTATACAGTCTGAACTCTTCGACGCTTTACCTCACCAGTCGACACCGTTTGAGCAATTAGTTGAACAATTAGCCACGGCTCATGATTCGAGCTATGCACCTATATTTCAGATCATGTTTAATTATCAAGAATATAGTTTCGATAATATGACATTACGGGAAGTATGCAGTGAACGATTAGTGCATGAACATAGTGCTGTGAAGTATGATCTAGAACTTCATGTAAACACCATGTCGGATGGGTTAGAACTTAGTTGGTTATACAACCAAGCTATATTCGATAGCACTACAATCAAGCAATGGCAGAATAGTTTTGAACTGTTGCTAAATACCTTTGTGTCAACCCCAGAAGCCAGCCTACACGAGTTAAACTTACTTAGCAGATTAGATTCAAGCAAACTGGTCCAGTGGAACAAAAGCAGTCGTGTACAAAATGCTGAGAAAAACTTCCTTGCAGCAATTTATCAAAATTTTGATTCGACAAGTATAGCGTTCGTAATGGGAAAGGATGTGATGTCATATAAGCAAGTGGGTGAGCTGTGCACCCACTTTGCAAAGTCAATTTTAGCGGCTGGTGTCACTCAAGGAGATGTGGTTGGGATTATGTTACCGCGTGGTCAAGTGTTGCAATGTAGTATGCTTGCCACGATGCTACTGGGGGTAACATTTGTTCCTTTGCCAATAAATTTTAATGACACGCGATTAGCTTACATTATTAAAGACAGTGGCATTAGTCATATTATTACCAAAGATGAAGTTCGAGCGAGCAAGTTGTCGTGTTCGACTTTGATACAAGTGCGTGATATTGAGAATTATGATTTAGTCGCTTCAACAACAAAAGCGCTGCCAATCCGTCAATTTCATCCAGATGCAACGGCCTATATTTTATATACGTCGGGCTCGACAGGAAGCCCCAAAGGGGTGCCGATACACTACGGTGCTTTAAACAACTTTTTAAACGCAATGTTATTGGCGTTAGACTTAGGTAATGCGAAAACTTGGTTGGCCTTAACTACTAATTCTTTTGATATTTCACTTCTAGAATGGCTAGCGCCTCTAATTAGAGCAGATCGTTGTGTACTCGTTAGTGATGAGCAAGCTGCTGACCCTTTATTATTAAAAGAGTATATCGAACAACATGAAGTCGATGTTATTCAAGCTACCCCATCAAGGTGGCGGCAAATGATAGAATCAGGCTGGCAAGGAGGTAAGCGTTTAACTCTATTAACAGGTGGTGAGGCTCTAGATACACATTTGCAGCAATTACTGTCTGAGCGAAGTGGTACATTATTCAATTGCTATGGACCAACAGAGGCAACAATTTGGTCCTGTATAAACAGAGTCGACAGTCAGGCTAGTGAACGATGCCGCTTAGCCTTAGGGAAAAGTTTAAGCAATTATATCCATGCTGTAGTTGACGAAAATAATCGATTGTTACCCATGGGAGCTATCGGAGAACTAGTAATCAGCGGTGTCAGTGTTACAAACGATTATCACAACTTACCTGAGTTATCTGCAACACGTTTTTTTGTTTGTCAACAGCATCCATATCAAGGGAAGCGCTTTTATTTGACTGGAGATTTGGTTCGTTTAGACGGCTCGGGTCGTCTGAATTATATAGGCCGAATTGACAACCAAATTAAAATTAGAGGGACTTTAGTTGAGCCAACAGAGGTTCAAGGGGCGCTGTGTTCATTGCCAGAGGTTAACCAAGCTTTCGTTTGTGCATTTGATAACGGGCGAGAGCAAGAGCTTGCTGCATATTTAGTGCTAAACGAAATAGCTTCTCTTGTTGATATACGAAATGCGCTACTAAAAATACTGCCCGACTATTTAGTCCCTTCTAGATTTGAGGTTTTCGATGAGATGCCGCTTACCAGTAACGGAAAAATTGATATTAAGGCGTTACCAAGCTTCAGCAGGCAAATGATTGTTGAACCAACTTTGGCTCAAGGAAAGACTCAGAAAATACTTGTTTCTCTATGGTGCAGTGAACTTGATGGAATCAATAAAAATGTATGCGTAGAAACAGACTTTTACTCGCTGGGTGGAAATTCTATGCATGTGGTTAGGTTAGTACGAAAGATTAATCAGCACTTTGACTTTATCGAGTTTTCGGTAGCAGATTTTTTGGCTGATAGTCGGATAACAACGATAGCCTCGCTATTAGATGAACGTACTTTCTATCAAAATTTGACGAGTGACGCGAGCGAATATAGCAGTATAACTGTGATCTAACAGAAATAAAAAGATGTTTTGTACTCAGTCAGTTTTGACGGCGATACGAAGTGTGTTGAAAATAAAAATAAACAGAATTTATCACTATGAATAACCAAGATATCGAAAAAGAAGAGTGTCATTTTTACTCAAGAAGTCATGAAAAATTAGTTGCAGAGCTTGCTAAAGATAAAAATAAAGCTGTAAAAGTAGCGACTGAAGTTGAACAACGACCTTTTCCAAAATTTGCTCTGGCCGAATTAGAATTATTTGAGATAAGTCCGTGGCCATTAGTTATCTCGCAGAAGTGGGAAGAACGCTTTGATAAATTCATAAAAGGAATTGGTCCAATATTGTGGAAGTCACTCTTGCTATATTTTGGTGATGATGCCGAAAAGTTTGCTGATAACACTGGACTCCCCGTTGTAGTTCTAAATATTCTCAAGGAGGCAACACTGGACCCTTACAATTTATTTGTTAGGCATGATGTGATGGTAAGTGGCAATGAGATCAAATTATTGGAAGTCAATGCAGGCACTGCGATTGGTGGTTGGGAATTGAGTTTAATTGAACGGCGAATGGCGGATGCATTGCACTTGATGACTGGTCTTGATTCTGATTCTGTTGCAGCAGCCTTGATATTTGAAAAGCTCTTTAATAGCTTGGCAACACAAATTAAAAGACTTAAAACACCTTACCATACAGGTAATATTCTTTTTGTTTTTGAACGAGAGCCTCCGCAGGATCTACTAAGACTGATTGGTAAACAATTACAAGAATATTACGTTAATAGTTCAGATTATGTGGCTGGAGAGGTTATTTTAACCAGCGGAAGCCTGGGGATTAGTTTTGGGGAAGAGGGTGAAGTCCGGTTTAATGGTACGGTGATTAACGGATTGCTGATGGCTGGTGCTAGTCTTGGTGTTTCTCTAACGCTCGCTGAGGTTAGCGGACATTTAGTTTTTCCTGATAGTTTTATTTATAAAATACTCGGTCAAAAAGCATTACTCGCTTTACCTCATAAACCTCAAGTAAAAGCAAAACTGGCTAGTAATGAGCGTGAATTTGTTGATAGGCATATACCTTTTACCGTCACAATGGATGAAGAAAAAGTAGAGTTTCGGGGACGAATTAGCGATTTAGCATCACTTTTGAGCGCACGACGTTCGGATTTTGTCATTAAAAAGTCCAGTTCTCTAGCTGGTAAGGATGTATATGTAGGTTGTTTTACTGAGCCAGAATTGTGGCAAGAATTAATAGAAATACTCTGTGGTAATGCACATTGGGTCGCACAAGAATATTGTGAGGCGGACAAATTCTTAGCCGCCGATAAATCCTGTAAAGTGGTTAAGTATACGCCGGTTTGGGGGGTTTTTGGCTTTGAAAATAGTTATTGTGGCGCTTTTGTAAGAGCTAGTATTGACTCAACTGAGGAAGGGAACGGAGTGATTAACTCTGCAACTGGGGCGTTGGAATTTGCGGTATTAGAGGAACAAAATAGTCAGACCGAAGAAGTTGGAGAACATCACTCAATTGATATTGCAGCAAGAGAAAACAGCTATAAGCTTGCTGCTTCTTATGGTCAATTAACCGATCAACTTGTTCAAAATAAATCGAAATTGGCACCGTTAGTTTCTGCTTTGTCAGAGCGTCGCTTTCCAGAATTTGCTCAGCGTGGATTAAATACATATCCATTAAGCCATTGGCCCTTGTTGATTGATCAAAACACTACTTCTAAGTTTGAAACATTCGTACAAAACTTTGAGTCGTTAATACGCCATGTTGTTGACTATTGTTTTGTTGAAAACTTGCAAAGTTGGAAAGATTACTTCGGTCAAGGGCAATTCTTACTTTCTCTATTTTCAGAGCAAGAAGTGAATTATGATAACTTGCTTATTAGACACGACACCCTTATCAGTAATGGTACGGTTAAGATGTTAGAAGCAAATGTTGGTTGTTCAATTGGTGGCTGGGAAATAGATTTATTTGAGGCGTCTACTTTAGACGCTGTCGAAAAGCTCTTACCAATCGACAGGAGTAATTTTGCTGCGAGGCCTTTCTTAAAAAATCTTTTTAATCACTTTTCTGCGGCGATAGAAAGATTATCGTTGGCAAACAAAAGTCGCAATGTGTTGTTTGTTTCTAAGCCAATGGAGCCTCACTTAGAAGAGTTATTTCAACAACAACTACAGCAGATGTATCAGTCGCAAAATGATTACTTGGGAGGCGAGGTTCTTTTTGGAACTGACCCACATCAAATTACATTTGAACAAGACAATACATTAACTTATCAAGGAAGGGCGTTTAATGCGCTAGTTATGCCTAATTTAAGTGCTTACCCTGAGTTAGCTTTTAATATCACCCGAGCGGTAATTGAAGGGTATGTTATAAGTGCTGATAGCCCTATGTTTGAGTTACTCGGTAATAAAGCAATGATGGCGCTATTTCACGAGGAGGATGTTAAAAACTCCCTTCCTGATTTACTTCGAGACTTTGTTGATTCCAGCATTCCATATACTGTAAAACTAGATAGTCCCGCGGTTAGTTTTGACGGAAAAGCCTGCTCTATAAAAGATTTATTATTATGTTATCAAGATCGGTTTGTCCTCAAAAAAACAGATTCTTCTCATGGTGTTGATGTCTATATTGGACGATTTTGTGATAAGGCAGAATGGCAAAAGCTGGTCTTACAACTTTTGGGAAGTCCAGAGTGGATAGCGCAAGAGTATTGTGAACCTGATAGCGTAATTGGTGCAGATTACTTATCCAATGTTTCAGAGTTTTTACCTGTATGGGGATTATTTTCAGTTGAAGGACATTATGCAGGGGCACAAGTTCGAGCTGAAGACGTAAATCATAGGCATGGTGTCGTTAATACGCATCAAGGAGCTAGTGTATTTGTAGTTTTGGAAGACAAAAGTCCTCTTGCTAAAATATCCAATACTGCAAGCGATGCAAAAAAAAGCGCTACCAATATGCTTTATTCTGAAACATTTGCAGCTATGAGCGATTTTTATACAAGAAAAGGAACTCATACCGGTCATGTATTACCGTTTACTTTGGATGGCTTACCTAAGTTTATGGGATTTCATGAGGAGTTACATTACTTACCATTAGTTGTGTCTCAAAAGTTAGTTTTAGATTTCGAAGGTCTTATTTTGGGTTACCCAGGCGTTGTACTGCGAGCAATTCAGAGCATGTTACCTGATGAACAGACTTTTATTGAATTGCTGGATGAGTCACCTTTGCTTTTTGACGTGATGAGGGATTACGCCCCCAATCCTGCCGAACTAATGTTTAGATTCGATATTCATTGTGATGGCGAACAATTAACTATGCTGGAAGCTAACTTAGGTACAGTGATAGGTGGTTGGGAGGCTGACTGGTTAGAGCCAAGGGTGAGAGCACGTATTGCTGAATTTGAAGAGCAAAGCGAGCCCGAACTATATTACCGTCAAGTTACGCCTCAGATGTTCCGCAGTTTAATTGACTGTATTCTCGAAATGAAGCGAGAAAATGCAACGGGCATTATTTTGATTGGAACTGAAGCTGAAAGAAGTGAAGAATGGCTTAGCTTTGAAAGTGCACTTGAGCAGGTATTTGGTTCGGTCAAAAAAGGTGGATATGACCATGGGCGTCTTATTTTTTTCCACGAATGGCAAGAACTTGATTTTTCTTCACAGGGGAAAGTTTTTTACCAAGAAAGTGAAGTTGATACCGTATTTACGGTAACTCCTCGATTGGAAAATCAAAAGGTAGGATTGTTAAATGCACAATTGATGTCAGCCTATTTAGCTAAAAACCTGGTTTTCCCTGACTCTCCGTTACACCAAGTCTTTGGTAACAAGTTAGTGATGCCTTTGCTCCATGACTACAAGAACTCCGGTGAAGCAAGTAACGAGGATATTGCATTTATTGAGCGGTACATTCCTTGGTCGGCTAGGTTGAATTCGTTACTGCAAGAACGTCATATCGACAAATTGGAACAGGTTAAGCTACACCGTCAAGATTACGTATTGAAAAAATCAGCTTCTAGTAAGGGGAGTGATGTTGTGGTTGGTAAGTACAGCGGGCAAACCCAATGGTTGGAGGCAATAGAAAGAGCGTGTGTTGAGGATGATTGGCTTGTGCAGCGCTATAGCCCAGCGTCAAAAGTTTATCTGCCTGATAGGGGAGAATTAATCGAGAATGACATGGTTTTGGCCGTATATGGTATGAGAGATCGTTACAGTGGTGCTTGGGCAAGGTTAGTGCGCAAATGTGATACAGGGGTTATCAATGTTGGTACCGGCGCTGTACCAATGTTAGTTCTTGAAGAGCTTAAACAACAGCAAATCGTAATTATTTGAAGGTAGTAAAGATGGAAATTAAAGAAATATTAGAGAAAAGCGTTGCGGCTGGATTACGGATTACGCTAAACCAACAAAACCTTCAAATTCACAGTGATGCACCGCCAGAACCTGAGCTATTGGCGATGATCAAGCAGCATAAACCGGCTATCGTGGCCTTTTTGCAAAAACATATAAGTGATGTCAAACAAACCGATGAGATTGCTGTAGTTAATGTGGATAATGGCTTTCCGCTGTCTATGCAACAACAAAGTTTGCACTTTATTGGACAATTATATTCTGATCATAGTCAGTACAATTTATGCCGGGTTTTTTCTTATCAAGGGCAGCTGGATATTAATGTAGCAAACCAAACTATTCATTATTTGGTTAATAGACATCCAATGTTGAGCTTACGCTTTGATGAACATGAAGGGGAAGTTTCACAACAGTTTGTCGATCTTGCTTCGGTATCTGTGCGCAGTGAAAGTGGAAATATAGAAAGTATTTTATTGAATGAACAGAAGCATCAGTTTGCGTTAGATGGTACACCGCTGATTCGTGTTATTCATGTTCCAATCGATGATAAAAGTGGTTGGTTATTGTTTAATTTGCCACACCGTGTGGTTGATGGGAAATCAATATCAATTGTTACTCAAGAGTTCGTGGAAGTATACCAAGCGATCTCGCAAGGTAGAGAAGCGTCATTGCCAGCACTGCCTATCAGGTATAGCGATTACGTCGCGTGGCAAAACAGCCCAGAACAGTTGAAAAAACACAGCGATGAATTACATTATTGGTTAAATAACTTACAGGAGTATCCACCGCTTCATTCTCTTCAGTGTGACTTTCAACGACCTGCAATAAAGTCAACCGATGGAAAGATGTTCACGACAGAGCTCTCGGCAGAAATGAACCAGCGCATTGATGCGTTTTGCAAAGTAAATGCTGTGACACCGTTTATTTTGCTGCAAACTTTAATGGCTGTGTTAGTTAGTCGCTATAGCGGCGAAAAAGAGGTGGTTATTGGGACGCCGGTTGAATGCCGAAGCCACAAGCAGCTCGAAAATTTGGTTGGTTTATTTGCAAATAGCGTAGCGATTAAGAGTTCAATAAGTCGCAATATATCGTTTCGTGAACAGCTCGAAAATAATAAATTGCAAATACAACAAGCGATGTCGAATCAAGATGTCCCTTTGAGAAAAGTAGTTGAAAGTGTTAACCCAGACAGAGCAATGAGTCACTCACCTTTATTTCAATTATTTTTTAGCTTAGATAATTACTCTATCAATGATATTTTGCTTGATTCAGTAACATTCACTCCCGTATCACTTGGTGAAACCACGAGTAAATTTGACCTAGAACTAATGATAAAAAGGGGAGATAAGAAATCATTAGTTAATTGGCATTACGATCATAGGTTATTTACCGAGACGTCAATAGCTTCCTTTGCTCAAAGTTATTTGCAGTTGTTGGAGGAAGTACTCGATAATGTTGAAGTTCAATGCGAACAACTGGATTTAGACAGAAGCAGAGTGATACCTATAGCACTAGATCAGTCTGAAGGAGAGCTCTTACATAAATTGATAGAGCATCAAGCAGAGCGTTATCCAGACAAAGTCGCTATTGAAGGTGCTGATTCAAATATCAGCTACAAAGCTCTTAATGAAAAGGCAAACCAAGTTGCTCATTTCTTAATTAAGCAAAAGTTAAGTGCAGATGAATTTGTTGGGGTGTGTATTGAGCGAAGTATTGCGTCAGTCATTGCTATTCTAGGGGTTCTTAAAGCTGGTATTGCCTATTTACCAATTGATCCAAAACTACCTCAAGCTCGCCGTCAATACATTGTGAACGATGCTAAGATTTCACTGGTTTTGAGTGAGTTAAATGAAGACTTTTGGACATCGGTCAGTTTGTCAGACATCTTGCAAAGAGAGTATGCGACTTGCAATCCAAATATTGTTATACACCCTGAAAGTACGGCATATGCTATATATACTTCAGGCTCAACTGGTAACCCTAAAGCGGCGGCGATAAGTCATAGTAATGTATTTGCATTACTCAAAGGCTGTAACCGTCACTATGGTTTGAATGAACAAGACAGAGTTACTAATTTCCACTCTACATCATTCGATTTTTCAGTGTGGGAAATTTTCTCAGCGCTTACCAACGGCGCTACGTTATACATAGTACCAGAGCCACTTAAGTTAGATATTCGTTTGCTCACTAAATATATTACAGACAATGAAATAACCTTATTAAGCTTAACCCCGTCAGTATTTTACTTATTTGCAGATGAAATGCTGAAGCAAGGTAAAGCTCACAAGCTTCGTTATGTTGTGTTGGGTGGTGAAGCATTAGATAAACAGAAAATTCTTCCTTGGCTTGAAAGTCAGCATGACGGACAAGTACGTTTGATTAATATGTACGGAATTACCGAAACTACAGTACATGTGACTTTTCATGAGGTAACTCTTGATTCGAGTGACGCTTCTATCGGCGTTCCAATAGATGGTTATGAAGCGTATGTGGTCAATGAGCAAGGTAGCTTGCAACCTTGCAATGCTGTTGGAGAATTATGGATCGCGGGTAAAGGAGTTGCTAAAGGGTACTTAAATCGTGAGCAGTTAAATCGTGATAAATTTTCAGTGGTTGATCTAGGTGGCTACTCTAAACGAGTTTACAAAACAGGAGATTTAGCCTGCTGGAGCCCTGACGGAAGTTTGCGTTATTTAGGTAGACGTGATCAGCAAATTAAAATTAGAGGCTATCGGATTGAGCCTGGAGAGGTAGAAGCTGCAATACTGTCTTTAACTGAAGTCACAGGAACGGTAGTTGATAAAATAACATGCTCTACAGGTGAGCAGTTGGTCGCCTTTGTTAAGTGTAATTCTTCGAAAATAAAAAATATAAACGAAGTGATTAGCGCTAAAGTGAAGCAGTCTTTGCCTGCATATATGGTTCCTAACATCATTAAAGTAATCGAAGAAATACCTGTTACTCGCAATGGTAAAGTAGACAAACAGCGACTAATGGATACATTACAAGATACGGCTTTTGTTGAACGACTACCTTTATCTACAAATACAGAAGTTGAACTTGCAAATATATGGAAAGAGTTGATTGGTGTTTCACAAGTATTTGCAGATGATAACTTTTTTTCGCTAGGAGGACATTCGCTCGTTATTGCTAAACTGATCGCGTTAATAGAACGCCAATTCGGTAAATCGCTTTCATTGACGTCTGTTTACGAAAACCCTCAACTTGCAGATCTCGCTCGTGTAATTGATGCGGCCAATTCAGAGAAACATATTATCGACAAGGTAAATGCACAGGTTGATGTTGAACCGACTCCAATGCAAAGCTCAATGTGGCTTGCATGTCAGATAGAAGAAAATTCGAGCAAATATAATATTCCAGTCACGCTAAAACTTGAGGGTACGGTAGATCAACAAGCTATTGTTGATGCATTGACCTCGATCGTTGAGCGTCATGAATCGTTGAGAACTCGGTTTTTGAAACGCGATGACAAATTGATTACTCAAGTTAACCCTGATATCAGTTTACAACATGAGTTTGTAGATCTAAGTGATCTAAGTCCAAACCTAAGGTTTGAAGCGCTCGCTGAGCATAAACGAATTGAAGGAGAGCGCAATTTCGATCTCAGTTCAGATACATTGATAAGAAGTCGGTTATTAAAATTTGAACCACTCGAGTATTATTTATTGTTAACGGTTCATCATCTGGCTTGTGATGCATGGTCAATCGATATTTTGTTTGATGAATTTAGCCAATTATATAATTGGACACACGATCGTCATACGCCAAAACTACCAAAATTAGATATACAATATTGTGACTACGCGGCGTGGTATAACGAGAAAAATACGTCGGCAGATATAGGAAAAAGCAAATCGTTTTGGCAGCAAGAACTGGCAGGAGCACCCTTGGTTCATAGCTTACCTTTGGACTTTGCGAGGGAAAAGTTGGTCAATAATGAAGCCGCTTATCATAAACAAGTGATTGGCGGTAAAGTGTATAGAGGATTAAAAGAGTTGGCACAAAGAGAAGCGCACTCTTTGTTTAATGTCGTTCAGCCACTGATAGCTTTACTATTAGCCCAACTAAGCAACGAAGATGATATCTTGATGTTATGTCCGTTTGCAGGGAGAGGTAATAATCAAACGGAAAATCTGATCGGTTTATTTAACCAAAACATTATTTATCGTACCACCCTATCAGCTAACGCTAGCTTTTCAGAATTGATATCAGACAGTCACGCGTGGTTTAAAAGGGCTGTTGAGCACCTAAACATCGCTCATGATGAGGTTGTCAAAAGTGTGGCTCCACTGCGTCAATACGGATTTACACCTTTGTGTCAGGTAGCTCTAAACTTTTTAGTAAAATCATCGCCAAAGCCCCAACTCAACGAGGTAGTCTGGACTGATATTTCACAAGAGTACGGTATTCAAGATTTAGATCTGCATTTTACTATTGTAGATACTGGAGAAGCGCTAGAGGTTCGGTGGCTATATAAAAAGTCTCTTTTCAAAAATGATACCATCTGTAATTGGGCAGATAAATTAGCAGCGCTCAGCGCTGTGACTGTAAATAATTCTGAAAAACCACTGGCTCAATGGCCTTCTTCTTCGTGGAAACATTATGAAAAGTTAAATAGCTTGTCTTTGTTTCCTACTGAAAGTGCAAACTATATTCATGAAGCGGTAGAGAAGATGGCTGATAAGTTTGCAGACAAAGTTGCAATCGTTGCACAAGACGCTCAGTTAGACTACAAAACATTGAATGATACGGCAAATCAATATGCTGCGTGCTTGATCGACAAAGGGGTAAAACCTGGACAGTACGTCGGAATCTGTGCTGAGCGCAATACTAACTTTGTTATAGCAATGCTTGCAGTACTAAAAGCTGGTGGCGCTTACGTTCCTCTTGTTCCAGATTTACCAGAAGATTATTTGGAAAATATTGCGTCAGACGCCGAAATAGACATTATTCTGACGGAGCAGGCTTTGTTACAGAAGTTTAATTTTCTGTCGTATAAACGAGTTATTCCAACAGATATGGCTTTTAGAAAAGTACTTTTAGCCAAGTACTCTACCGACAATGTAAAGCTAGAATTGCAACCTACCTCAGTACAACCTGCTTATGTGATTTATACTTCAGGTTCTACAGGTAAACCTAAAGGTGTAGAAGTCAGCCACAATGCGCTCGGTAACTTTGTTAAGCATGACCAGAAATTACTAGGAATGGATCAGCATAGCCGGTTACTTAATGTGTTCTCCTTCAGTTTTGATCCCGCTTCAGGCGTAATTTTTTCAGGGCTCACTGCGGGGGCTTCAATTAATATATGCCCGACACATGAAGAACTAGCTCCTTATATCGAAGAACACAAGCTAACTCACTTGATTTTCCCAACAGCCCTTGCGGCAGCTACGCCAGTAGGAGATTGGCCACATGTCAAAGTAGTGAGCGCTGGGGGAGAGGCCTGTTCTCCATCGCTCTCTCAAAAATGGGGAAATCAGTTTGAGTTTTTTAATCTATACGGACCTACAGAAGCAACTATTTACGCGTTAAGTGATAAATATGTTGCAGGCAAAAAGTTGACGATAGGTAAACCGATAAGTCACTCTGGATGCTACATAATAAACAAGCTCGGCCAGATTGTTGATGTTGGTCAAGTCGGCGAGTTGGTTATATTTGGAGCTAGTGTCGGGACGAGGTATTTAGATAACGAGTTAAATGAAGTTAAATACCCCGTGATACAAACACCTAGAGGCCCTGAAAAGGTTTATAAAACAGGTGACTTAGCACTGCTAAATGAAGATGGAAATGTCGAATATAAAGGAAGAATAGATTCACAATTAAAAATACATGGCTACAGAATAGAGCCTGCACAAGTTGAGGCTCAAATAATGACGCTACCTGAAATTAAAGAGGTAGCTGTAGTGGTACATAAGCCTGAAAAGGGTGAACCACAACTTGTTGCCTATTATAGCTCAAGTGACGGCAGCAATATGTTTGATTTTGATTCTCATCTAGAGGGGAAATTACCACATTGGATGTTGCCGTCATCGTTCATTTATGTAGAGGCATTGCCACTGACTATAAATGGTAAATTAGATGTCAAAGCGCTCCCTCAGCCTTTATTGGAAAAAACAGAGATGGTTCTGCCAAAAAGCCAATTAGAGCAGGAAGTGAAAAATATTTGGTGTGAAATACTATCACTTGAAGATATGTCGATGTCCGATGACTTTTTAAATGTTGGGGGAAGTTCCTTAACGGCTATGGTTTTGGTTAACCAAATAAAAAGTAAGTATAAGATTGATATTAAAGTGAAAGATTTATTTGAACATTCAACCCCTACTAAGTTTGCAGAGTTACTTGAATCATTAAACGATAGCGTTGAAGAGGTTGAGCATGCAGTTGAGATGGAGTGGTAAAATGCAAACTAATAATAATTTTGAACATGTACAAGTTTTCTTGTCAGAATTAAATCAATTGGGAATACAGCTATTTTTAGCAGATGGAAAACTAAAAAGTAAGAGTAAAGCTGATGCAATAACACCAGAAATAGCTAAACGCATAGGAGCGTTGAAAGAAGAGCTGATTAGCTATTTATCAAGCCATGTTTTCGACTCGGGTAATATCACTGCTGTTAACAGGCAAGGCTTATTAAAAGCTTCATATGCTCAAAATCGTTTATATTTTGTAGATGCTCTAGAGCAACAGTCAAATCATTATCACAATATCGTCGCGTTGGACTTGAAAGGTACACTTGATTCAGCAGCGCTAGAGCAGTCATTAAATGATTTGATAGAAAGGCATGAAATTTTACATAGTGTTTACTGTGAGCATGAAGGAGAGGTATACCAGAGTGTTCAGCCAGGACGAAAATTAGTATTAAGCCAGGTTGAAATAGCATCTAATGAAAATGAAGTGCTTAACTTGATCGCAACCGAGGCCGACGTTCATTTCGATCTATCGAAAGACTTATTGCTGAAATGCATTCTAGCAAAACATGATAAAGAGCATCATACGTTAATTATCGTGCAACACCATATAACATCAGATGGTCGGTCTGCCGATATTTTTGTTGCAGAATTAGGAGAGTTGTATCGCGCTAAGGTGACAGGTACATCTCCACAATTACCAGAGTTAACTCTCCAATATGCTGACTTCGCTCATTGGCAAAAGCACCCGGCTAACATTCAAGCTATGCCTAGTTTGCTAGAGTATTGGGACAAACAACTTGAAGGATTACCACAAGTTCACAGTTTAAATTTGTGTTATAAACGGCCAATACAAAGAACTTTTGAGGGAAGGTCTTTAGATCAGCCCTTCGAACATACAGTATATAAAGGTGTAAAGGACATTTGTTCAGCTTTTAATGTTACCCCCTTTATGTTGTTAAACTCGGTGTTTGCAGCGTTAATAGCAAGGTATAGTAATCATCAGGACATTGCTATTGGTACACCTGTTTCTGGCAGAAACTTGCAATGTCAAAATATGATAGGACTCTTTGTGAACAGCGTAGTACAAAGATTCAAAGTAGACTTAAAGGAACCTTTTACGCAATTTTTAGCGCATAGTCGAGCTATGATGAGTGAGGCGTTGAGCCACGCTGATGCACCATTTGAAAAGGTTGTTGAGCGAGTCAATCCAGAGCGAAGTAGTAGTCATGAGCCATTATTTCAAATTCAATTTTCTTATGAGAATATCGATGGAAGAACGCTTAAATTACCAGGGTTGCAAATTCAACCCTTAAATATCAAGGCGAAAGTAAGTCGATTTGATTTAGAGTTAGCGATTGTTGAGAAGGAAGGTGAATTTCACGCAGTTTGGACTTATAACAAAAATTTATTTCAACACGATAGAATCGTTTCGTTATCTCAACATTACAAAAATATAATTGAAGCCATCATTGCAAACCCTGAGTTACCAATAGAATCTTATCCTTTGATGAATGATGCACAAACCTTAGCATTGCAGGAAAAGACAAAGCCAGAACAAAGCTTTATTAGTGATTGCGATAGTGACAAAACACTCCATGAACTATTTATTGACTCTGTGATTCGAACGCCAGAGGCTATTGCAGTGTGTGATGAACAAGGGGAGATTAGCTACCGTTCGCTATTTGACTCAGCAGCTAGCTTGGCTAAGATAATAAAACCAAAGATTACGGCAGAAGAGCTTGTTGCTGTTCGATTGCCAAAAGGTCGTGGACAAGCGATCGCAACACTCGCTGTTGTTATGGCTGGTGGGGCGTATTTACCCGTAGAGGTTGACTGGCCCTGTGCTCGCTGTGAAGGCATATTTGAACAAGCACAGTGCCGCATACTTATAGGGCAGGAAGCATCGGGCCAATTAGCGCATATAAAGGAATTCATTGATATAGATAAGCTTGTCGTTGTGCCAGAGGAACCTTCAAAATGGCAAAATGATGTTCAGTCAAAACGCTTGGCTTATGTTATTTTTACTTCAGGGTCTACAGGAAAACCGAAAGGTGTGGCAATAGAGCATAGGATGGCTGTAAACACCATTCTTGACATTAACGCCCGTTTTGCCGTTACTAATCACGATAGTGTGTTGGTTGTCTCTGCATTAAGCTTTGATCTTTCAGTTTACGATATTTTTGGCTTACTCGCCTGTGGCGGCCGGGTTGTATTTCCGCAACAAGATCAAGCGAAAGAGCCTGCCCACTGGTTAGCATGTGTAGAAAAGTTCGGCATCAGTATTTGGGATACGGTACCAGTATCTGCTGGTATGCTCGTCGACCAATTGGTATACCAAAATCGAAAGAGCACAGCGTCTTTGCGCCATATTTTAATGAGTGGTGACTGGGTTCCACCTACACTACCTCCTATGCTTAAAGAGCATTTTCCAGGTGTACGTACTCATAGTTTGGGGGGGGCGACAGAAGGGTCTATTTGGTCAATTCACTATGATATTCATGAAGATACCACTCAATGGTCTAGTATCCCTTATGGTAAACCAATTACAAATCAAAGGTTTTTGATACTGAACGATGCACTAGTACCTTGTCCAATTGGTGTAGACGGAGAGCTATTCATAGCCGGTGAAGGCGTAGCGAGAGAATATTATAAGGCTGAACAACTCACGCGTGAGAGATTTATACACCATCCTGTGACTAATCAGCGGTTATATCGTACGGGTGATATTGGTCGTTATCGTGATGATGGCAACATCATTTTTGTTGGCCGTGTAGATCAACAGGTAAAAGTTAGAGGATATCGCATTGAGCTGGGCGAGATAGAAGTTCAATTAAATAAAATTACAGCAGTAGAAAAAGCGATTGTTAGAATTGTTGGTGAAGGAAGCCAGTCACGTATTACCGCTTACATACAACCTAATATTGGTGACATGGTTTGGATTGAGAAATCAGATGAACGAGATTTCTTTGAGCAAATAAAAGCGATTTTAGCTACTACATTGGCAGATTACATGTTGCCGTCAATTTTCGTAACTGTCATGAAGTTTCCTTTAACGGCCAATGGAAAAGTTGACTTTAAAGCACTGCCTCAAGCAGAAGAAGTTACAGATAAACCAATCGTTTTACCTAAAACACCCCTACAAACAACAATGTGTAAAGTATTCTGTTCTGCCCTGCAAATAGACACGATAAGTATAGACGACGATTTTTTTGCAAAAGGAGGACACTCTTTACTCGCTAGTAAAATTGTGAATGAGTTATGTGCCCAGATAGGACTTCAGATTCCACTTCGAGTGCTATTTGAAAACCCGACAATTGAGCAATTTAGTAAACATGTTGCTACTCTCAACAAAGAAGCTAACGTGAACCAGCTGATTCAACCTGATACTAACCCGGTTAAAACGCCGTCATTTGCTCAAGCTCGAATGTGGTTTGATGAAAGGTTAGAAGGCAATTCATGCAAGTATAATATGGCGGCGGCATTTGAATTTGATGGTGACTTAGATGTATT
Source organism: Pseudoalteromonas sp. CO342X (assembly GCF_004208915.1). Lineage (NCBI taxonomy): Bacteria > Pseudomonadati > Pseudomonadota > Gammaproteobacteria > Alteromonadales > Pseudoalteromonadaceae > Pseudoalteromonas > Pseudoalteromonas sp. CO342X. The sequence continues at coordinate 231,750 of NZ_SGPH01000042.1, forward strand.
AAGGTTATCAAAAGCGTTTAATACAGTCGTTGAGCGAAGGGATGTATTAAGGAGTCGGTTTTTTCTTGTAGATGGCGAATTAAAAGTAGATTTTCATGACGATTCTACGTGCGAGTTTACCCAAGAAGATATCTCTCATTTTGATACATCAATTCAGCAAGATAGACTAAAAGCCATTTCTCGAGCGCATGTAATGACGCCTTTTGATTTGGCAAAAGATATATTGCTTAAAGTTAAAGTCGTTAAATTGAGTGAAGGTCGTCATTTGCTATTGGTATGCGTCCACCATATCGCTGCGGATGGGCTTTCTGTAGAGATACTTACCAATGAGGTTATTGGCTGTTATAAGAATAATGAAGAGGAAGTTAACACGTCTGCAATTAGCTACTACGATTACGCTCGGTGGCAACGAGAGCAATTGACAGAAGAAAAAATTAACAGGCATATTGACTTTTGGCGTGGTTATTTGTCGCAAGCTCCAAAAGTCCATGGCTTACCATTAAAAAATAGTCGTCCAGCACATCAAACTTTTGCTGCGACCTCTAAATATTTCCGCATTGAAGAAAACGTGTATCAAACATTGAAGTCTTATTGTGTGAAACAAAAGGTGACATTGTTTAGCGTATTGCAAACATCATTTGCAGTATTGCTGTCTAGCTATAGCCAAGATAGAAGTATCGTAATTGGCACACCTTTTAATGGCAGAGAACAGCAACAATTAACCGATATCGTTGGCTTGTTTTTAAACCTGATCCCAATTCATACACACTTTGAATTAGAGCAAACATTTAATGAGCTATTAAAGATTAATGGTCAAGGAATATTGTCAGCTTTTGAGCATAACCAACTGCCATTTGAGCATATTGTGGAAGCGTTAGATGTGAAGCCCAGCTTGAGCCATAATGCGTTGTGCCAAATAAAGTTTGTGCTGCAAAACTATCAGACTGGTGAGCTAAACGTGCCGGATATGAAAATAATGGCAAAACAGCTAGACAATGAGGTTACTCGGTTCGATCTAGACTTGACTGCAATGGAAGATGCAGATGGTATCTCATTAGAGTGGACATTTAAGGATGAATTATTCAGTCCAGCTTTAATAGAGAAAATGGCTCTCGGGTACAATCAGTTGCTTGAAAACATATGCCGTGATCCAGATGTAGCAATTCAGCAGCTTCTACCTAACGAAAACTCGTTTTTGATTGACGGTAATGAAAACAATATAGACAGAGAAAAAACCGTCATAGAGCTATTTAGTGATGTGTTGAAACACTCAGAACATAAAATAGCGATTACTGATGAACTTGGCGAGTATAGTTATTTACAGGTGCATAACCGAGCAATAAGACTTGCTGCAGCCTTAGAGCAAATGGAAGTTGGAGCTAATTGTACCGTTGCGATTTTAAGTACTAGGAAAGCACATTTATTAGTAAGTATGTTAGGCATCATGATGAGTGGTGCGAGTTACATTCCTATTGAACCAAGCTTAAATCAAAACCGAATCGAAGCTATTTTGATTGATGCGGATGTTGATGTGGTATTGGTTGAGGAGTCATTTGCTGAGCAGAATGCGTTATCAAGTGTCGATTATTTTACACTTGATGATTGTTTTTCTGAGGGCTGGTTTGAAGAATATGCTCAAGATAGCATAGATGTAGCGTTTCCTAATCCAAATGATACTGCATATATTGTTTATACATCAGGGTCAACAGGAACCCCAAAAGGTGTGGAAATTTCACATAGGGCGCTCACAGATTATTGTGTATATGCCCGAGAAAACTATTACAAAGACTGTTCAATAGGTAGTTTTGTCGTTACTTCTCATGGTTTTGATATTTCTGTGCCATCACTGTTACTCCCCTTACTCTGTGGTGATCAGGTGATACTGTCGACACCAAATAAAGAAATAGAGCAGTTGGCAGAATATGTATCAAACCCTTCGAATAGTCCTGTATTGGTAAGAATGACGCCTATGCATGTAGTAGCACTAAACATGCTCTTGGAAAATAAAGAGGTTAACGAAACTCCCCATGTGTTTGTAATAGGGGGCGAGCAGCTATACTTTGAAATGGTCAACAAATTAAAACATAGGCTACGTAAAGCTAAAATCTATAATCATTACGGCCCAAGTGAATCAACGGTTGGTTGTCTGATATACCCACTAGTTGGGGAGAACACGATTTCTAGTGGCCCTGTGCCTATCGGTAGACCGATGGAAAATACCTCCGTATTAGTTTTAGACCACAAAGGGCGAGAAGTACCTTTTGGTGGTAAAGGTGAATTATGGGTGAGTGGGCCTTGTTTGGCAAAGGGGTATGTTAATCAGCCTGAGTTAACTGCAGACAAATTTTCTTATCGTGATCAAGTAAGGTATTACAAGACAGGAGATCTCGTTTCAGTGAATGAAAGTGGTCAACTTGTCTTTATCTCACGCATTGATAACCAAGTCAGTATAGATGGTTTTCGAATAGAGTTGAACGATATCCGTTCTAATATTATAGCTTGCGAAGTTGTTGATAATTGTGCTGTAAATACTGTCGAAGTAGAAGGTAGAACAAGAGTTGTAGCGTACGTTATATATAGCGACTCGGAGCAAACAGTAGAGCAATTGGAACAGCACCTCTTATTAGAGTTAAAGAAACGGTTACCTAAATACATGATGCCTTGGGCTATTGTTCAAGTGGAAAGCATTGCTACAAATCAGAATGGTAAAATCGATTTTGATGCTTTACCGCTACCAAAGGAAGAGCAAAAACCTCGTGAGGTGGTAGAGCCTAAAACTGAGTTAGAAACTTTACTTTGCCATATTTTTACTAAGGTTCTTGGACGAACAATAATTAGTATTGAGGATAACTTTTTTAATTTAGGCGGTGATTCAATCTCAGCAATACAAGCTGTTGCAGAAGGACAGAAAAAAGGTGTCAAATTCTCTCTACAAACACTATTTGACTATCCAACAGTTAAAGAATTATCAACTATGGTAGAAGAACCAGATAAACTGCAACCTAATCAAAAGAGTGAAGGGGAAAGTCTGTTGTTGCCTATGCAGCAGCAATTTTTTAACAGAAAGTTAGTTAATGAACATCACTACAACCAATCTATTTTATTAACTGTACCAGAGTCTTTAAACCTAAAAGTATTGAGACAGATGTTTGAATGTTTGGTCAATACCCATGACTCACTGAGACAGTATAGTGTTGATGATAAAATGTACTTTGAACCAAACGAGGGCGAACTGTTAGATAAAGCGATAAGTTATTCCTCGATGAAGAATATGAAAGCGGAAATTGATGCACTTCAATCAAGTTTTAATTTAAGCCAGCCTCCGTTGTTTAAAGTTTGTCTTTTTGAAGATAATGGGCAGCCGGAAAGGTTGTTTATTGTTCTCCATCATTTGTTAGTAGATGGTATGTCGTGGCGCTTAATGTTGGACGATCTGAATTGCTTGTTTGAACAAATTGAGCAAAACTCTTCTTTAGAGCTCATACCACAAACGCTCTCTTTAAAACAGTGGAGTGAACATGTTGAGCGATATAGCCAATCCATTGAATTTGAAAAAGAGTCTAGTTACTGGCATAGTCAACTTGCTAAAAAGGTCGACAATTGGCCTCATCGTATCGTAAATTTCGATGCTAATACGCAAAATGAACTGATCTCGCTTCAGTTTGAGCTGGATGAAATAATGAGTAATGAGCTTGTAAGTGCTGCTAACACAGCTTATAGAACAGGCACGCAAGAATTACTGCTTTCTGGAGTAATACTCGCATTAAATTTATGGACAGAAAATAATCGTTTTATTACCTATTTAGAAGGCCATGGTAGAGAAACATTGGATGAGGTAACTCCAAGTCGATTAATGGGATGGTTAACGACCTACTACCCTGTGCACATTGATATATCTCAATGCACTAATACAGGGGAGGTGATCAAGGTAGTCAAAGAAAGTATGCGCGTTGTACCTTCCAATGGACTTGGCTTTGGGTTGTTAAATAAACAGGGTTCTGTGATTCAAAATCAAGAATTGGCTGTTGAATTCAATTATCTTGGTCAATTTGATGCGACATTTTCTGATAATAGTGCCTTTGGCGTTGCTCAAGAAAACCGAGGTAATGAGCGTTGTCCTATGCAACAGCAAAGAAACGGTATCTATATAAATGCGGTTTTAATTGATGGTACGTTGAAGTTTTATTTGTCGATTGACACAGCGAAGGTAAATAAATCGTCAGCTTTTGATTTGTTGGCGCTTATGCGTACTCAAGTTGAGCTTATCGCTACACACTGTTTGATGGTGCTAGAGCTTATTGATAACGAACCTGAAAATTCTGCACGGTTGGATAACCATTCAATGGCAAATTCTACAGAAGAAGAACAAAATATTGAGGAATTTACAATTTGAATACGTTCAATCTGTTAAGAGAGCTAAGAGCAAATGGCGTTAAAATTTTTCTTGAGAGAGAGAATATTCGCATTGGTGCTGCTAAAGGCAAAATATCTCAGCAACAACTTGAGTTGCTAAAGCAAAACAAATCTGAGCTAATAAGTTTATTAAAAGAAGAGCAACGGTTGCTTGCAGAACAAAAGAATATTCAAACTTTAACGGTTTCTGACTTCCCGCTTGCAACTGTCACTTCAAGTCAGCTTAGTGCATGGCAAGAGAAGTATGAAATCGAAGATATATATGCTGCAACCTCTATGCAAGCTGGGATGATCTTTCATAGTCTAAAAGACAAAGGGGCCTCTTTGTATGTTAACCAACTTTGGTGTCGACTTGATAAGTCTATAGATTTAGATGACATGAAATTGGCTTGGGAGTTCCTTTTACAGCAACACTCGATATTTCGTACAGCTTTTGTTGGTCAAGAATCGCAGTTGCAGCAATTAGTTTGCAAATCGTCCGATATTCCATGGAGTAACTACGATCACACACATTTGAGTGAGGCTGAGCATGAGCTACAATTTCAACAGTTTTTGGAAAATGATCAGTTAGTAGAGTTTGATTTTGAACATCCTCCTTTATTAAGGGTTGCGACGTTTAATTTAGCTGATGGTAGTCACCGAATGGTATGGACATACCATCATGCGTTAGTGGACGGCTGGTGTTCTAACTTGGTATTGCAAGGCTTGATTGAAAATTACAAGACAATACAACAAGGGAAGTCTCCGAGGAAGGTTGCGTTAGAGAGTGATTACAAGCGCTATATTCATTGGTTATCCAAGCAAGATCACAAAGAAACTGCAAGTTATTGGCGCAATAAATTACAGCCGCTCAATCACTTAGTTTTATTAGCTGACCAAGATCAGGGGGGGGCTCCGAGGTTTAACGCATGTAAGATTAATCTATCAGAACGTCTAACTGAACAATTAAACCAGTGTTGTCGTAATCAAAGTATTACACTAAACAGTTTAGTGATGGGCGCTTGGGCATTATTAGTTCACAAAGAAAGTAATAGTAACATAATCAGTTTTGGTGCTACGGTAGCTGGTAGGCCTGCGACGTTAAGAAATGTTGAAAAGACAATTGGATTATTCATAAATAGTATTCCTGTTGTTAGCCAGTTCACAGGAGAGGGCTCGTTAGTAGACTGGTGTAAAAGTATTCAAGATTATCTTGTCCAAAGCAATGAACATAGTTACTACCCTCTGACAGAAATTCAAAAGCAAGCGCCTATTAATGGCAAATTATTTGAGTCTTTAGTTGTTTTCGAAAACTACCTAGTAGAAAAAAATGACTCAGATGAAACACCCTTTGTTCAAGATGTTGGTCACAAAAACCAAACAAGTCAGCCCTTAGCGTTAGTTGTATTACCTGCTGTTTCACTTGGCTTTCATTTAGGTTATCAGCAGCAATTATTTTCAGATAAAAAAGCTAAGCACTTATTGGACGAGCTTCAAAGTATATTGGAAGTTTTTGCTCACTCTGAGCCTAAGGCATCCATTAGTCAGATGTTGAATTCATTGGGCGTAGTGAATAGAGAAACGGTAACTGTATTGGAAGGAAGGGATAGGGAAGAGGTATTACACCGCTGGAATGATACACAGCTTGATTACCCTAAAGACTTACTTTTGCATCAATTGTTTGAGTCCCAAGTTAGTAAATCACCTGATAGAGTCGCGTTAACTTTCAAAGGCAGTAGCCTGACTTATGCTGAGCTTAATGATAAAGCTAATCAAGCGGCTAAATTACTTAGACGAAACTATTTTGAGAAATATAGTCACGATATGCCTGCGGAAACCTTAGTTGGTTTATATTTTGAACGTGGTTTTGAAATGGTGGTGGGGATCTTAGCCTGCTTAAAAGCTGGTGCTACTTATGTGCCCATCTCTCCCGACTTTCCTCCTGCAAGAACGCAGTACATAGTGGACGATACAAATACTTCATTTATTCTGTCGCAATCTTCGCTCATACCTAAACTAGATATTGAATTATCAGATATGATAAATGGTCCTGATTTAATTGAATTAGATCTAGTAATGAGTAGTGCTGATGAATCAATAGCACCTTTTGTTAGTGATGTCAGTTCCTGTAATCTCGCATACGTAATTTACACTTCAGGTACTACAGGAAACCCTAAAGGTGTAATGATTGAGCATTGCAATGCCGTACACCTTGTTTATGCTCAACAACTAGCTTTTCATGCGTCCGAATGTCAGCGTTCATTACTGTTCGCAAGCTATACCTTTGACGCGTCTGTATCAGAGCTGTTTATTGGGCTAAGCAATGGTCATGAGGTGTTTATTTGTAGTGATGAAGATCGCGAAGCCGATAACTTAAGAAAGTTAATTCAGAATAACAATATTGACTTAGCAACCATACCACCTGCATTGCTACAAATTATGGCAGAACAAGGGGGGTTAGCATTAAAAGTCCTCGTATCAGCCGGTGAAACTCCAGCTAAAGGTGTCCTAGAAACGTTTCGTAAGAATTCATGCGTCATTAATGCTTATGGTCCAACGGAATCAACTGTTTGTGCGAGTACTCATAAATATCAGTGTGAAGGGGATGACGCACTTATTGGGTTGCCAATTCGAAATGTCTTACTTTATGTTCTAGATGAACAATTACAGCCAGTGCCCAATGGTACGCAAGGTGAATTGTACATAGGGGGCGCAGGACTGGCTCGAGGGTATTTAAATCGAGCAGAGCTCACGGCGGAGCGCTTTATTGACAACCCGTTTGTAGATGATGCGGCAAGGGCATTGGGCTATACCCGGTTATATAAAACGGGGGATGTGGTACGTCGTCGAGAGGACGGCAATATAGAGTATTTAGGGCGTAACGATTTCCAAGTAAAGATCCGCGGCTATCGCATAGAGTTAGGTGAGATAGAAGCGGTGTTGTGTGAGGAGACATCAGTACGTCAAGCAGCTGTGATAGACCGAGCCAGAGATGATGGTAGTGTGTATTTAGTGGCGTATGTGGTGATGCAAGAAGGGCAGACGTGTGACTCGACACACTTAGTGTCGCAGTTAGGCGCAACACTGCCAGAGTATATGATACCGAGCCACATAGTCACGTTAAGCACACTACCGCTGACGTTAAACGGCAAGTTAGATAGACGCGCATTACCGGCCCCGGAGATAGACAGCGAAGAGTTTGTGGCGCCTCGTAATGAGACAGAGCAAGCATTGTGTCAGGTGTGGCAAGATGTGTTGGGGTTAGCGCAGGTGGGCATAGAGGATAACTTCTTCCGCTTGGGTGGGGACTCTATTGTATGTATACAGTTGGTATCACGTCTGCGTCAGGCTGGTTATGTTTGTCAGGTAAAAGACATCTTTAATGCCCCAACCGTTGCGCAGTTGTCTTGTTTATTAGCAGACAACATGCTGAACGGAGTTGCTCAGGTTGAAGCTGAGCAAGGCGAATTGGTTGGGACATTTGATTTATTACCCATTCAGCAATGGTTTTTTGATAAGGCATTACCAGCACCTCATCATTGGAATCAAGCCTTTATGGTACGTCTTCCTAGCACAGTAAGCCCCCAAGCATTGCAAGCTGGGCTCGAAGCGCTAGTTGCGAGACACGATATGTTGCGCTGTCGATTTATCGATAATAAACAACAGTATTATGGGATGGATGAGGTAAACACCGAGCTGTTAACATTAGACGTTAGTAACTTAGATGAGGCGCAGTTACACCAGCAACTTACAGCTTTTCAGTCCGAGTTTGATTACCAGTTTGGGCCATTATGGTGTGCTGTACACTTAACGGGCTATGACGATGGAAGTGCTCGATTGTTTATGGCGTTACACCATCTGATTGTGGATGCTGTTTCTTGGCGTATTTTAGTAGATGACTTGAGCATGATTATGCAAGGGCATACACTGCCAGATAAAACAAGTAGTTATCGCCAGTGGGTTCATGCATTAAAGGCATTAGAACCAGATACAGAAGAAATACGGTATTGGCAGGGGGTTATGGCAACCCCTTGCAGTTTGCCAACTGCTGAAGAAACAATCATGGTTGATGTATTACAACAGTCTTCAGAAGTAACAGCGCATCTATTACGAGATACTAACGAAGGTTTTAATACCGAGATTAATGATGTGTTGTTGAGCGCTATGGTATTAGCGTTAAGTGAAACACTGGGTGAGCAAGCGTATACGCTAGGATTAGAAGGACACGGTAGAGAGCCAATGGACGAAACATTGGACTTATCGCGTACTATAGGTTGGTTTACCACACTGTATCCAGTGCGTTTGTTAGGACAAGAAACCGTTGCGGATACGTTAATTGCAACGAAGGAAACATTACGTCAGGTGCCAAATAAAGGATTAGGGTTTGGTGCGCTGCGTAACAAAGGTGAACTTGGGGGAGCCTTGCCAGCTATCATGTTTAACTACCTCGGCCAATTTGGAGATGGCTCAGGACAAGTTGAAGATTGGTCTTTGGTAGGAGAAGATGTGGGCATGACTAACGCTGCAGGCAACGAAGACAGTGCACTGTTGAGTGTTACTGGCGCGATATATGAGGGACGCTTGCGCTTTAAAGTGGTAAGTCGACTATCTGAGTTAGTGCATCACAACTTTAATGAGGCGTTTACATCAGCGTTAGCAGCGGTTGTGGCAGCAGGGTGTGCGCAAGCCAAGCTAGGGGGGCGTAAAACGCCGAGTGATTATGGGGTTCCGACATTGTCAGCTGCTCGTTTGCAGTATTTACAAAAGACGCATGACATTGAAGCCTTATACCCTGCCAGCAGCTTACAGCAGGGCTTTATCTACTATCACCTGAATGAGCCAGACGACGATGCGTATAGAGTCCAAGTATTATTAGATTATCATTGTGCTTTGAATATTGCGCACTACCGTCAAGCATGGCAAATGGCGTCACTGCGTTTCCCCAGTTTACGCGTATGCTTTGATTGGCAAGATACCCTAGTACAAATAGTGACTTCAGGGGTTAGCCTAACCGACGAGCACTTTAGTGTGGTTGACATTAGTCAATTGGCGTCAGATGTACAGGAGCAAGAAATCGAGCGGTTGCAGCAAGAGGCACGGATGATTGGCTTTGACTTGAGTCGTCCGGGACTGGTTAGGTTAACCATCGTTAAACGAAGCGATACCTTGTACACGGTGATTAAAACAGAGCATCACAGTATTTCGGATGGCTGGAGTGGGCCGGTACTGGGGCAAGCGGTACACGAATATTATGAAGCATTGCAAGCAGGTCTCACGTGTGAGATAAAACCAGATCAGGCTTACTTAAATGCACAGGCTTACCAAATGAGCCGTCAGGCGCAAAGTGAAGCATTTTGGCAAGCACAAAAGCAGCAGTATGGTGAAGCAAATGATCTAAGAGGCTTGTTTGATAGTTCAGTTGAACTGGCGGATAGCCACCTTAATACGGCTCCTAAGGAGCAGGCCTTGGAGCTAACAGGGAATGCATTAGCTCAGTTGAAGAACATGTGTCGGGAAAGCGGGACGACGGTGAATGTTGCGTTGCAGTTTGCTTGGCACTACTTACTTCACGGCTATACCCAAGATAATCAAACATTAGTGGGGACAACAGTATCAGGTCGTGATTTACCGATTGAGGGTATTGAGTCGAGTGTCGGTTTATACATCAATACGTTACCACTTTCGGTGTCGTGGGATGAACAGCAGAGCGTTGAAGGCGTTTTACAATCAATTCAGCAAAGTATCGCGATGTTGAACAGTCATAGTGCGATATCGTTGGCGAAGTTACAGGAAGGGGGGCACCGCTTATTCCACAGCTTAGTCGTATTTGAAAACTACCCAAGAACGGCCTTAGAGGGGGCAGAAGGGATCATCAATCAGGTTCATTTTAGGAAATCAGTGGAGAAAATGGACTATCCGCTCACATTACGTGCGTTTGAGCGTGATGAGAGCTTAGTGATGGCCTTGTGTTACAACGGAGATTGGCTAAGCAACAAGCAAGCAACGCGTTTATTGTCTCAGGTAATGCGTATTCTCACGCAATTACCTCAGGTGGAGAGGTTATCTCAGTTATGTCTATTGGATGAGCAAGAGCGCACTGCGACCTTATTAGAAGGTAACGATACACAAGCGACTTATCCCATTCATGGTACTCTGGTGAGTGAGTTTGAACGACAAGTATTAGCAAGCCCAGAGCATATCGCTTTAGAGATGGGTGGGGTCCAATTGAGTTATCAGCAACTTGATGCGCAGGCGAATCAGCTTGCACGAGAGTTGCGTGATAGGTATCAGCAGCGCCATAGGCAAGCGATGCCAGCGAATACCTTGATTGGTCTGTATATGGACAGAAGCGTCGAAATGATGGTTGCGGTGTTAGCTGTGCTGAAAGCAGGGGGGGCATATGTGCCAATTTCACCAGAATTTCCAGCAGAGCGAACGGCCTTTATCCTAAAAGATACGGGGTGTCCGTTTGTCTTAACGCATGCGGCAGGTGCAGAAGCCTTGCAAGGCGGATTAGCAGAGCAAGAGTGCGCAGCAGAATGGTTAGCCGTTGAACAAGTGATGAAGCATACTGTGGCCAGCGATACAGCACTGCCGTTGAAAGCAGGGCCAGAAGATCTAGCATATGTTATTTATACCTCAGGAACGACAGGGCAGCCGAAAGGGGTAATGATAGCGCATCGTGCAATAGTTAATCGTATCAACTGGATGCAAAAACGCTACCCGTTAAGTAGTGAAGACAAAGTATTACAAAAGACGCCTTACATTTTTGATGTATCAGTATGGGAGTTATTTTGGGCGCACTGGGCAGGCGCCTCGTTGGTGATGGCAGCACCTGATGTGCATAGACAGCCAGAAGCCTTGCATACATTGATAGAAGAGGCAGGAGTGACAACATTACACTTCGTGCCTTCGATGTTAGCGGCATTTTGTGCAGAGATGTCGAGTGAAGGTAAGGTATTACCGCGCAGTGTTAAGCAAGTTTTTAGTAGTGGAGAGGCACTGCAGGTGAGTCATGTGGATGCTTTTTATGGTTTAGGGCAGCATGATGCGGTATTACACAATTTATATGGCCCAACGGAAGCGTCAGTGGATGTGAGTTATTTTGACACACGAGAAGCGTTTACGAGCCATGTACCGATAGGCAAAGCGATAGATAACACGCAACTCTATATCCTTAACAAACAATTACAGCCAGTGCCCAATGGTACGCAAGGTGAATTGTACATAGGGGGCGCAGGACTGGCTCGAGGGTATTTA
>NZ_SGPH01000070.1:0-539 GCF_004208915.1 Pseudoalteromonas sp. CO342X
AAGATAGGTCATATCCCCAAAAGACGAGGCAATACATTAAGGAAAAACCTGTTTCTCGGTGCAAGAACGGTAGTCAGCAGGCTAAAACATAAAGAAGCGACCACAGAGAAAGAACGCTGGATAAAAAATCTACTCGCCAAGAAAAGCGTGAAATGTGTTGCCATTGCATTGGCCAACAAAACGGTTAGAACTGCCTATGCCTTACTTAAAAACGGCTCAACATACGAGCCAAAAATCTTAGCGGTGTAGCACTGAGTAACAGAAGAACAAATCAAGATAAATAGAACGTAAAAGCAGAAAGCATACTGAGATTACCCCCAGTATTGAACAAGCCAAGATAGAGCATTAAGCGGTGAGACCCCCCCCTTGAGAGCCTGTTAAACCGCAGGTGTATACAAATACCGCGTGGGAGAGAAGGCACAAGGGCGCGAATACATCAAAGAGGCCGAGGTAGCACCTCATCAAGAGCCCGGATATAAGCACGCAATCACACTAATAATGCTAAAAGTGGCTTGTACAATTGGAGGAGTCCATATAAG
>NZ_SGPH01000015.1:0-523 GCF_004208915.1 Pseudoalteromonas sp. CO342X
ATTGGCAACGCTTAAACCTGTTCAACTTCGTTATGTCGGTTAGCCGTTAAATCGTTTACGGCAAACACATATTGAGGGTCTCTTATTGCGATCTCATCGCTGCCTAAATCAGTCGATACAACTTATCGTTTAGGGCCACTAGACATTCATCGGTTAACCTTAATCTTGCACTACTCAAGGGGATGGCTCATTCGTCCAGTTAGTTAAAGGCTCAGCTAAGGTGTAAACGATTCAATTCATTGCTTAAACAAATGTGCACCAATGGGGTGTCTAATCAAGGCCAAATAGCTTATTACTTCGACAACACTTACCTGTAAAATTCAGCTATTACTGACAAAAACACAAATAATGCATGGTTGTTCGTGCTTATCTAGTTAGGTGTAGAGCTCACCCCATTGTGCGACTTAGCTTTTTAAAAAAACGTTCATCGTCGAATACCGTTTTGTTCTTAAGCATAAAATAAACACAACGACCGAGCTTATGGGCGAGCACTGAAAGTGCTTTGGCTTTGCTCATGCGTTTT
>NZ_SGPH01000072.1:0-510 GCF_004208915.1 Pseudoalteromonas sp. CO342X
GGCGGCTGTAGCTCAGTTGGTAGAGCCCTGGATTGTGATTCCGGTTGTCGTGGGTTCAAGTCCCATCAGTCGCCCCACTCTTTCTATAAATGTATTCCACATTTTTTATTTTTACGCACATAGCACCCCTACATAATAAATACCAAGTAGCAGCGATTTTATATCGTGACTAAGAATTAAACCCTCGCTACATAAAGTAGCTCCGACACGACCAACACCACACAATAAGCACCAAACAACTGCGTAGCAGTGGTTTTATATCGCGACTTAAGAATAAAACCCTCGCTGCATAAAGCAGCTCCTACACGACCAACACCACACAATAAGCACCAAACATCTGCGTAGCAGTGGTTTTATACCGCGACTTAAGAATAAAACCCTCGCTACATAAAGTAGCTCCTACACGACCAACACCAAACACCAAGCACCAGATATCTGCGTAGCAGCGATTTTATATCGCGACTGAGAATAAAACCCTCGCTACATAAAGTAGCTCCTACACGACCAACA
>NZ_SGPH01000073.1:0-508 GCF_004208915.1 Pseudoalteromonas sp. CO342X
TGCCGCCGCTGGCGATCCAGTACGGCGATTATGCCCACTGGCAGCGCAACTACTTGCAGGGAGCTGTGCTGAATGAACAGCTGGCTTACTGGGAAAAGCAGCTTGCCGACTTGCCGGTTCTGCACAGCCTGCCGCTAGATCACCCCAGACCGGCGGTGCAAAGCTTTGCCGGTAATCTCTATGTCTCAAGGATAGAACAAGCGACACACCAGCGCTTGATGGCCATGTGCCAAGAACGAGGCGCCACGTTGTTTATGGGATTGCATGCCGTTTTTTCTGTGTTATTAGCCCGCTACAGCAATGAGCAGGATATCGTTGTCGGCACGCCAGTGGCAAACCGGGAGCAGGTGGAAGTAGCCGGTTTGATAGGTTTCTTCGTCAATACTCTGGTGCTGCGGAGTAACTTATCTGATAACCCGAGTTTTCATGCGCTGTTAGAACAAAGTAAAAACATGCTGCTTGACGCTTATGCCCATCAGCAAGTGCCGTTTGAACAAATCGTCGAACG
>NZ_SGPH01000005.1:0-495 GCF_004208915.1 Pseudoalteromonas sp. CO342X
GAGCGGCCAAAGGGATCAGACTGTAAATCTGACGGCTCAGCCTTCGCTGGTTCGAATCCAGCTCCCTCCACCACTTTATTCTTGACGGTTAGAGGTAGTTAAGAACAGGTTCCTAAAGCGGGCATCGTATAATGGCTATTACCTCAGCCTTCCAAGCTGATGATGCGGGTTCGATTCCCGCTGCCCGCTCCAGTTCGTCTGGCGTGCTGATATAGCTCAGTTGGTAGAGCGCACCCTTGGTAAGGGTGAGGTCGGCAGTTCAAATCTGCCTATCAGCACCAGTCTCCGAAGAATCTTCTCAAATACTTCCTTTGAATTGTCGAAAAAATATTTATAATAGACTGAATAATTCTAATCCACACTCGTCGTGGATTATTTTTATATGTAATCTAGATACACAAAACTTATAGGTTTCGTCATGGCAAAAGAAAAGTTTGAACGCGTAAAACCGCACGTAAACGTTGGTACTATCGGCCACGTTGACCACGGTAAAAC
>NZ_SGPH01000074.1:0-486 GCF_004208915.1 Pseudoalteromonas sp. CO342X
CCATGGGCTACGACTATCTTTTCTTTGCTTGCCCAAAGAAAAGGTAGCAAAAGAAAGGGCACTCCCAACATCACACTTACTCCTCAAGTAAATTACCAATATTAACGTCACCGCGGTGTAAGGGCCATCCTTGGCCCTGTCACAGCTTTTCACGCATCCATGCGCTGAAATGACTCATTGGCAATGTACTTTCGGGTGTGATGAGGGAGACACAAGGCGCTGATAAATTATTGTGGTGCTTGCAAGCAACTATGTTTCTGATGGCTTTGTGGACAGCTAACAGACAACTTATTTCCCCCTCCATCACACCCGAAAAGCATAAGTCGATATGCAATGTGCCGACAGGATGTCGGCCAAGTCTTATCTGGTACAGGGACGTGCCTTACAAGACGGTTGCACTATATCGGCGTAGGATTTGAGGATTAAGTGTGATGCTGGGGCGACGTTTTCTTGGTTCGTTCTTTTTCGTCGTTTAAAAAGAATGAA
>NZ_SGPH01000075.1:0-484 GCF_004208915.1 Pseudoalteromonas sp. CO342X
CCCGGTAGAGCCTGAGGTATATATCACATACGCCAGATGCTCAGCGCATAATCCCACAGATGATACCGACAGATTATCCGACGGCATGGCCGTTAATCTTATTGCTAGCTGTGCATCATCCAGACACAGAGCCCAACTCTCAAGAAACGGTAAGCTGTCCAGCACCTGGCTTTGTGTCAACACAATATCTACGCCACTGTCACTGAGCATATAGGCCAACCGGGATTCAGGATAGTCAGGATCTAAAGGCAGATAAGCGCCGCCAGCCTTGAGGATGGCCAGAATAGCGACCACCATATCCAAAGAGCGTTCGACACACACCCCTACTAAGGTCTCGGGCTTCACCCCCTGTGCTTTCAGATAATGGGCTAGCTGGTTGGCACGACGGTTTAAATCGTCATAGGTTAAAGAAGCGCCATTGCAAAGCACAGCCTCCTGCTCGGGGTGGAGTGACACTCTGGCTTCAAAAAACTCATGAATGCAC
>NZ_SGPH01000036.1:0-214299 GCF_004208915.1 Pseudoalteromonas sp. CO342X
GCATTATAGGGCGATCCGATTTTAGTGCAACCCTTTTTTTAAAGAAAATTGCGAAAAAACGTTTGTTCGAGCAAAAATAAAGCGAAACGTCCATAAACCGCACTAAATGATGATAAAATGGACCTTCATAATGTCATTTTATGGCTGCTTTATACAGTTAACCCATTATCTGACGCTAGCACCTCTATATAGTTACCATATCGTAGCCCCGTTTCTCCTTAGATGTTTACGTGATTGGCTCATCTACACTCACCATCATCGTTAACTAAGCGACCCTTGTAACCAGAGGAGTTTATTCACCAAGTTTTAGTTAATCTGCACATTTAAATATACCTAATCAAAAGCTTGAACTTAGATAGTTCTTGATGGGAGGTTAATTTTGTAGAGTCTGAGTATTATGGTGTGGGTCTATTTGCTTATGTTCATCTGCATCTTTACGAAAATAAGCTGTGGTTTAAATCTAAGACTAGAGATTGTACTGTGCGGGTTATGAAAAAGAAAAAGCCGAGCTATGCTCGGCTTTTTTTGTGTCTTTAATAAGACTAATTACTCTGCAGACTGCGCGTCTTCTTGAACTTCTTCAGTCGCTGGGCGATCTAGTAGTTCAATGTAAGCCATTGGCGCATTGTCACCTGTACGGAAGCCACACTTAAGAATACGAGTGTAACCACCTGGACGATCCGCGAAACGAGGACCGATCTCAGTGAACAATTTACCAACTACTTCTTTATCACGCGTGCGAGCAAACGCTAAACGACGGTTTGCTACGCTGTCAGTCTTAGCCAGTGTGATTAAAGGTTCAATTACACGGCGCAGCTCTTTTGCTTTAGGCAAAGTAGTTTTGATGATTTCGTGCTTCACCAAAGAACCAGCCATGTTGCTAAACATCGCTTTGCGATGGCTGCTGTTACGGTTTAATTGACGACCACTCTTACGATGGCGCATGACCCTATCCTTCTAACTAAACTAATATAGTAACTTAGATTACTCAGCTAGACTTGCAGGTGGCCAATTTTCTAGGCGCATACCTAGAGATAGACCACGTGAAGCTAGCACGTCTTTAATTTCAGTTAGAGACTTCTTACCAAGGTTTGGTGTTTTCAGAAGCTCAACTTCAGTACGCTGTACTAAGTCACCGATATATTGAATTTGCTCGGCTTTCAGACAGTTTGCAGAACGTACAGTTAGTTCTAAGTCATCAACTGGACGAAGTAGAATCGGATCGAACTCCGGCTTCTCTTCTTTCTCTTCTGGCTCAGAAACATCACGTAGGTCTACGAATGCATCTAATTGCTCAGCAAGGATAGTTGACGCACGGCGGATCGCTTCTTCAGGATCTAAAGTGCCGTTCGTTTCCATATCGATGATTAGTTTATCTAAGTCTGTACGCTGCTCAACACGAGCTGACTCAACCGAGTACGCAATACGCTCAACCGGGCTGAATGATGCATCTAGCAACAAACGGCCGATTGGGCGCTCATCGTCATCAGAGGATAAACGACTAGACGCCGGTACATAACCGCGACCACGCTCAACACGAATGCGCATGCTGATTTCGCTATTGTCAGCCGTTAAGTGACAAATGACATGCTCAGGGTTGGCGATAGTCACATCTCCGTCGTGCTGGATATCAGCCGCAGTCACAGGGCCTACACCAGACTTAGTCAGGGTAAGGAAAACTTCATCTTTACCTTCTAGAGATACCGCTAGACCTTTAAGGTTTAACAGAATTTCAATGATGTCTTCTTGTACGCCTTCTTTCGCGCTGTACTCGTGCAATACGCCGTCAATTTCAACTTCTGTCACAGCACAACCAGGCATAGATGAAAGAAGTATACGACGTAGAGCATTACCTAGTGTGTGGCCAAAACCACGCTCTAGAGGCTCTAAAACTACTTTAGAACGCGTTGAGCTTACAGCGTCGATATCGACTAATCTTGGTTTTAGGAATTCGGTTACAGAACCCTGCATTTTATCCTCTCTTAACTCTTAACTTTACTTCGAGTAAAGTTCGACGATTAGTTGTTCGTTAATGTCCGCAGACAGATCAGAACGCTCTGGTAGACGCTTGAAAGTGCCTTCCATTTTCTTACCGTCAACTTCAATCCAAGTTGGCTTTTCACGTTGCTCAGCCAACTCTAGAGCAGCGATGATACGCGCTTGCTTTTTAGACTTCTCGCGAATTACTACTACATCTTCAGGAGTAACTACGAAAGAAGGGATATTAACAACACGACCATTAACCATAACCGCTTTGTGGCTTACTAGCTGACGCGCTTCAGCACGTGTGCTTGCAAAACCCATGCGATATACAACATTGTCTAGACGTTGCTCTAGAAGCTGTAACAAGTTTTCACCTGTGTTACCTTTAAGGCGAGCAGCTTCTTTGTAGTAGTTACGGAATTGCTTTTCTAGTACACCGTAGATACGACGAACTTTTTGCTTTTCACGTAGCTGTAAACCGTAATCAGATAGACGACCTTTACGTGCGCCGTGCTGACCAGGTGCTGTTTCTAGTTTACACTTAGAGTCAATTGCTCTTACGCCGCTTTTAAGGAACAGGTCAGTACCTTCACGACGACTCAGCTTGAGCTTAGGGCCCAAATATCTTGCCATGTTCTTTCTCCTAACCTATTGTTATACGCGACGTTTCTTCGGTGGACGACAACCATTGTGTGGAATTGGCGTCACGTCAGTGATGTTAGTGATACGGTAACCAGC
Organism: Pseudoalteromonas sp. CO342X; assembly: GCF_004208915.1. Lineage (NCBI taxonomy): Bacteria > Pseudomonadati > Pseudomonadota > Gammaproteobacteria > Alteromonadales > Pseudoalteromonadaceae > Pseudoalteromonas > Pseudoalteromonas sp. CO342X. The sequence goes on from NZ_SGPH01000036.1 coordinate 2,722, forward strand.
AGCATTCAATGCACGAACAGCAGACTCACGGCCTGGACCTGGACCTTTGATGAATACTTCTAGGTTCTTAAGACCGTACTCTTGTGCAGCAACACCTGCACGCTCCGCAGCAACCTGTGCAGCGAATGGAGTAGACTTACGAGAACCACGGAAACCTGAACCACCCGCAGTCGCCCAAGAAAGAGCATTACCTTGACGGTCAGTGATGGTCACAATCGTGTTGTTGAAAGATGCATGAACGTGAGCCATGCCGTCAACAACCTGCTTTTTGACCTTTTTACGACGAATTGGTGCTTTTGCCATAACTTACCCCACCTTATTTCTTGATAGGCTTGCGAGGACCCTTACGAGTACGCGCGTTAGTCTTAGTACGCTGACCACGTAGTGGTAGCGAACGACGGTGACGTAAGCCACGGAAACAACCAAGGTCCATAAGACGCTTGATGTTTAGTGTAACTTCACGACGAAGATCACCTTCAACAGTGTACTTGCCAACTTCTTCACGAAGGATGTCAAGTGTTTCGTCATTTAACTCGCCGATTTTAGTAGTTTCAGCGATACCTGTCGCAGCTAAGATCGCCTTAGCGCGAGTTTTACCTACACCATAGATGCTTGTTAAACCGATAACAGCATGCTTATGATCAGGAACGTTAATGCCTGCGATACGGGCCACTAACATATCTCCTATAAATAAACTTGATTATCATCTTGCTGGAAAGCCCGTATAGGATACCCAACCGACATTCAAGTTTTACCAAAGAAACAGGCTAAGTAAAGTTACTCAGCCTGCACGACTTAATTTGCTTAGCCTTGCCTTTGCTTGTGCTTTGGCTCACTGCAGATCACACGTACAACACCTGCACGCTTGATTACTTTGCAGTTACGGCAAATTTTCTTAACGGAAGCACGTACTTTCATTACTCAACTCCGTAAACTGACCTTAACGGCCGTAGCCTTTAAGGTTCGCTTTTTTCAGCACAGAATCATATTGATGTGACATCATATGAGTCTGTACTTGTGCCATAAAGTCCATGATGACAACAACGATAATCAGAATCGATGTACCGCCGAAGTAGAATGGCGTTTGCCATGCCATAGTCATAAACTCGGGCACCAGACAGATAAAGGTTATATACAAAGCACCTGCCAATGTCAGGCGTGTCATCACTTTATCAATGTATTTAGATGTCTGCTCACCTGGACGAATGCCTGGAATAAAAGCGCCAGATTTTTTCAGGTTATCTGCTGTCTCACGCGGGTTAAACACCAACGCAGTGTAGAAGAAGCAGAAGAAGATAATAGCCGCAGCTAATACCATCGCATACAGTGGTTGACCTGGAGTCAATACTGCTGAGATAGCTTGTAGCACATCAGCGACCGGACCTTCACCTTGGCCAAACCAGCTTGCTATTGTACCAGGGAACAAAATGATACTGCTAGCAAAGATTGGTGGAATAACACCCGCCATGTTAACTTTTAGTGGTAAGTGCGTGCTTTGAGCAGCAAATACCTGACGACCTTGTTGACGCTTCGCATAGTTTACAACGATACGACGTTGACCACGTTCGAAGAACACAACTAGGTAAGTTACGGCGAATACGATTACCGCAATCAATAACAATGCTAAAATATGCAGATCACCTTGGCGCGCCATTTCTGCTGTCGAACCAATTGCAGACGGCAGGTTAGCTACAATACCAACAAATATTAGAACTGAGATACCGTTACCGATACCACGCTCAGTGATTTGTTCGCCCAACCACATAAGGAACATAGTTCCTGTGACTAAGCTCACTACAGCTGTGAAATAAAAGCCGAAGCCTGGATTCACAACTAGGCCTTCCATCATGTTAGGTAGACCAGTAGCGATACCTATCGATTGGAATGTAGCAAGCACAAGCGTACCATAACGCGTATACTGGCTGATTTTCTTACGCCCTTGCTCACCTTCTTTCTTAAGCTCTATCATCGCAGGATGTATGTGCGTTAATAGCTGCATAATAATCGAAGCCGAGATGTACGGCATAATACCTAGCGCCAATACCGATGCACGCTCAAGCGCACCACCGCTGAACATGTTGAACATCTCAACAATGGTGCCCTTTTGTTGCTCGAAGAATTCGGCAAGTACAGCGGCGTCAATCCCAGGGATTGGCACAAAAGAGCCCAGACGGTAAATAATGATAGCACCCAATACGAATAGTAATCGGCGCTTCAGTTCCGCAAGCCCACTTTGTGCACTTTGCATATCTTGACCTGGTTTAGCCATAGCGTACTTCCTTAGTCTTCTACCTTGCCTCCGGCAGCTTCGATAGCTTCGCGTGCACCTTTAGACACTTTCATGCCTTTAACAGTAACAGCGCGTGAAACTTCGCCAGATTTTACAACTTTTACGAACTGGATGTTCTTTTTAACGATACCAGCTGCCTGTAACGCGTTTAGATCTACCACATCGCCTTCAACTTTAGCGATTTCGAATAGATTCACTTCTTTAGACACAAGAGACTTGCGTGAAGTGAAACCAAACTTAGGTAGACGACGTTGCATAGGCATTTGACCGCCTTCGAAACCAACGCGTACTTTACCGCCAGAGCGTGACTTTTGACCTTTGTGACCACGGCCACCAGTCTTACCAAGACCAGAACCGATACCACGGCCAAGACGCTTACCAGCTGTTTTTGAACCTGCAGCAGGTGAAAGTGTATTCAAGTTCATCGAATTACCCCTCAACCTTAACCATGTAAGAAACTTGGTTGATCATACCGCGAACTGCTGGCGTATCTTCTAGCTCAACAGTGTGGTTGATACGACGTAAACCAAGGCCACGTAATGTAGCTTTATGCTTCGGTAAACGACCGATTGAGCTACGTACTTGAGTTACTTTTACTGTGTTTGCCATGGTGTCTTACCCCAAGATTTCGTCAACGCTAAGACCACGCTTCGCAGCAATACCTTCTGGAGAATTCATATTCTCTAGCGCTGCGATAGTTGCGCGAACGATGTTGATCGGGTTAGTTGAACCGTATGCTTTAGATAGTACGTTCTGTACGCCAGTTACTTCTAGTACTGCACGCATCGCACCACCTGCAATGATACCTGTACCTTCAGATGCAGGCTGCATGTAAACTTTAGAACCCGCGTGGCGACCCTTGATTGGGTGCTGTAGCGTGTTACCTTTAAGTTCAACAGTGATCATGTTACGACGTGCTTTTTCCATTGCTTTTTGAATAGCAGCAGGAACTTCACGTGCTTTACCATAACCAAAACCTACTTTACCAGCGCCATCACCAACTACTGTTAGTGCAGTGAAGCTAAAGATACGACCACCTTTAACCACTTTAGACACACGGTTTACCGCGATTAGCTTTTCAGCCAATTCAGGCTGTTGTGCTTTTGCTTCTACGTTAGCCATTGTCTACTCCTAGAATTGCAGACCGGCTTCGCGCGCAGCATCAGCTAGCGCCTTCACACGGCCGTGATATTTAAAGCCACTGCGATCAAAAGCGATTTTTTCAACGCCTTTGTCAGCTACGCGCTCAGCGATTGCTTTACCAACTGCTTGAGCCGCTTCGATGTTGCCTGTGCCTTTAACTGTTTCAACAATTGCTTTTTCAACAGTAGAAGCAGCAGCCAGTACATTACCCTCAGCATTGATTACTTGAGCGTAAATGTGACGTGGCGTGCGGTGGATAACAAGACGTGTTGTGCCTTGTTCGATAATATTTCTACGAGTGCGCTTAGCACGACGTAGACGAGCTGTTTTCTTATCCATCGTCTTACCTTACTTCTTCTTAGCCTCTTTACGACGCACGTGCTCATCAGCGTAACGTACACCTTTACCTTTATAAGGCTCTGGTTCACGGTATGAGCGGATGTTAGCAGCTGTTTGACCAACTAACTGCTTGTCTGCGCCTTTAACAACAATTTCAGTCTGGCTTGGAGCTTCGATAGTGATACCTGTTGGGATCTCGAAGTTCACTGGGTGAGAAAAGCCAAGGGTTAAATCTAATGAATTGCCCTTAACTGCCGCACGGTAACCAACACCTACTAGCTGTAGTTTCTTCTCATAACCATCGTTAACACCAACAATCATGTTGTTGATTAGCGCACGTGCAGTACCAGCTTGAGCCCAAGCATTAGCAACTTCACGAGGAGCTGTAGTGATAACGTTGTCGTTTAGTGAAACTTCAACCGCATCGTTGATTGTGCGAGTTAATTCACCGTTCTTGCCTTTAACTTTGATGTCCTGGCCGTTAATTGTAACTTCAACACCGGCAGGAACATTGATTGGAGCCTTCGCTATACGAGACATAGTTCCCCTCCGATTAAGCTACAAAGCCAATGATTTCACCACCAACGCCAGCGGTACGCGCAGCGCGGTCTGTCATCAGGCCTTTAGAAGTTGATACGATAGCGATACCTAGACCACCCATTACCTTAGGTAATTCATCACGTCTCTTATAGATACGTAGACCAGGGCGGCTAACACGCTGGATGTTTTCGATTACAGCTTTGCCTTCGAAGTACTTAAGTTCGATAGTCAATTCTGCTTTTACGTCACCAGATACTGCGAAGTCAGTGATATAACCTTCGTCTTTAAGTACCTTAGCTACAGCTACTTTCAGCTTTGAAGTTGGCATTGAAACAGATACCTTCTTCGCAGACTGACCGTTACGGATACGTGTGAACAAATCCGCAATTGGATCTTGCAAGCTCATGTCTTACTCCCGTGATTCTATTACCAGCTAGCCTTTTTAAGGCCAGGAATTTCACCGCGCATCGCTGCTTCGCGAACTTTAATACGGCTTAAGCCGAACTTGCGAAGGTAACCATGAGGGCGGCCCGTGATGTTACAACGATTACGTTGACGTGAAGGGCTAGAATCGCGTGGTAAAGACTGTAGCTTTAACACTGCATCCCAACGCTCATCATCAGATGCATTAACATCGCTGATGATAGCTTTTAACGCAGCACGCTTTTCAGCATACTGAGTAACTAATTTAGCACGTTTTACGTCACGTGCTTTCATTGAATTCTTTGCCATAACCCTACCCTTACTTTTTGAATGGGAAGTTGAACGCTTCTAACAACGCACGGCCTTCGTCATCTGTTTTCGCAGAAGTAGTGATTGTGATATCCATACCGCGAACGCGGTCTACTTTATCATAATCGATTTCTGGGAAGATGATTTGTTCACGTACGCCCATAGAGTAGTTACCGCGACCGTCAAAAGACTTTGCGCTAACACCGCGGAAGTCACGAATACGTGGCATCGCGATAGAGACTAAACGCTCTAGGAAATCCCACATACGCTCGCCGCGTAGGGTTACTTTACAGCCAATTGGGTAACCTTCACGGATCTTAAAGCCAGCAACTGATTTGCGTGCTTTAGTCACTAGAGGCTTCTGACCAGAGATTGATTCTAGGTCTGCTACTGCGTTTTCTAGAATTTTCTTGTCAGCTAGGGCTTCGCCCACACCCATGTTAAGTGTGATCTTTTCGATCTGAGGGACTTGCATGACAGAGCTGTAACCGAACTTCTCTTGAAGCTCTTTTACCACTTTGTCTTTGTACACTTCATGCAGTTTCGCCATCGTCTACTCCAACTATTAAATAGTTTTACCGGTAGACTTGAAGAAACGGACTTTTTTACCGTCTTCAAATCTAAAACCTACACGATCCGCTTTGCCAGTTTCGGCATTGAAAATCGCTACGTTTGATACGTCGACTGACGCTTCTTTCTCAACAACACCGCCAGCTTGCTGTAGTTGTGGTACAGGCTTCTGGTGTTTCTTGATGATGTTAACGCCTTCAACAAATACTCGGCCAGTTTCAGTAACAACTGAAAGCACTTTACCGCGCTTACCTTTGTCTTTACCGGCTAGTACGATTACTTCGTCATCACGACGGATTTTTGCTGCCATGATCGACTCCTTATAGTACTTCTGGTGCTAGTGAAACGATCTTCATGAACTTTTCAGTACGAAGTTCACGAGTCACAGGGCCGAAGATACGAGTACCAATAGGCTGTAAGTTATCATTTAAGATAACAGCCGCATTGCTATCGAAACGGATTAAAGAGCCGTCTGGACGACGTACGCCTTTTTTAGTACGCACTACTACTGCGTTTTTAACATCACCTTTCTTCACTTTGCCGCGAGGAATCGCTTCTTTAACAGAAACTTTAATGATGTCGCCAACCGCTGCGTAGCGACGGTGCGAACCACCAAGGACTTTTATACACTGCACTTTGCGAGCGCCGCTGTTATCAGCAACGTCCAGCTGAGTTTGCATTTGGATCATCTTAATGACCTCCGGTGTAGTTACAACTCGCCTAGATTTCGTTCAAAATCAAGGCATTTAGGTTAAATTCCACTCAAAAAACTGTGATTATGTCTTTCAAGGGCGGGCAATTGTATCAGCAATGTCGCATCAAAGATAGTTCAATTTTTAATTAATTTAACGCGTTAACATGACGTACCGATTACAGTTTGAGGATATGGCGGCAAGCAATCGAGAATTCAACCACTTGCGCAAATATTGAACAAAGTTTACAGCGGAAATTTTATTTCGATTATTGTTTAGGCATATCGCTTAGTAGGCTGCAAACAAGTATTTCTTATCCTTTTCTCACAAACAAGCTCAAGCTTTGAGCAAGCAACCATATAGAGCGACGAGAGAATTTTAGAAACCGTCAAGTCGAGATAAATCTCGACCTACGACTTTCTTTTACTTTTGATGTAATCACCCACACTGTTTACGGTGTCTAACCAATAACCGTTTTTAGGGTCCTGTGAGAAGTCGAGATAAATCTCGACCTACGGCTCTCTTTTACTTTTGATGTAATCACCCACATTGCTTACTGTGTCTAACCAATAACCATTTTTTGGGTCCTGTAAGTAAGGAATAAGCTGGTCTAACATTTTGGTGTCGACGGTGTACATGCCTTTTTCACCCACCTCATGTCCAGCAAGAATTATCCAACTGTTATTTGCCCTAAGGTGCTCCAGTAACCCTTTTAGCTCCCCAAAACTAACACCGTCCATTCTCACACCGGTGAGCTGCGCAAAGTCAGTATAAGTTGGGTGGTTAGCGGTTTCATCTAACCACGTGCGGCCACTGTCAAAATGCTTCGCAATCACCGGCACATAACTTTTTACTTCAGCGCCGCGACCAACAAAGGTATTACCGCAAGGGTATGCAAAGCTTCTAGGTGTTACGCCCAAATGCTTTTCAATATATTTTGTGGTGCTTACTACATCGCGTTCTATGTAGGCCAAATCAACTTGTTCCAGCCCTTTGTCCTTTTCCCTCAGCCAGGCAAAGTTACCCGTACATAAGTGTTCACTGGTGTGATTACCTATTTCATGCCCCTGCTTCACCGCGGCTTGCCACAATACGAGTCTATCCTTTACCTGCGGTGGCATAACATAAAATGTACCTTTCACCTTGTGGCGATTGAGTAGCGGCACTCCCACATCAACTTGGCTTGGCCTTGCATCATCAAACGTAAGGCTTATTGCGTTACGAGCATTATTGGGGTAATTAAAGGTTTGGTTGCTATCAGCCGCTATACTAGACGTATTCACGAGCAGAGCGCTTGCCATCATGGCAGCCAAACTGAAGTGAGAAACTAAATTAGAAGATAACTTTGCCATTTGTTTGTCCTTATTGTTATTTATCCTTATAACCTATATGAGGCTGTGAGTATGACAAAGTGTTAAATTTTCAACTTGTTATTTGCGACTAAGCCCAACGCAAATGGTACTAATTTAGTATTTTTAGCGATACACTAACCCCAATAATAAAAGAGAAAGACAGCGCTGTGTTGAAGTTAGAAGAATACTATCAGGACGTGATCTTGCTCGCCGAAGGCGGTATGAGCAAAGTGTACCTTGCTACCGACAAAAAATTAGGCCGCCGAGTAGCGGTAAAGGTGATATCACTAACTCAGCACACGCAATCAGATGCACTCAACGAAGCCCGCCTGTTAGCGCGTTTTAACCATCCAAACATAGTACAAATTTATGATGTATTTGAAAGCGCTGGGCAAATGGCTTTGGAAATGGAATATGTGCAAGGTGCAACTTTACAGCACTACACAAAAACACACGTATTAACTACCGAGCAAAAAGTCGAGCTGCTAAGTCATATAGCCGATGGTCTGGCCTCAGCTCATGGCCAGAACATTCTTCATTTAGACTTAAAACCTGGCAATATATTGGTTAATGAACAGAGCATAGCCAAAATTGCCGATTTTGGTATTTCACAATTAGAAGACAACCAAGCCTCTCGCCCACATACCAGTTACGGTAGTCTCACAGCAATGTCACCAGAGCAACTTCGTGATGAAACGCTAGACAGTCGCAGTGACTTATTCTCATTTGGACTAATAGCCTATCAACTGTTAGCTGGACATCATCCTTATTTCGAACAAGCTGACGATGGCAGTGACAAGTCTATTGCTGAACAGATCAAGTTCCAACCGTTAAAAGCAAGTGCTAAACGTATTTTAGATATTCCCCCTGCACTGGCACAGCTCATTGATCGCCTATTGCAATATGACAAAAGCGCTCGTCCAAGCAGCGCGAATGAAGTCAGTCAGCAGCTAAAGCAAATTTTACACACCTTTAGCTACGATAACAGCGAAGCGACACTGTCACTTGAACAAATAGAGCTACGAGATCGAGCCAGAGAGAAAGCCAAATCACGTAAAAAGCAACTAGGTATTACAGCGCTTTTCACCTTTTTAGTTTGCTTAGCCGTTGGTGGATACTGGTACTGGCAGGAAACCAAGCCAAAGATCTATATTGCAGCGCTACCGATAAAATTCACAAACTCTTTTCAACTACTTGAAGCACATCAACAAAACATCGAGTTAGCAATTAACGACGCACTTAAACAACATTTTTTAAGTAATGATGATTACGTCTTCATTTCAGACAGTGAAGTAGAGCAAACACAGAAATTTATTGGAGTTGAAGCACCATTAAAGGCATTGGGGCGAGCGCTAAATAGTAATGAACTCATTACGATAAAACTAGACTGTAATATTCAAAGCTGTGACATCGTTATCGACTTAGTTGATGCGTCTAATGGAGCCTTGATTAATAGTGCGCGAATAATGACCTCGAGTGAAAACTACAGCCATGTTTTTGCTATTACGGACTCGGCCCTCACTTCATTAACCGGAGGCTCAACTGATTTAGCCACTGGCAATAAAACATTACTGAATAACTACGCCACACTGCATGATGCTAGCTTAGTACAAGGGGCGGACCGCGCTGCGATATTAAAAGAGTTAACAACGCTGATTGATACTGCGCCGGACTTCCTGCCGCTGTATTCACTTTACTCTGAACTCGCGACTCAGTTGTATGAAGATAGCTCAAATGATCAAATACTTCTAAACTGGGAACAAGTATTACAGCAAGCCCCCAAGAGATTAAAAGCAAGTACAATTATTCAAGCTTCCTATCTCGAGTTTTATGCGTTTGCAAAAGACAAAATCCGTGCCAAAGGAACCTTTTTAGCAATTCAGAATTCAGCCAAGGACGAGTATCAAAAGCATGCTCTGATCAGCATCTACTATCATTTAATAAACGATTACACTTCGGCACTTCATCACACTGAGCTTGCCTATGAACTTAGGCCAACCTTAAAAGTCATCCGCAATGCAGCCTTGTTCAATATGAAGCTTGGCCAATATGAAGAAGCCTTGCCATACTTACGAGCAGCCAGCCACTACGGCCCAGATAATCTGAAAACACTGAAGGCCATTGCCGATATCTCTCTTCTACTTGGTAAGCTCCATGACGCAGAAAAATCTTATCAAGCTCTAGTTGAGCGCTCATATACAAGTACGGCTACCTTTAATAATTATGCCATTGTATTGATGCTATTAGGTGATTTAGAAGGGGCACTAGAGTTTGCTGAACGAGCCTCTCAGTTGGCGCCCAGCAATGTAGAAATCTTACTTAACTACGCAGACATTTATTCACTAATGGATGAGAAGGCGAAAGCCAGTGAAGTGTATCTGCAAATTTTAGCCAGTGATCCAGCAAGCCAAGTTGAAGTCGTGCGCATCCAAGCTTTAGCACATCTAGGTAAGCACCAAGAGGCATTAATAGCAATTGATGAATATTTGGCTGAGTATCCCGATTCAGCTGAAGCTTTTTACGTAAAATCGTTAATTCAAACGCTGATAGAAGAAAAGTATTCCGCGATGGCTTCACTGAAAAAAAGCATTGATTTAGGCTGGAGCCCGTCTTTTTATCGCCTGTCATGGTTCAAGACACTATGTCACTCGCCATCACTTGAATTAAGAATTGGCACAGAACATTTTACCTATCTGTGCCAAGTGCAAATTACGAATTAACCTGGAACATCTGGGTTGTCAATTATCACCCTTGGATCTTGAGAAAAATAACGCACGACACCATTTGCGGAATTGCATTGAGCAACAAGTCTGAACTCAATATTCGAGTTGTTATTCTCTACGAGTGTAACAACCCTCGCATCAGGATTAGCTGAAAGCGCTTTGATATCATCTTCACTTAGCGTATTCGCAACATTCAATGCTTCAATCTTCACCTCAACCGTAAACTCATCTTTTAATGTGCTTATAAGGTTATAATTGAAATTGTCTTGCGCTTCGGTAAAAAAAGTACCGTTTTCAGCAAAGCTCCAGCCAGCTTCATCAGTAACGAGCTTATAAGTTAGAACAGCGCTTTCACCCTGAGCTAATTTAAGTTCAACTGGTTTATCGTCATTTGAAAATATCCAGTTACCCTCAGCTTTTGGCGTCACCGTGTATTCGAGTAAAGTAGGTGTACTCATTCTTTTATCCTTCGTTTGTTTATAGAGCTATTCGCATCTATCTAAGCACATGAATAGCAGTAATTCTATTACAGTTGGTTACAACTTATAGGCATAAGTCATTATAAGCTCACTATAACTGCATATAGATAATTAACTCGCGATAAATATAGAACAAGGGCTACCATCGACAAGCCCTTGTTAAGCTGAAATTGATTTAAAACAAACAGATGAGCTGTTTATTGAAGCGTCATAAAGATCTATCCACCAAACAAACCTTTAAGTTTGTCTTTTACCTTATCCTTAACCTTGTCTTTGGCTTTGTCTTTGGCCGCTTCTTTTAGGTCTAGGCTAGTTTCAACTTTGTGGAATGGACCTTTGATCCGCACCGGAATTTTAAAACCGGTACTGTCATCGCTACTGGCTTGCCCTTCAATGGTATCAACAATTCCAGTCACCACACGGTAATCAACTAAAGTTTGTGGTAAATCAACGGTGCCCTTGCCTGTCACTCGTAGTAACGGGCTTGCCAACGAGAAGTCATCGTTTTGACCTACGCCTTTGGTAAAGACAAAGGTGCCAGTCATGGCTGAGAAGTCGGTTTTTTGATCTGGGTCGAAATTGGCATTGAGTCCTTGTGATACCGAAGAGAAATCGCCTTTGAGCATCTCTTTGCCCTTACGGATCATCTCAGCAAGGTTTGCGCCTTTTACGCCACCATCTTTGAACTCAAAACCTAATTTACCACCTAGAGCATGCACAAATTGCTTTTGACTGACACCTTGTGTGTTTAACGCCCAATTAAGACTACCTTTACCCAATACTTTGTCAAAGCCAATGGCATCGGTCAGTAGAGGCTCAGCATTAATTGCCGTTAACGCAAAGTCAGTACTGATGGCATAAGGTTTTGCTGCTGCATTTACAACAACCTTACCTTTACCCTGACCTTCATAGGCTTGGAATTTATCTAGGCTCAGTGTCGCCTTACCTGAGTTAAGTACTAGACTGATTTGGTTTTCGCCAAGCTTAATTTCTCTCGCACGTAGCCCTGTAGAGGTGATCTTCACATTCGCATTGAGGCTATTAAGTGCTGACAAATCAATTGCAGTGTCATCCCACACGATAGGCTGTGCTGGTGCGCCTTCTGATTCAGGTTGCGTTTGTGGTTTTTCCACAGGTTCTGGCAAATAAGGGTTAAGATCTAACATGCCAAGGTCAACACTCGCGGTAATATCAGGCTTACCTGAGAGGGTGACTTTACTTTGACCTTTTATTACCAATTCATCCAAGGTTGCCTCTAAGGCATTGAGAGTAAAGACTTGCCCTTGCATCGTCATTTTGGCGTTTAGGCCAAAGTCGTTGAACGCATTTTCTTTGGCTTTTAGGTCAACGCCCTGCCACTTAGCTAGCGCTTTTACCGAGTCGCTAGTCAAGGCTAATTGACCGCGAATGGTTTTACCTTGCTCTGCAATTTCACCTTTATAGTCAAGGTTGAACAGCGCTGATTTTACTTGTTGTTCAACATTAAAGGTTTCACCTTCGATCGCCTTTGCTGGATTATCGAGTGTAGTAACTAGGTTAAAAGTTTGACCTTGAAAAGTCAGCTTGCCGTCGACTTCTAATGGTTGGTACAGTGACGATAGCATCACGCTAATGTCTAAATCAGTTACCTGATATTCAGCGCCTGTCACACCATCAAGATAAGTCACCGAGCCACCATAAATCGCCACTTCGCCAAGGCTAACATCTAAGCCTTCCGGTAACTGCATATTACCTTGTGAACTGGTTTGCGCCGTTGGCGCGCTTTCTGCACTGGTGGGTAGCAACTGCCAATTAGCATTACCTTGTTTGTCGGTTTCTAGAATAATTTTAGGATTATTGATCACAAAGCGCTCAAGCTTAGCTTCACCAGACAGCGCACTTAACCACGGAATATGCACGGCAAGTTGCTCCATGGCAAACATATCTGGGCGACTGCCCGTTGCCATGTTGGCAAATCGCACTTGGTTTAGCTCAATGTGCAGCGTTGGGAAAATACCGATGTCAGAGTCGCCATCGATCGACAGTTTTCTACCTGTCACTGACTCAACCTGTGACGTGACTTGGTCAATAATTGCCTGTTTGGGGATTAAAAACGGAGCTGCGATAACAAGAATAATAATAAGCGCGACAATGGCGCCTACGATTTTAACTAGCCGGTTCATTGCTTTTCCTTCGTAAGGCTTGGTTCTCTTTATGATAACGGCTGTAGTCGAATATACCATGAATAAAGGCAAATAATTTGTACTGAGCGATTGCAACCTTTTGACTAATCGGTATGATCCTCGCCCTTGCCAGTTTTTAGCGTCATTAGCTATATTTTACTGGTTGGTTTATTAATCAAACTTGGAGTATCTAACCCGCATGAAGAAACTGCTCATATCACCGTCAAACATGGCCTTGGGCGAACAAGAAAGTCAGATTTATCAAAATATCCTCAAACAGGCCACGGAGATCAGCCTTAATCTGATGGCGGTTAAGGTGGAAAATCACCCTGAAGATTTTCTTGGTTGGTGTTATGAACTGCTTGATGTGGCGAAAAATCGTATCAATTTTGATTTACTGGATGACCATCAATTACCTACAGTGAAAAAGCTACAAGATCTGCTCATCGCAGCGATTAGCTTTTTACAACTCAAAACGTTACGCATTGCGCCTTGGCCTATGGTGGCTGCATTTATTGCCAGTCACAAAGAAGTGATTGCACTAGATGAGCAATTAAAACTAATTGAATATCTTAAACCAATGCGCAGCACTCCACTTAAAGACATGATCAAAGAAGATCGCCTCGCCTTTAGCGGTAAGCATGCTGCAAATTTAGATACCAGCGTGTATCAGTTTGACGTAGAGTGGTTTGCCTCCACCAAAAGTGCAAAAGGCTTTCACCAGTTATTAGACGACCTTCCGGGTGCTTTTGATGAAGCGCTAGCCGTAATCCCGGCAGAAGGTGACGTGACGCTCGAACATTACCAATCATTTATGGTCGGGTATTTAAGTGCCTTTGCTGGCAGCGAGGAAAAGCCAACGCTTGCACCAGCTACTCGCCTATTAGCAATGCGTCGCCCTGATGTGTTCACTCCAATAACCTCGAGCAAGCTTGACGCTTTGTGCCAAGCGCTTGGTGTTGCTAAACTTAACAATCGCGATTTTGAGCGTTACTGGACCGATGTCGTCAGTACCATTAAAGCAATGCCATGGTATACGATGGCCGCTCCTGTGGATGAGTTTGAAACGCAACTTGCTGAAATTAAAGCGCTACTACCATGCCTGTTTTATTACGCGGATAAAGACACCGCCACTAACTCCAATTACTTTAAACTACTGCATAAACCTCAGCGCAGCGGCACCAGTGGTGGCAAAAAAACAGTACGCCGCGGTAAAGAGTCAGCAGAAGTGTTAGTCGACCGCGCACTCGCGGATGAGTCTATTCCAGAGCATATTCGCACCAAACGTGACTCAATAGTCGCTGAAGTGGAAAAAGGCCGCAGTGTTGATGAAACCATCAGCCTAATGCGCACCATCTTTGGATAACTAACCTAAACTTCAATAACGGCTAGCGCAATCCATAGCTTGCATTAATACTGTGCAAGCTATGGTACTTTGCACCAGCCATGTGCAACATTTATGCAAATCACTCTGTCCTACTTTCGAAACTCAGAAATTAAATTCTAATATTTTTAATAACATAGAATAAATTCTCCGCCATTTCCTGACGTTGGCCTCCCCCTTGCACTCACTCTTTGCAGAAAATGCAATGACAACAACCGAATAATAACTCTGCGTTCAATGGGGAAAACAGAATGAAAAACAAACCTTTACTTATGCTACTCGGCGGCCTGACTGCGTGCTTTTGTGTCTCTGCTCAGGCGGAAGTGACCGCGAATATTGCGGCAAGCTCAAATTATTACTGGCGTGGTATCACCCAGACTGATGACGGCGCAGCGGTGTCTGGCGGCTTGGATTATAGCAATGAGTCTGGGTTTTATGCGGGCACTTGGGTCTCTAACATCGACTTTGGCGACTCAGCCAGTTACGAAATGGATCTGTACGCGGGTTACGCTGGCGAAATCAAGGGCATGAGTTTTGATTTCGGTTATATCCACTACGCCTATCCCGATGCCAGTGGAGATATTGATTTTGGCGAGATTTACGCCGCGCTTGGCTGGCAATACTTTACGTTTAAACTCAGCCACCTAGCCACAGCGCAAAGCGATTCAAGCACAGAAGAAGACATGCTATATGCCGAAGTGTCGGCCAGCTTCCCCATTTTTAAAGACAGTGAATTAACTCTACATATTGGTCGCTCCAGCGGAGACACAGTGCTTGAGTGGACAGGAGAAGACGACGCTTATATGGATTACGGGGTGAGTTTATCTACGCAAGGCTTTACCTTTGGATTAGTAAAAACCGACCTAGACAGTAGCGATGATATAAAAGCATACGTAAGTTATGGATTAGATTTTAATCTGTGATGACCAAAGGTGAACGGCCCTGTGACAGCCGCACACCTTATTTTTTACTTGCTGCAACACGTAGGGCCGAAAGGCCCTTTTTTTGTGGCTAAATCTGTAAGACTGTGCGTAAATTGGCTTCAATCCACGCATGTAACATTTTATGGTACGCTATGCCCAGTAGACGCCGTCCAAATGCGATACCACTGCTCGCGGTTTATGCTAAGTGACTGTGAAGCAAACGCGCTGGCAACTCGAGTGATATTTCCCGTTCCAAGCACAGTAGCAGGTTTCGATGGATGCATCGCAAGCCATGCGTAGATCACTTGATCAATTTCAGTGCAACCAATCTCTTCACCCACTTGCTGTAGCACCGCACGCAGGCGTTTGGCTTTTTCATCTTCGCTAGAGAATATTCTGCCCCCCGCCAGCGGCGACCACAGCATAGGGTTCATACCCAGTTGTTGGCACTGATCAAGCGTGCCATCGTCTAGCGCTTTCATCTCATAAGGTGAAAACTCAATTTGGTTGGTCACTAAACTGAAATCGAGTCTTGATTGCAATAAGGCAAGCTGGCTGGGTGTAAAGTTCGAGACCCCAAAATGCAGCACATCGCCGTTTTGTTTGAGGGTATGAAACGCATCGGCAACTTCATCAGCATCCATCAGATAATCCGGGCGATGGATCAATAGCACATCCAGCCTATCCGTGCCGAAATGCTTTAGTGATTGCTGCGCTTGGGCAATAATATGCGCCTTACTCGAATCATAGTGGTTCGCCTTTCCCGCTAATCCCAAGCTTGGAAATGCGGGCTTAATGCCACATTTAGTGATGATCCGAATGTGCTCTCGAATACTAGGCTCAAGCGCTAAGGCTTTGCCAAACTCCGCCTCACACTGATACTCACCGTAAATATCAGCATGATCTGTATCGCGTATTCCAAGCTCAATCGCTTGCTTTAAAAAGCGTAAATTTTCTTGCGGTGTAATTTGCCAATCTAATAGCCGCCAAAACCCCAATACGAATGGGTCAAGTACGCGGGTATTTGCGTTCATAACGTAATTCCTACTTTTGCAACCACTTGCTTGGCTTTCTCGACAGCACTTTCAGCCGAGTCTGCGCGCGCTAACGCCACACCCATTCTGCGCTTGCCACTCACCTCTAGTTTACCAAACAAACGAATATCCGTTAGTGGCTCTGCAAGCGCCTGTGCAAGATTGTTAAACTGTAATTGTGTTGACTCCCCTTCGACAAGGATCACGCTAGATGCTGATGGCCCATTGAAGTGAATGGTAGGAATAGGCAAACCTAAAATTGCCCGAGCATGCAGCGCAAACTCACTTAAATCTTGCGAGATAAGCGTAACCATGCCGGTATCATGTGGCCTTGGTGAGACTTCGCTAAAGTAAACTTCATCACCCTTAATAAAGAGTTCAACGCCAAACAGACCACGACCGCCCAGTGCTGCCGTGACTTTTTCAGCCATCGCTTTACTGCGCTCTAGCGCGAGTGCTGACATCTGCTGCGGCTGCCAGCTTTGCTGATAATCACCGTCTTGTTGCACATGTCCAATTGGCTCACAAAAACTCGTGCCATCGATATGGCGTACGGTTAGCAGCGTAATTTCATAGTCAAAATCAACAAAACCTTCCACAATCACTCTGCCCTGACCTGCACGCCCACCTTCTTGAGCATAGTGCCAAGCGGCTTCGATATCCGCGGCACTTTTAATCACACTTTGCCCTTTACCTGACGAGCTCATGATAGGCTTAACCACACATGGCATACCGATACGCGCGACAGCAGCATTAAAGTCTGCCAAGGTATCAACAAATTGATAGGGTGAAGTAGCAAGCCCAAGCGTTTCAGCGGCAAGACGGCGGATCCCTTCACGGTTCATGGTCAGTTGAGCCGCTTTGGCGGTTGGCACCACCGTGTAACCTTCAGCCTCTAATTCCACCAGCTTATCCGTCGCAATGGCTTCGATTTCCGGCACGATATAATCAGGTTGCTCTTGTTCAATAATCGCTTTGAGTTTTTCACCATCCAACATAGACAAGGTATAGCTGCGATCTGCCACTTGCATCGCTGGCGCATTGTCGTAGCGATCTAAGACAATCACTTCTGCACCTAAGCGCTTAAATTCGATAACGACTTCTTTTCCTAACTCGCCACCACCGCAGAGTAATACTTTGCAAGCAGTTGCCGAAAAGGGCGTGCCCAGAGGTTTGATTTTCATGATGATTCCTTGGTTGGTTTGATGCCCCATGGTAGCGACTTTTTGTCATATGCAAAAGCTGAGAAGACGGCAATTCAACTCGAAATCACAAAATACACATTTCAAACACATTCTTTACATATTGTACACAAGAGCATTTTTATATTTAAAGGATTACTTCAATGACCGCCCAGTCTCCTATTGATTACAGCACTCAGCCGCAGATCTTATTAACGCAGGCATTCAGCCAATACGCCAATAAAGTTGCACTGGTATTTAACGGTACGCAAGTCACCTATCAAGCACTTGAAGAGCAGGTAACACGAGTCGCCGCGAATATTCAACAACAAGCGAACCTGAGCCAATCTCAATCGCCTTATGTGGCACTATATCTCGAGCGCGGCATTGATATGGTCGTGGGGATCTTAGCGGCAATCAAATCAGGACTGGGTTATATCCCTATTTCCACTGAGGCACCCAAAGCTCGCTGCGAGTTTATTCTTGAAGATAGCCAACCGGCGCTTATCGTCACCCATGGGCATTATCAAGCGCTGCCACAATTTGGCCATACACCTCAAGTGTTGATCGAATCTCCTGCAACGCAAGCCTTTGTTACTCCTGATTATAAAATGAGTGATATTGCCTATGTGATCTACACCTCGGGCACCACTGGCACGCCAAAAGGCGTAGAAGTACCTTACCAAAATTTACTTTATTTAGCCGAGTCACAAATTGGCCGCTTTGAACTAGACCAACTTGACCGCGTTATGATGTTTGCCTCTTATATTTTCGATGCCAGTGTATTTGAGCTGCTCGTGCATATCATGTTGGGCCAAACTGTATTTGTAACGACAGAAACCGAGCGACGTGATGCCAAAGCGCTAAGCCAATTGATCTCAAAAAATGCGATTCAATTTGGCGCTATCCCTCCTGCATTGCTGGCTTTGATGGACCCCCGAGATTTGCGCTCTATGCGCAAATTAATCGTCGCTGGAGAAACCCCAAATCTAGAAATGCTTTCTCGACTTTCAGAAGTCACGCGAGTGTTTAACGGTTATGGTCCTACCGAATATACCGTGTGCACCTGCGCCAATGAATATACCAATGCCGACTCCGAATTTAATATTGGTCAACCTTTTGTGAATACCAGACTTTATGTGCTAGATGAGCAATTGCAACAAGTAGCCAATGGCGCTATCGGCGAGCTCTATATTAGTGGTGCAGGTTTGGCTAAAGGATACTTGAACCGTCCTGAACTCACAAAATCTCGATTTATCGCCAACCCCTATTATCAAGCAGAAGTCGACCCTGTGCACTTCGCTAGACTTTATAAAACTGGCGACTTAGTAAGTTTTGACGGTGATAATTATCATTTTGTTGGTCGTAATGACAACCAAATTAAGCTACGCGGATTTCGTATTGAGTTAGGTGAAATAGAAAAAGTTGTTGCCCTACATGAGGCAGTAAAACTTGCAAGCTGCCAAGTAGTACAACGAGGTAATGCTAAGTTCTTGGTAGCATTTATCGTTCCTCATAGTGAACCTACAGCAGACCTTGGACAACACATCAGCCAGTTAGCAGAAAAGCTACTGCCAGACTATATGCTGCCTGATCACTATCAATGTTTAGACGCATTACCCATGACCGAAAACGGGAAGGTAGATAGCCGCGCACTCGCTAATTACGAATTAAGTAGCCAACAAGACCAACCGCAAGATCAGCTTAGCCAAGAACAGCAAGCTTTTTTAGCACAGTTTCAAGGTTTCTGTTTGCCTGGCCTTGGCTGGCAACAAGATTTTTTCCAACAAGGTGGAGACTCCATCTCCGCAATCAACCTTAGCAACCAGTTATTTCAGCAGCTCGGCTTAAGCGTGCCAACACACCTAATCTATCGCTATCGTAGTGCTGGACAAGTATGGCAAGCAATGCAAACTCAACACTTTGAAACCATTGCGATTCCAAAGCGCGGTGCTGATTTTGAGGAAGTCGCCCCGCTATCACTGCAACAACGCGCGATTTGGTTTTTAGCCAAAGCCGATCCAAGCGATAAAGCCTATCATGCAAAGTGTACAATCACCTTCAGTGGCGATTTAAATGTACCTGCACTACAAGGTGCATTACAAGATATCGTTGATAACCATGCGATTTTCCGTACTAGCTACGACTTACATGAGCCGCTGCAGTATATTGCAAAGCACTACCAGCAAGACGTGCCTTACTTTGACTTTAGTGAGTATCAAGAAGCACAAGCATTAGCTGAGGTCGATAAACTCGTTAATGGTCATATGAATGATATTTTTGCGATTGACCAATTACCGCTGGCACGCTGGGCAATTGTAAAAATTAGCGAATCTAAACATGTACTTATTCATATTGAACATCACTTAGTACATGATGGTTGGTCTTCTAACATCTTCCTTGATCACCTATTTAGTTGTTATAAACAGCGCTTGAATGGCGCAAGCCAAGGTACTTTGCCAAAAATCACACAATACGCCGATTACGCAGCCTATCAGCATCAATGGTTGGGAACAGAGCAAGCCGAGCTGCAACGTCAATTTTGGAAAGCACAACTTCAAGACGCACCAAGCCGTATTAACTTACCTGTTTCTCGTCTCGGCGAAACCGCAACCGAACGTGGTCGCGCACACCGAGTTAAACTGCCTCGTTCGCTATGGAACAATTTAAAAGCCTACAGCCAAGCGCATCAGATCACGCCATTCGCCGTTGCCCTTGCGGCATTAAATATTGTCCTTTCGCGCTTTAGTGGCGATCAGGATATTTGTATTGGTTCTGGCGTTGCAAACCGAGGCTACACCAATGTGGATGATACCATTGGTATGCTCGTCAGCACCGTAGTGGCGCGAGTACAGCAAACACCAGAAATGTCTGTTGAACAACTGGTACAGCATTGTTTTGAAGTCAGTAACGATATGCTGGCCAATCAAACCCTACCATTTACTGAAGTCGTCGCGGACGTAAACCCTGAGCGCATCAAAGGCGTCAACCCGTTATTCCAGATCTGTTTTAGCTTCCATGATTCACCACTCCCAGAGCTCACGCTTCCAGGGTTAGATGATATTGAGTATTTCGAGGCGATCAGCAGTCAAGCGGCTAAGTTTGAGATTAATATCGTGGTGCTCACCCGAATGGGGCAAGATCAGGATGATTCGGTCACTATGTTATGGGAATTTGACTTAAACCGCTATGACCCTTGGTTTATCGATGCCTTAAGTGACAACTTTAGTCATATTCTCGCGCAACTTATCAGCGTTGATGGGCAATTACCACTTGAGCAGTTGAGTTTACAAAGCCATGTTGAGCGCGATGTTCAAATAGCGCAGCACCAAAGCCAAGATTTACTGTCACTATTTACGCATCACGCGCAGTCGCGCAACCAGCAAACTGCACTTATCACCAGTCAAACAGAGTTAAGCTATCAGGCGTTAAGTACTCGATCAGACAGCCTTGCAGCACATATTCTTAAGCAGTATGGCACACTTGAGTATATCGGCCTATACCTGCAGCCTGGCATTGACACAGTAGTTGCAATGCTCGCCATCATGAAAGCTGGCGCCGCTTATGTGCCGCTATCGCCAAGAGCGCCAGCTGCCCGCAATGCTTTTATTATTGACGATGCTCAGCTCAAGTTAGTATTAACTAACACCATAAGTCAGCAAAGCTTGAGCGAAAATGAGCAATCAAATTGGCCACTGTTAAACTTGGATAATACATTCGCGCCTTGCGATATTGCACTTTGCCAACCGTCGCCTGATTCTGCAGCCTACATAATTTACACCTCAGGTACGACGGGCCAACCTAAAGGCGTTATTCAAAGCCATAAAAATGTTGCGCGCTTGCTATCTGCCAGTCAACCGCTTTACCACTTTAATAGCGAAGATACTTGGGTGCTTTATCACGATACGATTTTTGACTTTAGTGTTTGGGAAATATGGGGAGCACTGTGTCATGGCGGTCGGTTGTTTATTCCAAGCTACGAAGAAGCAAGAGACAGTTTTGGTTTTGTAAAGCAGTGTGAGCAATTTGCTGTCACCGTGCTTAACCAAACTCCCAGTGCATTCTATAATTTTAGTGATGTTGCCATTTCTGCGGCGGCGTCGCTCGATAGCCTTAGCACTGTGATCTTTGGTGGTGAGCAGCTCAACTACGATAAACTGAGTCCTTGGTGGCAACGCTTTGGTCAGCGTATTCAATTGGTCAATATGTACGGTATTACTGAAACCACAGTACATGTCACCTATCAACCTTTACATCCTAACATGAATACCCAGATTGCTGACATTGGCGTGCCGCTCAATGATATGCAGGCTTGGGTGCTGGATAGTCAGTTACGTCCCGTACCTGTAGGTTGTCCTGGAGAGCTGTTTATCTCTGGTGCAGGTTTGGCGATTGGGTATTTGAACCAACCAGAGCTGAGCGCCACTCGCTTTTTCGAGCTAACGCTCAATGGCAAACTCACTCGCGTTTACAAAACCGGTGATAACGCCAGATTATTACCAAGCGGTCATTTAGAATACCTAGGTCGTTTGGATAACCAAGTGAAGATCAGGGGTCATCGTATCGAGCTTGGTGAAGTCGAATCCCAATTGCTCAGCTGTAGCGGTGTTAAAGAAGCAGCAGTGATCACCTATACACGCCAAAATCAAACGGCGCTAAGTGGCTATGCTGTGATGGAAAACCATGCTTATTTTGACGCCGAGCTGTTACTTAACCATCTACGAACGCAGCTGCCAGCATATATGGTACCGGATAGCATCACCCAACTCACGGCGATGCCACTCACCGTAAACGGAAAGCTAGATAGCAAAGCACTACCGCTACCGCAGATGTCATCATCAAACCAATACGCCGCGCCGCGCACAGCGCTTGAACAGACGCTGTGCCAAATTTGGCAAACCACATTAGAACTGGAACAAGTCGGTATCCATGATAATTTCTATCGTCTAGGTGGTAACTCCATCTTAGCAGTGCAGCTCGTGCGCAATGCCCATAAATGGCACCAGATTGCGATCCCGTTATCAGCGATCATTGCCAACCCATCGGTTGCGGCTCTGGCGCAATACCTAGACACCATAGAGCTGGGTGATATCACCCAATCTCAAGACGCACCTGCCACCACCTCTTCGCAGGTGATGGAGCTATAGTCATGGAGTTAACATCTTTACTGAACGACCTTCACGCGCAGCAGTTGCGCGTGTGGGTGTCTGAGCAAAATACCTTGGCACTGGGATATGAGGGTAACGTAGCGCCAACTTTGCTAACGGCACTCAAAGCGCATAAAGCTGAACTATTGGCGCTACTAAGCGCCCACCAGATCTGCTCCGAAGCAGCCTTTTTAAGTTGGCCATTATTAAAACCAGTGCCGCTTTCCAATGCCCAGGCAAGGTTGCTGTATGTAGACAAACGTGCACCAAAGTCCTGTGCTTATCATATTCCAATGCTGGTTGAGCTGAATGATCCAGCGCAGCAACAAGACATAATCTCGGCACTAGCACAGCTGCTTGTCCATCACCCTATCCTAACGAGTGTGATTGAAACCGATGCTGAGCATTTTAACTGCCGAGCAACCTTACAACCTCTTGCGGTCGAGTCTCACCGAGCAACCACTTTGGCTCATGTACAAACACTGGTAAGAGAGCACATTCACACGCCGTTTGATCTCCATACCCAAGCTCCCTTTAGAGTCTGTATTATTGAGCTTGAGCAAAGGCGTTTTATGCTTTTCCTTTGGCATCATATCGTCTTTGATGCTTGGTCAATGCGAGTCATGTTGCGCGATCTGGTTAGCTTGCTACGAGGAGAAAGCATTAAGCCATTAAGCTATTTTGACTTTGCCAAGTGGCAACAAAGGCAAGAACAAAGCGCTGCACACAGTTATTGGCAAACGCAACTTGCAGGCGCTCATGCCACACAAATTGCACCACTGTTCGCTACACAAACACACGAAACCGAATCGCTCACGCACTATTTTGCGCTTTCACCACAGCAAAGTCAGGCATTGCGTGCCCTAGCAAAATCATTAAATACCACAGTGTACAGCGTGTTGCTTGCCCATTACTGTTATATTTTGGCACTTCATAGCGGTGAAACAGACATCGTGATTGGTGCGCCATCGGATAATCGAGATCACCCGCAAACGCAAGAAATGATTGGCTTTTTTGTCAACACCTTAGTGCTTAGAGTGAAGCTAGATTATCGCCAAAGTTTTGCCAGCCTCGTGCAGCAAGTTCATGAGACCGTGCGCGCCGCAAAACAATACCAAAGTTATCCTTATGATCAACAAGTTGCCTGTTTGAGTGAGGGAAAACACTCACCTCAGCCAAGCCTGATGTTTAGTGTACAGAGATTTGCCAGCGAGCTTATGGACGAGTTTGCGTTACCATTTTCAGCGGTTGATGCTTTTACTAACGAGTCTTTATATAACCCGATTAAATGTGATTTCCGTCTGGCATTTGATGATAGCAATACAAATTTGCAAGGACAGATAAGTCTTGATCCCAATAAGTTTGATGATGCGTTTGCACAGCAATTTGCCCACACCTATCAGCAATTATTGGTACAGCAGGTAGAACACAGCGACGTCGCCCTTGAGCAATTATCAACGTCTCACCCAAGTACAAAGCCACCAGCGACCACCGTTAAGCAAACTTCAACCCTATCACTATATCAACAATTTTTGGCCTGCGCCTCAGCAACTCCAGATGCACCAGCATTACAAATCAACGATGGGGTCATTACTTACCAAACACTCGCTGCGCGTGTTCAGCACCTGGTTTTGCAACTCCAAGCACAGTTGATCCACGAGCAAAATCCTGTTGTCGCGCTGATGTTTGAGCGCAGTCCAGAGATGATAGTCGCCATATTAGCAACGCTTGGAGCGGGTGCTGGATATCTACCGCTCAACCCAGAGCAAGGCCAAGCACGTAGTGAGTTTATGTTGCAAGACAGTGGTGCTAACCTGCTACTTTGTCATCAAGCAACCTTGAATACGGCCATGTGTTTTAGCGCAATCACAAAGGTGCAAAACATTGACGAGTTAGCACAACAACCAGCTCCTGTTTTCAATTCAGATCAAGCACACTCACCGTGTCATTCATCACTTGCATATATTATTTATACTTCTGGAAGTACCGGCAAACCAAAAGGCGTTATGGTAGAGCAGCGGCAAGTTCAGGCTTTGGTTCAAAGCGCAACTGCGGCTTACAATTTTAACTCAAGTGAAAAAACACTGAGTCTGGCTCCGTACTTTTTCGACGCGTCCGTAGAGCCACTCTTTTTAACACTGCTCAATGGTGCTTGCTGGGTGATCATGAATGAGGCAAGTGCAAAGTCGCCAGCCGTGATACGTGACGCGCTCGTTAGCCAAAAGATCAGTCACTTAGTCTCAGTTCCGGCATTTTTAAGTGCCATCGGTACGCCGCCCGACCACCATGCCCTACGTCGTGTTATCACGGGTGGTGAGCCTTGTGACCGCAATCTCATGGAGGCATGGACGCCTCTTCTTCATATTGAATATGGTCCAACCGAAACCACAGTAACGGCAACAGCAAACCATCAGCCGCTACACTCACGCTATTTCAATAATATTGGCGCACCGCTGGCTCATGTTGATATTCAAATCGTTGATGCCAACCTCAAGGCGCTGCCACCCTTTTGTCAAGGAGAGATCCTGATTGGTGGCGCAAGTGTCGCACGAGGCTATGTTAACCTTGCAGAGCAGACGGCGTCGCGCTTTATTAACTGGCACGGAACACGTATGTATCGCACGGGCGATCAGGCGCGGTATCTGGCAAACGGCGAGATCCAATTTTTAGGACGTGCCGATGAGCAGGTAAAAATTCGTGGCTATCGCATCGAGCTACAAGAAATAGAACACTTACTTAACCTGCACCCGCAAATCAACCAAGCTTGCGTCAAAGTACAGCAAAACAACCATCTCATTGCTTATTTTACTGGCGACCAAACCCTCTCTCACACCGAGATTGTGAAGTGGCTACAACCACAATTGCCAGATTATATGCTGCCAAGTGCCACGTGTTGGCTCGAACAACTGCCTGTGCTCGCCTCTGGTAAAGTGGACAGCCGCAGCTTACCAAGCGTCGCACTAGTATCACAGACACCATATCGAGCACCACGCACGCCATTAGAGCAACAGCTTTGTGATCTATGGCAGACGCAACTTGAAGTTGAGCTAGTAGGCATTGATGATGACTTTTTTGCCTTGGGCGGCCACTCTTTAAGTGCAATGACATTGGTGGCTAAAATGCACTCTAGCTGTAACGTTGACATCAGTTTGAGTCAATTTTTGCAAAGCAAAACGATAGCGCAACTGGTATCACAACAAGCTAGCAACACCAATGAGCCTTTACCGGTCGCATCAACATCACAATCACTTGATGAAATCATCGTGCCCGCGCAGCAGCAAGCGATGCTTACCAGCGAGCAATTAGCTACACAATCTGGCGCTTTTCATATCCCCCTACAGCTAAAATGCCAAAATGGGCTACAACAGCAAGCGTTACAACACGCAATCTATCAGCTGGTTGAGCGTCATGCTATTTTGCGCACCCGCTATACTCAACAGCAACAAGGTCGCTGGGCATATAAAGATGAGCAAGGCATGCCAACATGCGAAACTCTAATAAACACGCCGCATAGTGAATTTATCGCTCAGACATTTGACCTTGAAAATGATGCGCCGCTGCGGCTCGGACTGTATCACCAAGATGATGAATTTGGGGTGTTACTGGTATTTCATCACATAGCCTTCGACGGCTGGTCTACACAAGTATTGTTGGATGAGCTGAACACGCTGCTATCGGGACACTCACTTGCCCCAACCTCACTGCAATTTCGCGACTATGCATATTGGCAATCAACACAACAATACGACGAAGCCGCAGCATTTTGGCAGCAACACTTGATTGATATTGATGTCACCCCATGGCCAACCGATGAGCCAAGACAGGCTTTGTTTGATCATCAAGGTGAAGCATTCCCCTTTACCCTCTCAGCAACACTAACAGCAGAGTTAAGGGCGCTGGCAAAATCACATCAGGTATCTATGTACAACTTACTACTGTGTGCTTTTCAGCTCGCATTGTGTGCATGGGATAGTCGTGAAAGTATCGTCGTTGGCTCCCCCACCGATAATCGCGATTCGGCATTTAAAGATACGCTAGGTTACTTTGTTAATACCTTACCGATGCCGCTGCATGTCGACTTAAATAAGAGTTTTTCTGACTATCTAAGACAAAGCCAAACGCTGTTACTTGCGGCAAAGTCTCACCAACAATTGCCACTAGAGTCAATTGCCGCGCAACTTGGGTTGATCCGAGGGGTGGGTGTATCGCCACTGTTCCAAGTGTTTTTTACCTTTGATCAGTTCTCACTACCAACAGCGCAATATCAACATTTTGAAGTCGCCAGCGACACCGCCCAGCAAAACCAATATCACCCGGCCAAGTTTGACTGGAATTTGGTGATTAAAGATATGCCAGACCAACTGATTGGTCAGCTTATTGTTGCTCGCAGTCGTTATCAGTCTTCCCGCTGCCAACAATTTGTGCATTTTTTCTGCCGTTATCTTGAAAATCTCTGTCAGTACAACGAGAAGCCTTTACTGCAATGTCCTTTAGTTAGTACTGAGTATCTACAGCAAGTCATCTCAGAAACTCGATTATCACAACCAAATGACGCTTTTTTAGTGCAATTTGCGAAGACAGTAGCAGCGTATCCAGAACGCACAGCATTAAGCTTCGCCGAGCAAACCGTGAGTTACCGCGAGCTAGACTTGTTTTCTGATCACTTAGCAGCACAGTTGATTGCATCCAATGACGAAGGCTCACCAGTTGCACTATATTTTGATAAAGGTATAGAAGCCCCCATTGCAATGCTAGCGGCGCTAAAAGCGGGTATGCCCTTTGTTTCACTCTCAGCCAATCATCCCGTTGCTCGTCGCCAGGAAATTATGGCAAAAGCGCAGGCAAAACTGCTCCTTAGCCGCACACCACTCAGCTGGAATGCATTACCAACACTGACCTTTGATGTACAGACACTACAGCAAAGTACTCAACTACGGCCATTCTCAGCCAACAATCATGCAACAGACAAGCTGGCTTACCTCATTTTTACTTCGGGGACGACGGGAGAACCAAAAGGGGCGATGCTGTCTTACCAAGGCCTTGCTAACCTCTGCAGCGAGAAGCGCAACACCCATAAATTAGAGGGAAATACGCAGGTAGTCACTAGTCAATATGCTGAATATGTTTTTGATGCCTGTATTTGCGAGATATTCCCAGCCCTAGCAGCCGGCGCCAAACTGGAAATCATTCCAGAGCCAATACGCAAAGATCCACAACAGCTGTGCCGCTATCTCAAAGCTAAACAGGTCAACGTCGCGTTTATTCCTACGGTATTTATCAATCAGTTTCCAAAGTGGATAGCGGATATTAACTTAACCGTATTGTATTCCGGTGGTTCTCGTTTAGACCCAGTCAGCCACAAGTTGGCAGAGCATCATTTCAATGAATATGGATTAAGTGAAACAAGTGTTACCGCAACACTTAGTGAAGTGTATCCCAATACACCTATCACTATTGGTAAGCCTATTCGTAACACTCGCTGCTATGTGTTGGACTCTTTTATGCGGATTTTACCGGACGGCGCTTTGGGTGAGCTATACATCGCCGGTGATTGCGTCGGTTTGGGCTATTGGCAGGCACCAAAGCAAACGGCAAAACACTATATTGACTATCGCCTTCGCGGTGACAACAACCACTTTTCTGACGAAAAGCTCTACCGCAGCGGAGACTTAGTGCGTAAAAATCAGCAAGGTGAATTCGAATTTGTTGCCAGAGCTGACAAACAATGGGATTTACATGGTCACCGCGTCGAGCCAGGCGAAATCGAGTATAAACTCAAAGCGCATCCAGATGTTGAGCATGCCGTTGCACACTTACATTTAAATGAAACAGGCAAAGTGCTGTTGGGTTATGTCGTACTTAACGCCAACACTAAGTGTGATGTAAACGACCTTCTCCAATGGTTGAATCAACAACTCCCAGGCTATATGCAGCTTGCTGCGATATCACAGATTGACGCACTTCCAATGACAGTAAATGGCAAACTTGATACCACACAGCTCATCATCCCAATGCTGCAAGATAGTATTACCTATATCGCGCCAGAGACGGAACTACAACAACAACTTGCCAATGCTTGGCAGCAAGTACTTAAAGTCTCAGAGATTGGCCTACAACACGACTTTTTTGCTTTGGGTGGCTCATCCATACAGGCAGCACAAGTTACCGCCCTGTGTAGTCAAGCGCTCGGCAACGAAATTGCCGTTGCGACCTTACTGACTTACCCACAACTTGACGCATTTGCCACGCAAGTAGAACAACAGCTAAACGCGCTCGCCAGTAGCGAAGACTGCGAATTTGAAATGGAGTTATAACGCATGATCGAATCATTTATTTATGAACTAAAACAAAGTGGGATAAGCGTTTGGCAGCAAGAGGATAAATTAAAAATTGCTAGCAACGTGAATTTACAAGGCCAAGCAATTGTTGAGCAGTTAAAACAGAATAAGCCACAGTTGTTACGCTACCTCACAAGGCAAGGCATAGATAGCAAAGCTCGTTTTGATGAACTGTCTATCTTGCCATTGGAAACGCGATGCGCTCCGCTTACGCTTGGGCAGCAACAACTACTGTTTACGCAAGAAGTGAGTAACGCGGCAAGTACTTATCATATTCCATGCCTACTCAAAATCGCCAAGCACTGCGATATTGAAAAACTCACAGCAGCAATAGAACAACTGGTGATCCGCCACAGTGCGCTAGATATGGTTGTGGCCTATGATCACCAAGGAAAGACGATACAGCAGCCTGCCAATGAGGCGTTTGTCGTGACGCATCATGAGCTTGGTAATCTAAACTTGCATGAGCAGTGCGAGCATTTCTTTAACGAGCCGTTTAGCTTACAGCATTCTCGACCATTTCGTGCCTATGTCATCACCTCAAAGGAGCAGCAACATGTGTTTTTTGTCTGGCATCATATCGCCTTTGACGGATGGTCTTTGGGACTGTTTTTACAAGAATTGACATCACTCTATGAGGGAGAGAATCGACCTCTGAGTCTACAATTTAGTGATTATGCTTATTACATGGCAACACCCGGCCAACGTGAACGACAAGCAACAAGTCAACGTTATTGGCAAACTCAATTGGCTGATTACGAACCATTAAAACTTGCGCAAACTCAGTCGCGCCCAGCCACCTTTGATCATCGCGGCGCGATACAGAGCATTGTGCTAGATGAAAGTACGACGCTAAAGTTACAACAAACAGCGAAAACGCACCGCATTAGTATTAATACACTTGGGCTTGCGGCTTGGTATCACACCCTTGCGCTACTCAGTCATCAACGTCAATTTGTTGTTGGTATTCCGAGCGAGAACCGTCCAACAGCACTGCAGCAAAACATACTTGGATATTTTGTTAACTCATTGCCGATTAAAGCGGATATCGACATGACGATGTTACTTGAGCGCTGGTTCACTCAAGTTAATCAAGTCGTTAATCAAGCCAAGCAACATCAGGCCTTACCGTTTGAGGCCATTAAGAATAGCTTAGACGTGCCGCTCGACACTAGCATGCACCCGATATTTCAAACGTTGTTTAGCAGTAGTCAATTTGCCCCTGAGCAGCATCATACCTTATGGCAAAGCGTTGACCTTGATCTTAGCCAGCAGTGCCAAGCGAAGTTTGATTTAACATTACACTTGAGTGCAGGGAAGACCACTGAGTTAGGGTTAACTTATGCCTCGGCACTTTTTTCCAGCTCATACGCGCAGCAGATCCTCGAGTTATATCAAACGGTTTTACAGGCATATCTAACAGCTGAAAACGCCCAACAGCCTCTCTATAGCCTACCTTTATTGAGTAACACGGCGCAGCAAAAACAATATCAATTAAGTGGAATGCAACACGCCTATCCGAGCGTGGCAAGTATCACCGACCAGTTTGCTGAAATAGTAGCGCGTTATCCAAATAAAGCCGCTATCAGTAATCGCCATCAAACCTTGAGCTACCAAGAGCTTGATAACCAAGCCAAGCAACTTGCCAATGCAATCTTGGCAGTCTGCCCTGAACCCAAAGTCGTCGCACTCTACATGCGAAACGACATTGAGTTTGTGATTGCCATGTTGGCGGTACTAAAAACCGGCGCGGCATACACAACACTATCGCTCAAAGACCCAGTGGCGCGTCATCAATATCAACTGAGTGATAGTAATGCCGATGTAATTGTTACCTTGCGTGAACATAGCCAAACATTGGCAACACTCAACCACAACAATATCGCTGAAGTTTTCTGTGATACCAGTCTGGCAGATACTGATATCACGGTGGATTTTGAGCCTATGTGCATCGCACCTAGCGAAGTCGCGACGATTATTTATACCTCAGGTACGACAGGAAACCCTAAAGGCACATTGCTCTCTCACGCCGCAATTAGCTCTTTGGCACTCGATAATCATAGCTACCAGCATCAGCCCCAAGATAGCTTTATTCAACTCGCAAACCCAGCTTTTGATGCCACTCTATTTGAGATATGGAGCGCATTACTCAACGGTGCCGAGGTGAACTTAGGCTATCAGGACAGCCTTAATTCTGCAGCGCAGCTCAGTGCAACATTGCAGACGCTGAATATCACTTCGATGTTTCTAACCCGTTCACTGTTCGACACTTTATTGCTGCAAGACGAGCATATTTTCGCTTCTCTGACTCATTTACTCGTTGGTGGTGAAGCATTAACAGAGTCGATGGTAAATAAATTGCTGGCGTCCACATCTTGTCCAAAACACTTTATCAATGGTTATGGTCCGACTGAGTGCACCACGTTTACCACAGTGCAAACGATGTCTAAACAGCAGTCTGAGATAGCAATCGGCAAGCCAATCCCAGGGCGAGCAGTGGCTGTAGTCGGTCGCAATAACGAATTACTGCCACTTGGTTGCCCTGGCGAGTTAGTGGTCTGTGGACATGGCGTGGCTGCACGTTACCTCAATAACCCAACACTCAACAGCGAAAAGTTTGTATCCCTAAATCTGTTTGGCTCAATGCAAAAGTACTATCGCACGGGCGACTTAGTGTATTGGAATGCACAACAGCAACTGTGTTATATCAACCGTGGCGATCAACAAGTCAAAGTGCGAGGCTTTAGAATTGAATTGGCAGAGATTGAGCATCATCTTAATCAGCTGGCGGATATAGATAGTTGTGCGGTTATTGCTAAAAAGCAGCAGGCTCAGACCTTGCTGCATGCTTATTTGGTCATCAAACCCGCAGCCGATCAAGCTGCGGCACTCAGCCACTGTAAAACTCAGCTTACCAAGTTACTTCCCAGTTATATGATGCCACATAGCTTCACTGTCCTTTCGGCGTTACCGTTAACGCTCAACGGCAAACTCGACAAAACTAAGTTGCCAGAACCTGAGCTAAAGCAGCACCAACTCGTTGTGCCACAAACCAACACAGAGAAGGAAGTGCAGGCCATTTGGCAGGATGTTTTAGGCCAGAGTCCACTTTGTTGTGCGACGGCAGTGACTGAGCAAGGTGCCGACTCCATTAGTTTATTAAGCTTTTGTGGTGCCGCAAGCAAGCGTAATTGGCAGCTAACTCCACAACTTATCCTAGAACACCTATCAGTGCAGCAACTGGCAAGATTTATTGATAATCAGACCCGACTTGATTTTGCCACCATGAGTGAAACTCAAGCAATTGACGCTGCGCTTGCCCATGAGCATTTCGCTCCTTCACGTTTTTTCAATGCACCACAGAGTGAGTTTCTGCTTCACCTTATGCCAGCAGCAGCAACCGCTGATAGCTTTGCACCTCTGTGTGAAAAACTCGCGCCCGACCTGCGCATTCACGCATTAGAAAATATCAAACTGTTCACAGGCAAACACATCAGCTTGCATACTATGGTGCGCTATTATGCTCAGCGTATTACAGAGGTATCGCCAACTGGCCCACTTTACTTGGGTGGCTTTTGTGAAGGTGCGGCATTGTCACTGGAAGTGGCACGTTACTTGGCCGAAATGGGTAGAGAAATTGTCCACTGCTTTTTGATTGACCCCGTCTTACCAAGACTTACTTCAGCAGCGCGTCAGGCCGCCGAAGAAGAGTATATCCGCTCGCAAGACGATGACGCTAAACCCATCGCCCGAGCATTTTTAGACTTTACTCAATACTTTCAAAGCGCGACGGCGTTTACCTTCCCTGTGAGCTTCTTTATCGCCGATCATGTCAGTGATGAGGCCATTCCACTTCCGGCACTGAGATTGATCCATCAAGTGGAAGACATACCTGCGCTGTATAAGCGGACGTTTGCAAGTGACAGAAATGGTTTTGAAAACTTACTTGCCAATGCAGACTATATTACGCTTGAAAGTGCACACGATGAAATCATGACCGACGCGAAAGACTTATCTATCATCGCGTCACACATTAATGCGTTAATGCAGCAAACGAATAGCGCCGCAACCACTGTGGAGCAACGCGCATGACTCGTTCACAATTTGCTACACGATACGGCATCCACCTTGGATTAACTATGTTTGCCAGTATGCTGGTGCTCCCTATTTTTACGCCCTACATGCTGAACTTAGGCCTAGCATTGCAAGATGTGGCCTTGGCTATGGTGGTCATGGCTATCACTATCGTGGTGTTTGAAGTACCAAGTGGTATTGCGGCAGATGCCATTGGTCGCCGCAAAGTATTTTTAGCTTCTTTGGTGTTTGCCGCTGTATGCAACTTACTTTTATTGTTGAGTGAAGACTTTTGGCACGTCTGCTTAGCCATGGCATGTTGGGGATTAAGTCAGGCGTCGTTAACTGGCACGCTCAACGCATGGTTTGTTGAAACTTATCAAAAGCTTGAAGGAGATGAGCCACTGAATAAAGGGTTCGGTAAAGTGTATGGTATTGGCTATCTTATCGGCGCCAGTGCCGCTTTATTTGCCGCTCTCTTTTTGGCGTTTGCTACTAGCCCAACACAACAGCTCAACCACTTGTATCAAGCCTTAATCTTGGTTTCGATAGTGGTATTGTGTGTGGTATTTGCATGTACTTTTGTCGTGGTGAAAGAGTCAACGAGACCTCAGCAAGAGGTGGTTGAGAAAGGCCTGATTAGCCAAGCTAAGACCATGCTGGCAACTTGTAAGCAAAGTGGTATGCAAAGGCTGCTGTTGGTGATTGTTTTTGCAATTCCTGTTGCCAGTAGCATAGAGAAGTTTTGGCCTGCTCTAGCAGAGCGCTATAGTAGTGCACCAGTTGACTCTATTGCGTGGATATTCCCAGCAATGATGGCAGCTGGATTTGTATTAAATGGCGTCGCTGCTGCGATCAGCGCTCCGATCTGTTCTCTATTTGGTCAACGCTTAGGATATGTCATGGCGTTCGCTCATTTCGCCAAATTAGCCTTTGTGCTGTTACTTGCTTGGGTTACGTCACTACCATTACTGATTGTAGCCCTGCTGTGCTTTTATCTTTGTATGGGACTAGCGCAACCGGCACAACTGCAACTACAACATCAACTGAGTAGCGATAACGTGCGAGCCAGTGTGGAGTCAATTATGTCACTGACCACTCGCTTTGGTGGCTTGCTCGGCTCTGCGTTAACCGCTTTACTGTTGGGCTACGTCAGCCTGACTATCAGCTGGATAATATTAGGCGCAATTTCACTCGTTGCTATCATGCTGTGCTGCTCGAGCACAATCAATCAACCGGAAGCTGAGCTCGTTGCTGCGCAGTCGTAACAGACTACGCAGCGATGTACATAAAAGCGAGAATCTAATCTATCGCAAGTTTGCCATGCCAAGGAGTATGGCTTTTCAGCTGTAGTGTAAGTTCATCGCCATGCGCTAGGCTCCCCACCCCTTTTGGTGTTCCTGTTAAGACAATATCTCCTGGCTGAAGCGTAAAGTAGCGAGCAATGTCCTTTAGCAACTCAGTGATTGGAAAAATCATTAAGCTAGAATCGCCATGCTGTTTAAGCTCTCCATTTTGCCAAAAACGATATTCAATACACTCAGCAAAGGTGTTTTCATCACATGGTACAAAAGGCGTCATTGGGCAACTATTATCATAGGCCTTGGCCCGCTCCCATGGGTGCCCTTGTGCTTTTAGCTCACTTTGCAAGTCTCGTAATGTCAAATCGAGTGCCAGCCCAATTCCAGCGATATGCTTGAGAGGCGCAGGGGTTTTTGCATCAATTTTGGTGCCTACTAATAGTGCAAGCTCGGCCTCATAATGATGTTCGCCAAGTGCGGCGTCCAACATCATTTCATTATTAAATGGTGCTAAGCTCGTTGCTGGTTTGATAAACAACAGCGGACTGCTTGGAATGGGATTACCTAGCTCTTTGGCATGCGCTACGTAGTTTCTACCAACACAAACGATTTTTCCCGCTGGTAGACTTATTTTATTGTTTTCATTATCAATATGTTGATACATTTCACCCTCTCTGTACTGCCATAAGCTCCGGTTATGGAGCGTACCATAACCAAAGCGTTGTGCTAGCAAGTTATCATATAAACGGTATTATTCCGGTTTACAGACCCAGCGCACCATATCCTTAATTGAGGGTTCCTTGCCATACATCACCATACCCGCTTTAAACAATCGTCCCGCAGCAACACGGATAAGGTAGCAGCCAAGTAATGCGCTGACCAACGCACATAACACTTGCCAAATGGGTACTTCAATTAACGCCATTTTTACTGGCATCACCACAAATGCGGTAAGCGGGAAAAGACTCAAAATATCCACTGCAAGGCTGCTTGGACTATCAACAATCATAAACGCGATAACAATTGGCAATATAGGGATCATCATAAATCCTGTCTTGCCACTATGGTTAGGATCGTCAATAGCTGCGGCTATTGCTGCCATAAAGGCTGTTGCCATATAAAGACCTACTATCGCAAACAGGGTAAACCAAGGCAACATTGCAAAGTCTATCATCGTAAAGTCCAAGGCTTCGTTTTTTACAACGACTTGTATAAAAGCCATCGCCAACAAAAATGAAAATAACGTACTTAACATAGCCTTTAGACAATGGAGCATTTGACCAAATATTTTGCCGTCAATCCAAGTTTGCGCACTCATACAAGAATATAATTGCTCGGTAACACGCTGCTGCTTTTCTCCGGTGATAGACACGAAGATCTGTCCAAATGACGTAAAAATACCGATGAGCATCAATAGCATCACGCCAAATGCGGTCATCGAAGACTGGTTGTGCGTCTCCTTAACCGCATCCTTTGTGTATTGATTGGAAACGCTCACAGGTTGCTGTAACAAGGCAAGCTGAGCCGCAGATAAATTAAAGCTCTGTGCGAGTTCGTTGCTGTAAAACTGCGTAAGCGCTACCTCAACTTCATTCTGCCAAGACATTTTACCTGTGGTAATCAGTTCAAACTGTAACGCCTCACCCGCTTGGGCTTGAAGTATCAAAATACCGTCAATTTCCTCTTGTTCTAACTGAGTCAGAAGTTCAGCTTTTGAAGCATCAACTCGCTTTAGAAGCAAAGGCTCAGGTAACTGAGTTAAGTTCATGGCGGACGGTGTTGCGATAACATATTGCTCAGGTTCAAAAAACGAAGTGCTTTGCCAAAAATAGATAAGCAAGCCTATCGCCAGCATAATTGCTTTACCGATCAGCTCCTGCTTGAGTTTAAAAAAGTACATAAACTCCCATTTGGTCACTTGCAGTATCTGTTGCAGCTTATGAGACATGAGTATTCTCCTGAGATTGCACTTTGCCTTGATGGGATTCGATTGCTTTTAGATAGAGTTGATGCAAGTCCATCGTTTTGGTTTCTATTCCTTGCAAAGTCGTTGATTTAGACAAATCGGCGAGCAACAAATTAAGTTCTGAGGAGTTACTCAACTCAAACTTAATCTTATTCTGACTTAATTGAGTACACGCGACCCTGTAGTTACCTAAATTGAGCTCTGCGTAGTTCG
Source organism: Pseudoalteromonas sp. CO342X (assembly GCF_004208915.1). NCBI lineage: Bacteria > Pseudomonadati > Pseudomonadota > Gammaproteobacteria > Alteromonadales > Pseudoalteromonadaceae > Pseudoalteromonas > Pseudoalteromonas sp. CO342X. The sequence continues at coordinate 39,305 of NZ_SGPH01000036.1, forward strand.
TTGCCTCACTGAAACTCACTGTGATGTCGATGCCAACACCAACGTCCTGTTTTATTTCGGCTAATGTGCCATAAAGCACGGCTTGCCCGTGATTCATTAACAGCATTCGATCGGCCAGCTTTTCCACCATAGCCATCTGATGTGCGCTTAAAATAACTGTCATGCCTTGTGCTTTTAACGCTTCTAAAAACACCACCACCTTTTCTTGGTTGATGGGGTCAAGACCAGAGAAAGGCTCATCAAGCAATACAACCTTGGGCTTGTGCAATACAGCCGATATTAACTGTACTTTTTGCTGATTGCCTTTTGACAACGATTTCAACCGCTCATGCGCTCTATCGCTTAAGTCAAACTGCGTTAGCCAAGACTCTATCTGTGCTAGCGCTGCGTTTTTCTCAACACCGCGTAGCTTGGCAAAATAGAGCAAATTCTGCTGCACGGTTTTTTCAGCATACAGCCCTCTATCTTCAGGGAGATAACCTAAACTTTGATGAGGGATTGATTGATATGCTTGCCCATCAATATTGACGGAGATTGTGCCGCTATCTGGATAGGTAAATCCAACCAGCATTCTCACGAGGGATGATTTACCCGCACCATTGGGGCCCAGTAGTGCAAAGATCTCACCTTGTTTAACGCTAAAACTTAGATTATCTACTGCTTTTACCGAAACATATTGCTTCGACACCCCTGTTACTTGCAATAAATCTGGCATAACTTTCCTTTAAAAACGATTGAGGGCTTTCGAAAAAGCCCTCTTCTACCAATGTATCGATTAGAGTGACTTGATGTTATCGGCGGTTTTCTTATCAATCAGTTTTACAAACGGATCAACTCCCGCAAATTTCGGTAACTCTGTTACTTTCAGCTCAATCTTATTTTCACCCGATGTGATCGTGTGTTTTTGTAGATATAGCAGTGTTTCGTCACTTTGAATGTTATTCGGATCGGCAGAGAATAAGGCTATATCAATCTCTTGATTAAGCGGAATTTCTTCTTCGTTACCTTCTCCATCTGCATGCTTTTTCGCAGCCTCAACCGTTAAGGTCACTGTATGAAGTTCTCCCGCTTGCGTCGCTTCTTGCACTTCAACACCTGCAAGCTTAAGCTCATACAACGTAATCGCATTGAACTGATCTTCGATAAATACTTGTTCTTGCTCTGAAGCCCCCGCTTTTAAGTAAGTCAAAAAGTCGAGTGTTGTTGGATAGATATCTGTTCTAAAACGATAGTTATTTAAGAAGCTTCTTAATGCGCTATTGAGTCGCGTTTCTCCAAGTAAATCGTGCAGCGCTAACATCACGACAGAGCCTTTATTGTAGTGAATGTACTGCTGACCGATTGTTCTGGATAACGCCCGCTCTTCATACGGATCAGAACCCCGTCCACTTAAATAGGTGTCTAGTTCATACTTCAAGAATTTACGGAGATTATGCTCGCCGTACTTTTCTTTCATCACCATAATGGCTGAATATTGCGACAACATTTCCGACAGGATATTTGACCCCTCCACATTAGCACCAATCACCTGATGCGCCCACCATTGGTGCGCCAGCTCATGTGACGTCACATAGTAAGGTACATTGATATTGTCTGGGTTACGGGTGTCCGTCAAAAAGCCAATATTTTCCGAGTAAGGCACTGTATTGGCAAAGCTTTGCGCAAAGTCTCGGTAACGAGGAAACTCAATAATACGCATTTGCTTATGTTGGTAAGGTCCAAACTCTCGCGTGAAATAATCAATAGAGTCTTTAGTCGACTGCAGCATAGTGTCGACATTCCAAGCATGATCTTTATGGTAGTAAACCTCGAGCGCAATGCCTTTATACTCTTCCTGTTTCACCTCAAGATCCATCGACAAGATGTTATAGAAGTGCAGCATTGGAGCATCCATTTCATAGACATAGGTCGTGCGGCCGTCTTTGCTGTGTTTCGATTGCAAATAGCCCGGCACCATCGCAACTTGCGATTCATCCGTCGTCACCGTTGCGGCGAATGTGACGAAATTTTCCGCAAATAATGGTTCATGATGATAGTGTGTTTCTTCAATCTTATTACCACGTTTTAGTGGTTCAAGGCCGCGCTGGCGACGCTCACTTTTGTCTTGAATTTGCTTATAGATGCTGTAACCAAATGTCGGGAACAAGGTCGTGTTATCGATGAAAGTACCATTGTTCACCAAGGTTTCATCATTGCCTCTATCTACAAAGCCAAGTGTTTGCCGTACAACTGACATCGTAATTTCACGCTGCTCACCCGCTGTCATTGGTTGTGAGAGCTCAAGCCAAGCATGCTTAAAGGTTTTATCCTCTTCACCAAGCGTAGCGCCAGCCATTTCAACTTGCCACTCTAATGTATGATCAGGTTTATTGACCAAAAAGCGAGTAATCTCTTTATCTGAGCGGTTTTCAACCAACAGCTTTACCTGCGCTTCAATACGACGTGTCTTTGGAAATACCTCAGCATTGAGCTGTACATCTAACGTGATTGGTACAGGGTCATCTCGATACTGGGCAAATTGTTGCTCATATTGCTCTGCGATATCTTCAGCTTCATCTTGCGTAATAAACTCATTGACCACTTGCGTGTTGTAGTAAATGTAGCCACCACTACCCACGAAGATTAAAGCACCACAAGCCAATAACGCTTTACCAGCGTTACCTAACTGATAGCCCATCAGTGCAATACGTGCTTTCAGCGTTTGCCCCGCACCACGAGGCCAAAGTGCATAGCTTAGTGTCGCTAACATCATGCTAAAACCAAACCAGTACACATTGTACCAATGTGCCGCACTGAGGAAATGACCATAACCATTAATATCTGAGTACGGCACTGGGGAAGTTTCGCCTAAGTGATACATGTTGTGCTCAAAGCCAAAGTTGGTCAGGACTATCGAAATAATGAAATAAACGACATATATTCCCATACCCATGTATTTGCTCGGACTCATCACCTGTATCAAAAATGCTAAGGTGGTTTGGAAAGCAAAACCTAACACATACAAATAACCCAAGCGCACAATATACTGGGCAAGATCTATCTGTGTCACACCTGACAATAATTGATAGCTAATGGTTATCAAGCTACCAAATACACATAGCAGCGTCATCACCGCAACTAGAGCGATATATTTAGAGCCCCAAAATACCCAGTTTGCAACAGGATAAGAGTCAACAATATCTCCCATTCGCGAATCACGATCATGCCATACCAGCTCAGCGCTGTAGTACACCAACACAATGACCAATAATTGCCAGAAGCTGCCGTGGATAAGCTCTATCATTCTAAAGGTCACTGGCCATACTTCTGTGCCATACCAATTAAATGAACCAACCAATGCAGGTATTAAGGTTGCTACCGCCAAAATTAATAACACTAAGAATGGATAGCTTTTAAGCACTTGCTTTACTTCAAAAGTGGTTCTGGTGCAAAAGTGCACCCAACTACTACCTACGCTCGCTTTAAAATCAAAACGATTCAGCAATGCCGACGCCTGGCTACCATCTTCTTTGGCTTTACTCTTGGTTTTTTGTTTTTGCGGTAAATAATGAGAAGTATTTAAGGCTAAAGCACCTAAACTGAGCAGTGCAACTGACATCCAAATTAAGCGGTTATAGAGCAGTTCATCAACCAGGCTTATGACTGACGTATTGCGATCTGCAATGGTCCAATATTCTGATTGCGCCGAAATAGCTGATAGGCCAAACATGTCTACATACGCAGCAATAGTACGGTATTCAATATCTGAAAAAATACTATTTGCCACAAGGTAAGTCACAAACAAACCCACGGCAACCAAGTACATTGCTATCATGGTTCTAAATTTTTGCGCCACCAGTGCAAATAAGCTCGCCATAAAGAACAGTGAAGGGGCCGCGATGACAAATAGTGGCGTTAGGTAATAGCTGAGTTTATTAGGCCCGATCAGTTCGGTATCCAACCAACCGATTAACCCGCCGATACCAGAACCTACCCAGATCCCCACTAAACACATTGAAAATACCAACAAGGTGACAAGATATGCACCGAAAAATCGACCCAATCGATACTGAGCTAAGTGCAAGGGCTTACTCAAAATAAGTTCACTGAACTTACTTTGATCGTCTCTTATTACAGCACTACCAACAAAGTTAACCACCAAAAAGATGGAAAAAATGGTCATGATGGCAACGGTTTGCAAGATGGCATAGGGCGAGTTTACATTGACGTTACTGCCACCACCAATCTGTACTGAGTCCGAAACTGAAGCAAAAAAGGTGAGTAAAAATAGAATCAGAGAAGTCACATAAAAGGAAGGCTGACGGACAAAATACCGTAGCTCAAAACGCATCATTTTAAATAGCATCTGCCTACTCCTTACGCTGCTTGATTATTTCGATGAGTATGCAGAGTAGAAAAATAAACGTCCTCTAAATCGGCGGGTACCGCTTCAAAACCTTCAGGTGCTTGATCAGCAAATACGTTAAGTAAAGTCTGACCCGCGAATAAGCGCTTAGAAATAACCGGTAGGTTTTGCTCTACTTCTTTCGCTTCCGCAAGAGTGACCGACTTACGCCAGATTTTCCCCTGTAGCTGCTCAGTGAGTGCAATAGGATTACCTTCAAGTAAAATTTGTCCGCTCGCCAGTACGGCCATATTCGGACATAGCTCAGATACATCCTCCACGATATGCGTCGATAAGATAACTACTTTACTCTCACCTAAGCCAACGAGTAGGTTGTGGAAACGATTACGTTCTTCTGGGTCTAATCCCGCTGTCGGTTCATCCACAATAAGTAAATCAGGATCGCCAAGTAGTGCCTGTGCAATACCAAAGCGTTGACGCATACCTCCGGAAAATCCGCTGACCGCATTTTTACGGTGATCATATAAGTTAGTTTGTGCGAGCAATCCGTCCACGGCTTCTTTACGCTCTTTTTTATTATTTAACCCTTTTAAAATTGCCATATGATCCAATAAATCGTACGCACTAACGCGTTGATAAACACCAAAATCTTGCGGCAGATAGCCTAGACGAGCGCGGAGTGCCTTGGGCTCTTTTAAGACATTCACACCGTCGAACTGTATGGTGCCAGCATCCGCCGACTGTAATGTAGCAATCGTGCGCATCAACGATGATTTTCCAGCGCCATTGGGTCCGAGTAACCCAAACATTCCCTTTGGAATAGTCAGGTTTACACCTCTCAAAGCATGAACACCATTATCATAGGTTTTTGAAAGTCCTGATATTTCGAGCATTTTTATTTCCTTTCCGGATTTTTATTATTGTCCTTTTTATAACATTTACCTAGGTTAGTGACAATTAACATAAACATATCAATTGCAAATAAAAGTAAACACTGAAACACTAAGAAACATTCTTAGTTTACAAAACCCAAGGAAAACTAACATGCAAGATCACGCCAACCACCCACTGACGGATTTTATTGAATACCCTCACGAAGAAATGCTAAGTCGTGCGGAAGCATTCTTGGAAAACAGTAAGAGACGTCATAGCATCCGTGCTTTTAGCAACCGCCCAGTACCGCAAGAAATCATCGAAACTTGTATCAAAGCAGCGGGCACAGCACCCAGTGGTGCAAATCATCAACCATGGCATTTCGTGGCGATTGGCAGCGCAGAAAAGAAAAAACAGATCCGAGCTGCAGCCGAGGACCTCGAGCGCTCGTTTTATCAAGGCCGTGCCGGAGATGAGTGGTTGGATGCGTTAAAACCTTTGGGCACAGATGCACAAAAACCCTACTTAGAACATGCACCTTGGCTTATCGCTATTTTTAGTCAGAAAAAAGGTGGGATCCACGCGGAAGACAAAAATACCAACTACTATGTCCATGAATCGGTTGGGATAGCTACTGGGTTTCTTATCCAAGCCCTGCATAATGCAGGACTTGCCACACTGACCCATACTCCTAAACCGATGAGCTTTTTAAGCGAGTTGTGCGGTAGAGATAAAGATAACGAACGTCCTTATATGTTATTGATTGCGGGCTATCCAAGTGAAGATGCAACTATTCCAGAGCACGCAACAGTGAAAAAATCACTCGCCGAAATCGCTTCGTTTATTTAATAGTTCAGATCAGCTAACTATCGCTGCACAGCTAGCTGATCGCCTTCGTTTAGGCCACTGATAACAATCGTTTTATTACCAGTCTCTTCGCCCAACCTGAGGTAGCGTTTGTGAAGCTGGCCACTTTCTATTACTTCAACCATCGCCAATTGACCATACTTGCTGATCATATTCGTTGGAATTTGGATAACCGCCTGCTCGCCAAGCACAAGCTCAACCAGCGCGTACATGCCAGGCACCACATTTTTCAGCAAAGGCATATCCAATTTAATCATCAAGCTGCGCGCTTGGCTGTCGGCAATTGGCACCATTTCCGACACACGCGCGGTTTGGCTTATATCTAGCGCAGGTATGCGCACCTTAATCTCGCTTCCTAACTGAATATGCTTAACTTGGCTCTCGCGAATTGGCGCTTCAATCTGCAATTGTAATGGGTTGAATAGCGAAATAACGGCACCTCCAGGGCTAACCATGCTGCCCGGCTCTTGTAAGCGCGCCACCACTTTACCCGAAATAGGGGCTGTGATTTGCGTGTAACCCAGCGCGACTTCAGCGCTGCGATACGCTTCTTGCAATGCCTTATCTTGCGCTTGTAACTCGCTCACTGTGGCTTGCCACTCATCCACTTGGTTAATCGCGATAAGCCCTTTTTCATTAAGAGATTTATTGCGTACTAATTGCTTAGTTGCTTGCTCTAGCTTGGCTGAATTCGCCGCTTGCTGCGCCGCCACTCTTTGCAGCTCTGCTTTAAGCTCGGCATCATCGAGTGTTGCTATCAGCTGTCCCGCAGTGACTTTATCACCGGCTCTGACGTTAAGCGTTTTAAGCTCCGCCAATAACCGACTGGACACTAACGTATTTTCTTTTGCGACCACACTCGCGGGCACTTGTTCAATCATCGCAATCAGCGACTTTTGCACGGTATAACGTGCGCCTTGATAGGCGGGAAGTTCGGACTTACTGCCCGGAGCTAGCTTATTTTGGAATCCACCTGCAAGCCATACGACCATCAATAATAGGCAAAAAATAGCAAGAACAGGAATAGCGATTTTATTACGAGACATGAGAAGACTCCTGAACTGATGAGGTATTAAGAGATTGATTAGGTGTCGATGAGTCTTTGAATACTAAGTAGTAAACGATAGGCACGACCAACAGTGAAAATAACGTTGAAGCAATGATCCCGAAGATAATAGCAAGGGCGAGGCCACTAAAAACGGGATCTAAGATAATCACCAAGTTGCCTAATAACGTCGTACCTGCTGTAAGTAATACTGGTCGCATTCTTACACTTCCCGCCGCAATCAATGCGTCGATAAGTGCCATACCAGCCGCGCGAGACTGATTAATAAATTCCACCAAAATCAGAGAATTTCTCACCACGATTCCGGCCAGCGCTATCATCCCTATCATCGCGGTCGCTGTAAATAACACAGGCTCTGGCGCACCTGCAATCACACGCTCACCAAATTGATTGAGCAACCAAAAGCCCGGCATAATCCCTATCATGGTGAGGGGAATAGCCGACATAATGATAAGTGATAAGCTACTAGATGCCGTTTGTATCCGCAGGATGATAAATATCGCCACCAGTGCAAATGCAAATGCGATCCCCATATCTCTAAACACATCTATGGTAATGCGCCACTCACCTTCGCCTTTAAAGGTATAGTGGGTTCCTTCTAACATTGACCAAGTGACTCCTCCGCCACTGTGTAAAAAGGTGCGAGATGCCCAATTGCTTGGTGTTATCTGTTGGTTTTCATCCGCAACCACATCGGCAATCACCTCAGCTGGGGTACGGCCATTTAGCTCCGCAAACACATAAATCACTTCTTGTAGGTCTTTTCGAAGGATCACGGGAGCCGTAGGGATAGCTGTTAATTCGCCAAGTTCACCAATCGCTACAAGGGGCCTCGCGGCCTGCTCTAAGCCATATTCTTGAGTGGTTTTAGCCAACTCCTGACGACCACGAACTTGCATCGCCAATACGTTTTGCCATTGATTACGCTGCGCGTAACTCACACCCAACTCGATGGGCACCGTTGCGACCTCACCTTGAGTATATAAAAAGCCTGCTGACATGCCGCTGCTTGCAACCACTAAAGATTGATTAATATCCTCTGTGGCCACACCTGATAACGCGGCCTTTTGTTTATCAACCACAAACCGCTTTAACCATGTTGGCGAAGCCATTGAGGTGTCAACCTCAACCACATGTGGCTCCTGCCTTAAACGATGCGCTAACCTTTGGGCTGCTTGCTCTTGCGTTTCACGAGCAACAAACGGATCTGCATAAACCTCAGCAACGAGTGTACTTAATACCGGAGGTCCCGGCGGCACTTCCACCACTTTTACTTGCGTCAAAGTTTGGTTAAAAGGCTGAAGCTTTTCACGCAGTCGCATGACGATGGCGTGAGATTGATGTTCGCGTTCACGCTTATCCACCAGTAAAACTCTAAGTTCGGCAAGATGCGTACCACTACGACGATAGTAGCCTCGCACCATACCATTAAAATCCATACTGGAAGGCTTACCGACAAAAGCGGCGATGTCGGTCACTTCAGCTTCTGACCAAACGATTTGCTGTACTTGCCTCGTCATTGCGGCCGTTTGCTCAAGGCTGGTTCCCTCGGGCATATCTATCAATACTTGGATTTCACTTTTATTATCAAACGGCAGCAATTTCATTGGTACGGCCCTAAAAATAGGGAGGCTCACACTTGCAACAAATAACCCTAACACACCCCATAATAACCACTTGGCTTTGCGTGGATTTTGTAAAATTGGCAGCATGATTTTGCTGTAGTACGAGTCTTGAGGCGCGACTTCAATTGTTTTTGCATCCGCTTTGAGTAACTTTTTAGACAGCCAAGGCGTCACTAAAAAAGCCACTAACGTCGAGGCAATGACACTAATGGGGACGTTAAATGCCATGGGTGCCATATATGGGCCCATCATGCCAGTAATAAACGCCAATGGAATAAACGCCATGATGATAGTTAACGTTGACATCAAAAGCGCAGATTTGATCTCGACCATAGCAGCGACAATGTTATGATCTGTGTCAGCTGCCACGCCGCGATGAATAAAGCGGCTAATATTATCAATCCCAGTGATTGGGTCATCGACCAACAATCCCAGCGACAAAATAAGCGCAAACAAGGTGACCCGATTAATGGTGTAACCAAACGCAAAGTCCAACCCAAGTGTAATGCCATAGCAAATTGGCACTGCAAGACCAACAACGATGGCAGGCCGCCAACCTAAAAATACACCGACAAATATCACAACGGTAAATACCGCAAAGGCCAAGCTAGAGGTAAGATTATTGACTTTTTCATTGGCCGTCTCACCATAGTTTCTTAGTACTTTTACCGATACCTCAGCGGGAAGGATCTCCTGTTGTAGCTGGGTTACAAGCGCTAAACTTTGCTCTGCAACCGTTACCGCATTACTTCCCTTTTGCTTCGCCACGCCAATCGTCACTAATGGTGCATCAGCCTGACTGTCGCTGCTTGCTAACCACTGATAGCTATCGGGTTCACTAGGACCATCAATAACCTGAGCAACTTCTTTTAAAACAATGGCACGGCCATTGATTACATTCACCGTGAGACCTTCAAGTGCCGACTTATTACGAAGGACATCACCAGATTCAAAGGCAATTGTGTTACTACCTGCCGTCACTTGCCCGACTCGTGTCACTAGATTACTACTTTGGATAGCACCTAAAACATCCATAGGTGTTGTTTGATGTGCAGCAAGCGCAGCTAAGTTCAACTCAACCCTAAGTGCTCTTGTGCGCCCGGTAATAACTGAAACCTCGCTGGTGTCTGCGATGCTCTGTAACTGGATAGCTAGCTCTTGTGCAAAGCGCGTTAGCGCGTAGTCATCATATAGTTGCGGCTTGGAACTTGTCAGTCCAAGCATAAGAATCGGAACGTCATCGACTTCTATTGGACGGATCTGCCACTGAGTGACAATTCCCGGCATAGTATGCTGGTTGGCATACAGTTTAGTGTAGGTGTTGAGAATGGCTTTCTCTCTGTCTTCACCCACATGAAATCTTAAAGTAACAACCGTACCGCCGGTTTGAGTCGTAGAATAGACGTGTTCAACGCCTGGAATTTGCAGCAGTAACTTTTCAAGTGGAGTGGTGACCAATCGTGCCACTTCTGGTGAGGCAGTATTTGGTACCGACACATGAATATCCAACATAGGCACCACTATTTGTGGTTCTTCCTCTCGTGGTGTCATTTGCAATGCAAATAATCCAAGTACCACAGCGCACAAGAAGATAATCGTTGGCAAACTGCCTTGTAGAGCATACCGAATGACACCATCTAACTTTTGCATCTCAGTCGTTCCTAGTTACTCTGCACTTGAGGCGCAGAACAGCTGATATAAACTCTCGAGTAGTACAGCGACTCGGCTATCTTTAACATGATAATAAATCGTCGCCCCCTCACGCCTAGTCGCCACGATTTGTGCCTTTCTCATGCTGGCTAAATGTTGTGATAAGGCAGACTGCGCTAACGGCACCATTTCATTAAGCTGGCTAACACTGAGCTCTTGCTTTTGCAATGCACACAAAATCATCAAGCGATTTTTATTCGCCATAAGCTTTAACAAGGCTTCTGCCTGTTCGGCATTTTGCGCCATTTGCTGCAGTTCCATGTTGACTCCCAAAAAATAAATGCGCTTAAAGTATAGACACAAACATTAGCAATGTCTAATATTAGCAACATCTAATATTAAAGGTGACACTCATTATGACCTTACATCCTCTACTTAGATTAATCGCTGGTGTTATGTTTGCCATTTCTTTACTGCTCACACATTTTGTCAACCCACATTGGGTTTGGTTTAGTGTGTTTATTTGTGTCAATTTAGTGCAGTCTGCTTTTACTAACTGGTGCCCTATGATCGTTATATTGAAGAAACTTGGCATTCAGGAAAGGTGAGTCATAATGAAACCGATAACCCAATAAGGAGCTATATATGCTGATATCTGCCCAAGATGTATTAAAGACAGTAAAGCCTAATCAACGCTGCATTGACGCGGTACAAGCAAAATCAGAGATTGCACAAAACAATGGTCTGGTTATCGACGTGAGAGAGCCGGCTGAACATAGTCAAAAGGCAGCCAACGGCGCGGTAAATATCCCAAGAGGATTGCTAGAGTTTAAGCTTCCAGAGCTGGAAAAAGACGCAGACAGGCCAATTTATTTACACTGTGCTGCTGGTGGCCGTGCTATTTTTGCCGCAGAGCAACTAACACGTATCGGTTACACCAATGTCAGCGTAATTACCTGCAAAGCTGAAGTGGTGTGTGACACTTTATAAAAAAGGAGTGCTGTGCAGCACTCCTTGCACTTTTCTTATGCGCGGTTTGGAATAATTTTTATTTCTACTCGGCGGTTTTGTGCCTTACCTTGCTCTGTATCGTTGCTCGCGATTGGCTGAGACTCACCCATGCCTTCTGCGTATAATCGCGCAGGAAGTACCTGCTGTGATAATAAATACTGCTTTACGCTATTCGCGCGCTGTTCAGACAAAGTCTGATTAAAGCTCGCTGAACCAGTAGAATCTGTATGTCCGACAATCGTTAAGAATGTCTTATCGTACTGCTGCATCACGCGTGCAATGCCTTGAAGTGTATTGTAAAAACCAGAGCTGATTGCTGACTTACCAGTCGCAAAGGTTATGTTTGATGGTAACACTAAGCGCATTTGATCGCCCTCACGAACAACCTCAACACCCGTGCCTGCGAGCTCTTGATTAAAAGCGGCTTCCTGCTTGTCCATATAGTTACCAATCGCGGCACCTGCAATTGCCCCAACCGCAGCACCAATGGCAAGACGCTTATCTTTGTGGTTACCTGTAGCTTTACCTAACACCGCACCGGTTGCAGCACCAATCGCCGCACCTTTACCTGTGTTATTCATTTCACATCCGGACAAAGCAACCACAACGGCTGCACCAATTAACATATTTCTTGCAATCATCTTCCCACCTGAGTTCGTTTCAACTTGATTGTCTATATTGTTGCAATAAACAATTAACTCTGGCTGAAGCCTTGTTGGTTTTTTTAAGGATGAGCAGGGACTAAGTCGCTTATATGCTCAGAAACTGGTGGCAGTTTATATTTTGCAACCACAGCATCAAGCTGCTTTCTCTCAGCCAATTGCTTCATCGTTAAACGAATGGTTTGCGCAAGCTCGGTGCCGCTGAAGCGTTTGCTCATTGCCATATGGCCATAAATCGGCTGAGCGTGGTGATAGGAGACTTTTTTCAACTTTTCAATGGGCTGACCAAGCACTTCCATCGCCACCTCAGCGGTGTCTTCAACTGCGATCACAAGGTCAACACGTCCTTTAAGCAATAAATCAAACGCCACTTGCTCACTAAACACAGGGACTTTATTGAGTTGACGGTCTTCATCAAAGCGAGGGTAAAAAACGCCGCCACGCATCACCGCAATCCGCTTGGTATAAAGATCCGTATATTGTTCCACCCGAATATCGCTGTCTTGCTTAGCATAGAACACAAACGAAGATGTCAGCGCCATGTAGGCGGGTTCGACAAAGTTGATTAACTTTTCTCGTTGAGGCGTACGGATCAAGCCACCCATGACGTCTACCTCACCTTGCGCTATCATCCGCATACAGCGAGAGAAAGGACAGGGAACGGCATTTATTTGATAATCAACACCAGCCTGAGCCTGCACCGTTGCCAATATATCTAAGATTAAACCTTGCACTTCACCATTATCTTCAATAATGCTATACGGTGGCGCGTGATCAACAGCGACATTAATTTGCTGAGCAAAACAAGAGAAGTTCGCCAACAAAAAAAGTAAACATGGCGATAAAAAAGTCATTCGCATAATACTTATCCAACTGAGGCGCACTCGCGCCAAAAGTCATAAATATGTCATATAAAATTGTGAAGATATAAGGTTAACAATATCACAAGGTACACTATGTTTCTGAAAATATTTTACCAGTTTTTGTTATTAGGATGTACGAGCTTTGGAGGACCTGCAGCCCACCTTGGGTTCTTTAAAAAACACTTTGTCGATAACTTAAAATGGCTGAGTAACGAGCGCTATGCCAGTATGATCAGCCTGTCACAAATACTGCCAGGGCCGGGGTCCAGTCAAGTCGGATTCGCGATTGGTTTAGAAAAAGCTGGAATACTAGGAGGGATCGCCGCCTTCTTAGGGTTTACGCTACCGTCTTTTTTGCTCATGATCATGTTGGCATTAACCGCTGAGCAGCTTTCGGGCACTGCGTTGAATGTCATCGATGGGTTGAAATTGTTTGCTGTTGTCATCGTTGCCGATGCGGTACTGAGTATGGCGAAAAGCTTTTGTAAAACCACAGCACTCAAATTCGTCGCATTTTTCGCCACATTCACGCTGTTGATGCTGCCGAACTTAAGCGCACAATTGGGTGTGCTTATGGTGCTTGTCGTTGCTGGTTACTTTTACTCATTTAGCAATGCGCCAACTAAACCGAGTCAATCAAAAAGCCAAATCAACTGGTCTGTATTTGCGCTCTTTATTGGCCTATTTGCGTTAACCTTTGCCGCGCTACCAAATCAACTATTTGCCGAGTTTTATCAGGCAGGTGCTTTAGTTTTTGGCGGCGGTCACGTCGTGCTGCCGCTACTACAAACCAGTGTTGAGGGAGTCGCGCAAGAAACCTTCTTAACAGCTTATGCTGCCGCACAAGCCATTCCAGGGCCGATGTTTACCATCGCAAGCTTTTTAGGCGCCGTTGTCGACAATACCCATCCCATTTTGGGCGCAGCGATTGCAACGCTCGCTATTTTCTTGCCGGGCCTACTGTTAATGTGGGCGTTTAACCAACAGTGGCAATCACTTATTGCATTGCCAAGGTTTGCAAGCATCAGCGCGGCCTTAAATGCCGGTGTTGTGGGAATTTTAGCCGCTGCGTTTTATCAACCAATTTGGCTTTCTGCGGTGCATAGTTTGCTCGATATCATCGCGGTGGTATTAGGCTTTGTAGCACTAAAATGGCTAAAGCCCGCGATATGGCAATTGCTTATTGCCTTTATGGTGTTTGGGGTTATCGCTGGAAGTGTGTAGGCCACCTTTCTGTGGCCTTGGTGATTATTCTACAGTTGCGTCAGGTTTACTACCGGCGCGCACTTTCACGCGGTGTGCGCCAAAGTAGTCACTCACACTTTGGTATGGACGTAACCCAAATGCTGGCATTACGCTTAGCATGTAGTCCAAAATATCGGCTTGTAGATGCTCATAAAACACCCAGCGTTTATCGCGACTAAAACAATAAAACTCCAGAGGCAAACCATGCTGCGTGGGGGCAAGCTCCCTGACCATACATAAACAATCTTGATTGATGGCATCATGCTGCTTCAAGTAGGCCTCTGCATAGCGTCTAAATAAGCCTAAATTGGTGATATCGCTTGGTACATCTTCAAGCTTTTCCAGCAGTGGATACTGCTCGGTTAGCAACGCTTGCTTTTGCTCAGGCAACGGCTCAATGCTAGTAAAATCAATATGAATGGCGCGTTTGATGCGACGTCCTGCTGACTCTTGCATGGCACGCCAGTTTTTAAATGAATCAGAGATCAACATATAAGTTGGTATGGTGGTGACGGTGTTATCCCAGTTACGTACCCTAACGGTATTTAAACCCAGATCTATCACCTCGCCGTCTGCACCAAATGCGTCAACTTGGATCCAGTCACCAGTGGTTACCAGTCGATTGGCTGCTATTTGAATACTCGCAACCAATCCCAAAATCGTATCTTTAAATACCAAAATAATGACTGCCGCGATAGCACCAAAACCGGAAAGAATATAAGTCGGTGATTTATCCACCAAGATACTGACCACCAATATAGAACAAACTATAAATATCAGTAGCTTAATTACTTGAATAATCCCTTGGATCGGCACTTCTTTGGCGAATGGAAAGAGGTTATAAACGCCATTACCTAAATTGACTAAACTGCTAAATAAAAACCCAGATGCCACCACCAACATAACGTACACCAGTGTTTCCATCACGATAAACACCCAAGCTGGCGCGACAAATAGGCGCTCGTGGTAGGCGGAAAAGACCAGTAAACACAATACAAAGGCAAAGCGGCCACTAAATTTACTTAACTGAGGGGAAAGGTGACCAATTTTACGCGGTGAAATATGGCGCGCGAGGTTTTCTACATTGGGTAGCACCAAACGGCGGATCACCCAATATAAAAACAATAACCCAACAACCGCGACACCATTGGTGAATAAAGCACTGATCACAGTGCCCTGAGGTAACTCTTTTAACCACGGTTGAACGACATCATGAAGGTGATCAAACTTCATAGCTGTTTTAGCTCCTCATTGAGCGTGTCATTTGGCTCAGTCGAATGCAGCCAATGCGCTTCGAGTTGGCAATCTTTGCGTTGCCAAACTTCATTCATAAAAGATTGAAACTGTACACGATAAGCTTTATCGGCTTGATAGTTACCAAGTGGCACTTTCTCCATCGCGATATAGTCTATTTTTACATCAATTACATCCAAGCGTCCAAGCGTAAATGCACGGCAAATATGCTCGCCCTCTAACTCATAAGCCAAAGTCGCGTTGAGCATGCCGTCAAGTTGCTCAGATAACACTTCTAGTGCAAACGCTACACCACCCGCCTTTGGTTTGAGCAGATGCTTAAACGGACTATTTTGATGCGCATGTTTGGCTTTAGTATGACGAGTACCTTCCACAAAATTAATTACCGTTGTGGGATGATCACGAAAATTGCGACAACTGGCTTTGGTACGCTCTACGTCCATCCCCTTAAGCTTAGGGTTTTTGGCGATCTGCGCTTTACTCGCACGTTTCATAAATGGCATGCCCATCGCCCACGCACCAGTACCAATGAAAGGCACGTATTTTAATTCATCTTTTAGGAAAAATTTAGGTGCAGGTAGTACCTCCATGGCACTAAGCACAACGATATCAAGCCAGCTAAGATGATTGGAAATTAACAAATACCACCCTTGAGCGTGTAATTCTTTTGGCAAGCTCACTTGTATTTTGTCGCACGCGATGCGCAAACCTAGATAGTTTCCTTTACACCACATACCGTAAAAAAAGTGCAGTGCTGTAGAGATAAACTTAACTGGCACAAGCAGTTTTATGATGCCAAACAATAGCACCAATAAACCACATACAAAGGTATTCACCAGCAGCCACACACTGGCCGATAGCCCGAGAAACCACTTAGGTAGTATTTGTTTTAACATCACAACATCCTTCTACTACTTTTTATCGGCAAGCTCCACAAGTTGTGCGTCTTTGGCTTGCCACAAGGCGTTTAGTTCGGATTGGAAACGCACTCTAAATTCGGGATCATTCGTGTAGTCGCCGACCAAGTTTGCACTGACCGGCATTACTTCCACCTGAACATCTACTGACTTCACTTTACCAGCGATAAAGTCTGCAAAAGTTGGTACACCACCGGGATAATGAATGGTGACATTCACCACTTTGCTGATTTGCTCACCCATGGCCTGCATCACAAATGCGATGCCTCCCGCTTTTGGTTTAAGCAGGTGTGTGAATGGGCTTTTCTGCTTACTATGCTTGGATTCGGTGTAACGCGTACCCTCAACGAAGTTTACAATACTCACTGGCATTGTTTTAAACTTTTCGCATGCTTTTCGCGTCGTTTCTATGTCTTTACCACGCAATTTAGGGTTTTTCTTTAATTGCGACTTGCTGGTTCGCGTCATAAAAGGAAAATCGAGTGCCCACCAAGCAAGACCAAGGACAGGTACGTAAAGCAGCTCTTTTTTCAAAAAGAAATTCAAAAACGGGATTTTGCCATGAAGCACTCGCTGCAACACTAAGATATCCACCCAACTTTGATGATTGGCGATAACCAAGTACCAGTCTTTGCGTTTTAGCTCATCCAACCCGCTAACATTGAGCGTATACGGCGCAATGAGGTTTTGGCTCACTGAATTACACGCGACCCAGTTACTCGCGCACGCTTTAGCAATATAGCTCATGGCTTTTTGCAATGGTGGGATGGGCAATAGCTTAATCAAGCCACAAATAAAGATCGGTATAAACCAAAATATAGTGTTAACGGCATACAGCAAGATGCTGATCACTTTACGAATAAACGACATTCATTCCCTCATCGTGTTTTACGGCAGAGCTGTATCATACCTTGAAAATCACACACAATTAAGCCGACCAGTTGGTCGGCTATAATTTATTCCATTTCACTATTTGAAAATCAATCTTCGAAGTAAGTATAACCTTCAAGTCCAGCGTTTAACTCTTGTAGATACTGAGCTTTAATTGACTCTGGCAACGACAAGGCTGCGACTTGCTGTGCGTAGTTCTCAGATAGCACCGCTTTGTCATAATGAACAAAGCGCAGTACATCTTCAACACTGTCGCCCTTGATTGCATTAGTGAGTTTATAACCCTCATCACAAAGCTCAACGTGTACTGAGTCGGTGTCACCAAATAAGTTATGTAAATCACCCAATATTTCTTGATAGGCTCCCACCAAGAACATCGCAACGTGATATTGCTCTCCCGGCACATACTCAGGAATGGGTAAACTTGACTCAATACCCGCACCCTCAACATAACTGTTGATTTGACCATCAGAATCACAGGTAATGTCCTGAATAATCGCCCTTTGCGTCAACGGTTGATTGAGCTTGTCGATAGGCATCACCGGAAATAGCTGGTCAATACCCCACACATCCGGCAGTGATTGGAACAACGAGAAGTTCACAAACAGTTTATCAGCCAGCTTTTCATTGAGGTCGTCTAATACTTCTCGGTGTGCTCTCGCATTCTCATTTAAGCACTCACGCACTTTATGAAGTGTCGTGAAGTAAAGCTGTTCAAGCTGCGCCCACTCTTGCATGCTGATCAAACCATGCACGTATTGGTCGTGTGCATCGCTGAACAAGTGCATAGCGTCATGATAAGTTTCTAAGGCCATGCGAGGGGTTAATTGTGACAACGAATGCCATAACTCTTGTAATACTAGTGGGCTGGTATCTTGTGGTTGCACCGGCTCGACTTGATTTGGCGCTTTTTCTACGTCGATCACATCCGTGATCAGCATCGCGTGATGGGCAGTTAATGCTCGGCCAGATTCAGTAATAATATCCGGATGCGGAATGCTATTGAGCTCCGCAATATCATGAAAAGCATGCACCACATTTTTAGCGTATTCCGCCACCGTATAATTCATGGAGCATGAACTACGAGAACCTGAGCCTTCATAGTCCACTCCTAGGCCACCGCCAACATCAACGATGCGCAGCGGAACACCTAGTTGGTATAGCTCAGCATAGTGACGCGCACACTCTTTAAGCGCACGTTGGATATCACGAATATTGGCAACTTGCGAGCCGATATGGAAGTGTACCAACTGCATTAAGTGCAACCGATTATGCGACTTAAGTAGCTCAACCGCTTGCAGCACTTGGCTAGCAGTAAGACCAAACTTGCCTTTTTCACCACCGGTATTTTGCCACTTGCCCTTACCAACTGAATTAAGACGAATACGAATACCAATCGACGGTTCAATGCCTAAATCGTCGATTTCCTGTAATAAGGTATCCAGTTCAGAGAGCTTTTCAACGACTATGTTTACTTGATGGCCCATCGCTTGACCAATACAAGCTAAACGCAAGAACTCACTGTCTTTGTAACCGTTACAGACAATGGTAATAGGTTGGTGTGCCACCCCCAAAATTGCCATCAACTCAGGCTTAGAACCGGCTTCAAGGCCAACAAGACCGCTTGGATGAGCCAATAACTTGCTGACAACCGAGCGCTGCTGATTCACTTTTATTGGGTAAACACAAGTGTACTGGCCTTGGTAATCACGTTGAGCTCGTGCAGCAGTAAATGCTTGAGTCAAGGTATCGACACGATGTTTTAAAATGTCGGTAAAACGCACCAAAACCGGCAAAGTTAGCCCCTGCGCTTTAAATTGCTCAGTTAACTCTGGAAGAAGAATTGGTGGCTTAGTGCGATCACCATCAGGAAACGCCACTAACTGGCCCTGTTCATTGATATCAAAATAGCCGTCACTCCAGTGAGTAACGTTATAGATAGAACGTGCTGTTTGCAGACCCCAAGTCATTGCTGCTCTCAATTAATTCTTTATAAAGCTTCATTCTAATACGCGAGGCTAGTCAATGCGACCTAAAGTTGCGCTTTCATTAGCTTACAAACCTGATAAATAGCCCATGCTTGATTAGGACTAATATGAGGCAAAGTACAAAATGTTGACTAAAATTGATTGAGCAAAGGCGCAAGCACTGGCAAAATTGCCTTAATTTTTATCAAGTGTGAACACAATCATGGCAAACTTAGAAGCAAACCGTTGGTTTACAGAAATTAGCGACCGCGATGGCAGCGCTTTTTCACTTAGAGTCAACAAAAAATTAGACGAAATCCAATCACCATTTCAAAAAGTAGAAATGTTTGAAACGACGGATTTTGGTAACCTGATGATCATTGACGGTTGCACTATGGTGAGCACGCGTGAAAACTTTTTCTATCACGAAATGATGAGTCACCCGGCGCTATTCTCGCACCCTGCACCTAAAAATGTTGTGATCATTGGCGGCGGCGACTGTGGCACATTGCGTGAAGTATTAAAGCACCCTGGCGTTGAAAAAGTAACTCAGATTGATATCGACGAAGTTGTGACGCAAATGTCTTTGAAATACTTCCCTGAGCTTTGTGAGTCTAATAACGATCCTCGCGCAACTGTGATGTTTGATGATGGCATCAAATATATGCGTGAAGCCGAAGCAGAGTCTATCGACGTTATCATCGTTGATGGCACCGATCCTGTTGGCCCTGGTGAAGGTTTATTCAACCACGCATTCTACAAGAGCTGCTTAGCAGCGCTTCGCACTGGTGGTATCATGATCCAGCAAAGTGAATCACCTCTGATGCACATGCCGTTGCTACTAGAAATGCGCGATGCAATGTTGGAAGTGGGCTTTGTTGATCTGCAAACCCTGCCTTTCCCACAGCCAATCTACCCAAGCGGTCTGTGGTCAGCAACAATGGCGCGTAAAGATCAAAAGTTTGCCGGATTCCGCGAGCAAGACGTTGATAACGCAACATTTGACACTGAGTACTACAACACAGGTATTCATAAAGGTGCATTAGCAACACCTAACTTTATGAAGCGTGCTTTCGAAAAGTAGGCCGAATCAAAATATAAACTTAATTGTTAAAGTGTGGTAGCTCATACCTGACTCTACAGCCTTGATGACTAGGTTAATATTTCACCTACCCTGAAGTTATGAGCGAACAACAGACGTTCGCTCTAGCTCGTTTTTGGACAAAAACCTTTTGTGTCCTTGGTTTAACGGCTTTGTTAGCTGTACTTTACTAGCACTTCTCTAGTAAACCGATAAAAACAAACTGCCGCTAATAGCGTAAAAATCGAGGGTATAAGAAATACAAACACCTCAATTAATCCAAGCTCTTCAGAACTATCTACAATTGAACTAGCTACAAATGAAGAAAAAATTGTAGCAACAATAGAGGTTTTAACTCCTTTGGCATGCTTACTTTTTGTAACTTTATCAAGCTTAACAAATGCGAAAAGTACTATGAAAAGAGATATTAGATAAGTAAGAGTATCTACTATCATCACAGCGAACTCAGCCAGTGACATCCCATACATATTCTTGATAATTTCTCCGAACATTTCCACTACTCAGGTTTTCCTTGTACTGCTATCGCCCGCGCAATAAGCGCGAGCTAGCGAGCGTCCTGATTGACGCGTTTGTTAGCTTGTGTTGCACGAATAAAATCAAGATCACTAGTGATAACTCCAATACCCGATGCGACAACGTCATCGTAGGATTGGGTGATCGATTCATGTCGAGACCATAGATAAACATCCGAACCATGGCTCTGTAATCTTGATGCTAGGCGTTCAGGATAGCCCCAAAAATACTTTGTCATCGAGGGAGGTATAAAAAGAATGGTGTTCCTACAGGAGTCAGGAACTAATCCCGCCCATCCAACTAAAAGATAATCTATTCCGCAACTCTTTACACTACCAACACTTGCTAACCGTAAAGATGAATCCTTGTTTCGAAACCACTCCATACCTTTTGAAGAGGTAATTACAATATGGTTAGATTTTTTTCCAGATAGATACTCATATAGAGTTTCGAATGAACGTATGTCGTTATCCTTTAGGTTTAACCAAAACTCATGCTTTGGATACCGTTTATAAAACGCCTCTAACTTAGAAATCCCAAAACCTTTTCCTCGAAATGGGAAGGTCGCACCATCATCAAACGTATATCCATATCCTGCATCAATACCTTTCAATTGCTCAAATGATGCTTTATGTACCGGCCCAGACCCGTTTGTAGCACAATCTAACGTCCAGTCATGAAAAACAACCAGTTGATCATCACGAGTTCTATGAACATTTAGATGAATTACGTTCGCTCCGGCTGCAACGGAAGAAGCCACAGCTTCTAGTGTGTTCTCAACAGAATTGATGTTTGATGCTTTTATTGAAAGGGCGGTACAGCCAGTTTTCTTTAGTTTTTCATAATTAACCGCGCTTCCGCCTCCTCGATAGGCCACGATCTCGCCATGTCGCTGTAGGTCAGGAACGAACACATAAGCGTTAACAACTCCTAGTGTGATTATGCAAGATAGTGCGATCAAAAACGTCTTAACTATTTTTATAAACATTTATTACCTGAATCCTTGATAGATGCTCGATAAAAGCTAACGCTTTGCTTACCGGAAAATTAGGAGCGCAGCGAGTAACTTTTCCGAGTGCAGCAACTTGTTATATTCCTATTCTACTGCGCTTAAAAAGTTGGGATATGCGGAATAATCATATTCGTCACCCAGTAGTTTATCAGAGGCGTCTTTTACTCTTTTATTGATATATTTATTGAAGCTTCGCCCATAAATCTGGCTATTACTATTGATTCTTCCAATTAGATCAACCATTTCGGTTTCTTTGTATTTTTTAAGAACGGGTGAAATAAATTTATTATAGCGAGCCTCTGCTGAGTCAAAGCTTCCACTTTCTCCGTAATAAGCATTTCTTAATATTCTTACTCTAGATTTCCATTCAGGAGAATCAGAAAGCGTAAATAAATGCACTAAATCTGATTTTAATATACTACCCCCATCATCAAGCAAATAAGTAAGAAGTTCATCATGAAAATCAGCTAAGCTATCGTATTGAAAGTTTGAATAATAAAAATCTCTCTCTTTTTTTCCAACAATATCATCAACAATTATCGTGGCACTTTTGTTTAGCTTCTTATATATCTCAGGATTTCGAGAAAGCAGCTTAATTAAGGCCGAAACAGTCTTTCTTTCCTTTGATATATCAGAGAAGTAATCAATTTCTTTGCCGATCATCTCAAGCGCTTGGGAAGAGTGTTTTTTATATAGGTAGCTTAAAGTTAGGAAGTTTATGTTTCTATTGCTTGAAGCTCGCTCATTCTCCATTTTAAAAACAAACCTCCATAAAGACCTAAACACCTCCATTTCAACTTTTGATGTCATTTTTGAAAAAAATCGACTTTCTAGGTAATGTTTAAGCTTACTTTTATCACCTTCCAAGTACTCTTTGGATGCTTCCAAATCCTCAACTAAATTACCGACAATATCTTTAGAGAAAAAAGGAGGTTTTGACAAAACACCATCTACAGAATTTACTATTAATGATCTCACTGTTTCTCTATTTGGTCTATGCAGCTCCAAGTTTGAGTCTAATACTGGGTGCGCAGATAGGTTTCTCTGCTGATATAAGTATTCCAAAAAACAAACGTTATCAGAGCTTAATAAGTTTGTTCGTTTTGCTACTTCTTCAACAAGCTTCAACTCCCACTTTGAACTTTTTCTGTCTTTTGATTGAATATCTATCATTTCTTTTAGGATGGCTTTTGCTGACTCATCTTCATGTAAGTCTACTAAGTCAGTAAGTTTGAAAACCAGATCAATAACAGTTACCGACCAAAGCATTACAGTAGCGGAGCGGAAGCTCTTATTATTATACGAACTAACTATCTCTTCAAAATAGTCCATTGTTTTATGGTTATAAATTTTTTCACTTAAAGCCTCTAATGAAAATTCGTTCAAGCTAAACTCCACTATTTAAATACAGTGGGTAAATTGCTGACACCCACCACTAATTTGGGTAAATTGATGGTAAATTGCTGACACCACCACTAATTTGCACCTTCCTAAGATACCGCCTAAGCTTTAATTCTGCACTCAAAGGATTGAGGAAACTAAACTATGGCAACTGCCCGTAAAAGACAAATCAGTTTAACCGACACCAAATACTACCACTGTATCTCCCGTTGCGTAAGGCGTGCATTTTTGTGCGGTGAAGATAAATTTACTGGCAAATCATACGAACACCGCCGGGATTGGGTTGAAGAAGAGCTATTGATGTTGGGGTCTGTGTTTTGTATTGAGGGTAAATTGCTGACACCCACCACTAATTTGCACCTTCCTAAGATACCGCCTACGCTTTAATTCTGCACTCAAAGGATTGAGGAAACTAAACTATGGCAACTGCCCGTAAAAGACAAATCAGTTTAACCGACACCAAATACTATCACTGTATCTCCCGTTGCGTAAGGCGCGCCTTTCTCTGCGGTGAAGATAAATTTACTGGAAAATCATATGAACACCGCCGTGATTGGGTTGAAGAAAAGCTCCTGATGTTGGCTTCCGTGTTTTGTATTGATGTCTGTGCTTATGCCGTGATGAGTAATCACACTCATATTGTTTTATATGTTGATGATAAAAAGGTTAAGCGCCTGTCGGATAACGCAGTTGTGATACGGTGGCACAAATTATTTAAAGGCAATTTGATAAGCTGTAAATTTGTTGAAGGTGAGGCTCTCAGTAAGTCGGAGCAATTGATGCTAGATGAGCTGGTTGATAAGTACAGGGGAAGACTCGCAGATATTAGTTGGTTTATGCGAGCGCTTAACGAAGACATCGCCCGCCGAGCAAATAAAGAAGATAATTGTACAGGCCGGTTTTGGGAAGGACGATTTAAATCCCAAGCATTACTGGATGAGGCGGCATTGGCTGCGTGTTTAGCATATGTAGACTTAAATCCCATTAGAGCTAAAATCGCCGCAACACCTGAGACCTCAGACTACACCAGTATCAAAAAACGCATAGACCATGCAAAGTTGGGCAAGCAACCAAAAAGTCTCCTACGCTTTGCTGGCTGCCCACGAAAACACATGCCTAAAGGCCTGCCTTTTGAACTCAAATCCTATCTCGAATTGGTTGATCTCACGGGCAAATGCATTCGCGCCGACAAACGAGGTCATATCTTTGAGTCACAACCCATACTCACTCGACTAAATATAGAGCCGGAGAACTGGATAAAACTCACTACGCAGTTTTCACGGGTATTCCACGGTGCAGTTGGACGAGAGCGGACAATAACCGCTTACTGCGAAACACTGCAAAAACGACGACGGACGAACCTAACAAACTGCGAGCGCTTGTTGGCTTAGTAAAGCGAACACTATCAACTCGAAAATCTATAACTGTTGTATTTACAGCGCTTTGTCGTGCGCGATAACCCCGTTTTTGTGTAGGAATACGCTTGGGCGCTAAAAATTGGCCTATCGAAAAACGTTTTTGTACCCAGTGATTTAAGTATTTTGATACTTTTTAACCTAAGTTTGTCTAGCGTTAATGCAAATAGTGGGTGTCATTGATTCGCTTTGCTTAGTGGGTGTCATCGATTCGCTTTGCTATCGATTCGCTTTGTAGCAAAACTCACATTCTCAATTCTAGAATTTCTTACTGTTGTATTTGCAGCGCGTTGTCGTGCGCGATAACCCAGTTTTAGTGTAGAGATACGCTTGAGCGCTAAAAAATAACCTATCGATAAACGTTTTTGACCAAAATTATTGGAGTGTTTACATGCTTTTTTACTTCACTTCCTCAGCTTTGATGTTAATAGTGATGGGTGTCGCTTATTTTCTTGCTTATTTTTTCTTATTTTCCTAGCTTATTTTCCTTATTTTCGCTTTCGGGGCAGCACACATTGCTTTGCTCAACAGGGTATGCTTAAACATAGTCAGGCAACATCAAGGTAAAAAAGACAGTTTAGCAGCGAAACGAAGAAGAGCAGCTTGGAACGGTGATTTTAGGAGGGAGTTACTTTTTGGTTAAGCTGTGAGCAAAGTGGAATCCCGCCCTGCTGCCGAGGAGCTTACTTTGCTCCTCAAACTATGATTCCCCGAACCTAATTTAACAATCATATGAATTTTACTCAACCATTAATAAGCAACTTTATTTCATAACCAACAACAGTTATAGGTGAAAGCACTATAATAAAAACAAAATTTAAGAATTTAGTTTTAAAAATAAAAACAACAAGAAAAAAACCATTATGATTTTATTTTAAAGTCAAAATAAAAACTGGAAAATGTTCTCTTTTTATTCTTATATTAAGTTTCCTATGTAAAAGGAGACTTAATATGAAAATAGGAAAGACAATGTTCCCACTTGCCTTGATGACACTAATGGTCAATGCTAGTGAACAAGTGGAAACTCTAAAGCCAAGTAGCGAAGAAGTCATTGAAAAAACGAGTATTATTACCTCCGTAAATCAAATGACCCCAAATCATGCTAAAGCTACATACAAGTTAGCAAAGCAACTTACTACCAATTCAAGCATACCTCAAACTGATGAGCTGATTAGATTCTCTGAAAAAGTCTCATCAACTGAGAAAAAGATAGCTGATGAATCCATCAAGATATGCAAAGAGATTATCAGTTATGATATATCAGATACTCGCGCTGCAGTTTATGAATTTTTTTCAAAGTTTGATGACTTAGAGAACTTTAAAAGTCGTATGTATATTGATGCTTTACGTGGAGAGAGTAAAGACATACTAAACATAGTAGAAAACTCTCACCATAAAGAGTTTGTTATATTGACCCCTGAATCAGTTTTAGCAGAAGAACCTGAATTGTGGCTCCTCGATCACAAAAGCCTTTGTATCTCTAAAGTAAAAGCCGAAAAAGAGGGTGATAAACATGATTAAATCGAAACTGTTAATTGCAGCATCACTTTTATTCACCGGAATTTCCTCTAACGCAAACGCAGTCAATGTTGATGGTGGGTCTGGTTATTACCGAGGCATTCCTGTCGGTTACCATTACACTGAATTACGAGCAGATGAACAGGGTACTAATAGCGCTGCAATTATTTTTTCTGCAGAAGCTCGTAGAGGTAGTTGTGACAATCGTTCAACGAGTGGATTAGCGCATGCCGAAGCTGTGTTATGGCTATATACTCTGTGCGGTGGTCGAAACACTAGCCAAGCTCTGCACGGTGCCTCAGTTAGAGGTAGACAACTAAATCTAGGTTATACTTTTGTAACTAAGAATTATTAGTTTTAGTGTTGTACTAATTTAAAGCCGCTCTTCATAAATATGAGCGGCTTTAATATTACTTAATTGCCCTTTATTTTTTCCAAAAACAACCGTTTTTGTTCTGGGGTTGCTTGTTGCCACCAATAGTCCAGCATGCCAACCACATCTGGATGTGCTGATTTAGGCGCCGCTGGCGTAACGGCTCGTGTGGTAGTACTTGGCGTTGAATAACGTGGTGCAGTGGGTGTTGAAGGCTCACTTGCTATCGCTTCCGTTATTCTTGGTCTTTCTTGTGTCACTACCAATGTTGTCGCTAACGATTCATTGGGTGCTTGCAACATAATCAATGGCTGATCTGCAAATGCCTTTGCCGCAACCACATTGTCAGGACGGTTAAATTCAACCTGATACTCGCCGTCTTGATCGATACTTACTTTCGCCCAGAATGGCTTCGACTCTATGGTTTCGTGGTCGTCATAGCCCACTTCATACAAGTCGGTGTAACGCATTTTGACCGCATACTCCCCTTTGGCTAAGTCCAACTCTCGCACTTTGGAGAAGAATGAGTGTTCAATGGTTTTATCATCAACTTGCAAGGGAATAATTTCTTCAGGAAAACTTAGCAACGCAGCCTGTGAAAGCGGTGACAACAGTAAAACAGCGGTCGCAAGCGTATATTTTAAGCGCATCTATTCACTCCTTCGTGAGTACCAAATCATTATACCTTGATGAGATTACTGCATACCTGCTTAT
Source organism: Pseudoalteromonas sp. CO342X (assembly GCF_004208915.1). Taxonomy (NCBI): domain Bacteria; kingdom Pseudomonadati; phylum Pseudomonadota; class Gammaproteobacteria; order Alteromonadales; family Pseudoalteromonadaceae; genus Pseudoalteromonas; species Pseudoalteromonas sp. CO342X. Next base: position 66,589 of record NZ_SGPH01000036.1, read on the forward strand.
ATCTCTACCCTTTTAATTGATGCGCAGCGGGATAACGCCTCAAATCTATTGAGTCTCCTTGAGAGTTAGCTATGCTAGAGCAATTCAATATGCCAGATAAGGAAGGACCATGAGTTCAGAAACTATTTTTACCAAAATTATTAATCGAGAAATCCCTGCAGACATCGTTTACGAAGATGAACAAGCACTCGCGTTTAGAGACATTAATCCACAAGCGCCATTTCACGTCTTAGTTATTCCTAAAACAGCAATTGCAACTATCAATGACGTGACGGAAGAAAATGCTCATCTTGTTGGTCATTTATATGTTGTTGCAGCCAAATTAGCGAAAGAGCACGGCTTTGCAGAAGATGGTTATCGCGTAGTGATGAACTGTAATGATCACGGTGGTCAAACCGTATATCATCTTCATCTACATGTATTAGCTGGAAAAGAAATGGGCTGGCCGCCTTATCAAAATACGAAAAAAGTACCAGTTTAGATTATTCTCTGTTAAGCAATGTAAATGAGTAAGTTATTAACGAAAATCGTTAAAAGCTTACTTATTTCAACAAATTACATTTAAATACATATTCTGTACATAATTTCGAGTTATTATTTCACTTTGTTATATAGCGGATTTCTCTATCTTGTACTAAAAATTCTAATACAAAAGGTCTGAATCCCATGTTAGCATTGAGAAATCGGAAAAATTAGAGTGTGTCCTAAAATGAGCAGTAGTGCTTTTTTGTTATTAGATAAAGAACCGGTTAACACCATTGGTATCAATGTGTTACAACCTTTGTTAAAAACCCAAGGGTTGGATGTTACGACTGGAACTGATATCTCAGATGTGCCTGAAGGCACTCGATTACTTTTCATCGAAACCGCTGTGAACGATTCTTGGGGTAAATTAAAAGAACAACTAGTCAACCTCAAAGTCAAATGCGATATCGTACTATTCAACTTAGATGAAAATCCGGAGCTGGCCAATCGTGCGCTGCTAAGTGGTATTCGTGGTGTATTCTACACGACTGATAATGCCGACGTGCTAATGAAAGGGATCCGTTTGTTGCTTGAAGATCAACTGTGGTATCGCCGTGACGTGATGTGTAATGTGTTAAATCGCATGCTGCAATTTAATAAAGATGCATTACATAAACTAACCGAAGGTGATATCGAACCTGTGAAACTCACTAAGCGAGAAAAAGCAATTATCGCGCTGATGAGTAAAGGTGCGAAAAACAAAGAGATCGCTGAAGAGCTAAATATCAGTCCACATACGGTGAAAACGCATTTGTACAGTGCATTTCGTAAAACCAAATGTCGTAACCGTATCGAACTCCTTTCGTGGGCTCAGCAGAATATTCCTGACGAGATCCGCTAAGCTTCATCTGTCTTTAACCTGCTGACGCAAGTTGGCGGGTGAAAGACAGCGCTGACATCGCGATATCGAGGCTTCAGCTTCATACAGGCTTTACTGCCTTGGCGAATACCTCTATGCTAAGTTTTTTCGCAACTGAAAGCAGCCTTAGGTACATGCTCGACCCAAAAACCCTCTACCTAACTAGTCTCGTCATGACGGCAATGATGGCGCTCCTTACCTTTTTAACGTGGCGAGCAAATAAAAGCACACCAGGAACACTGCTCTATATTTTTTACCCTCTGGTTTTGCTCTGTGCGATTTCTTCCTTTGCATTGCACGGCTATTTTGACAACTGGGAAACTATTCCCATTGCTAATACCTTGCTGTTTGCGGCTTCCATTATCCACTGCATGGCGATAAGGCAATTTTTAGGGGTTAAAGGCCCATCCTTTAAAGTGTTTCTCGGCGTTACTGCAGGGCTCTTCATTTTGTTGATGTACAGCAGTATTTTCTCTCCAAACTTGAGAGATAGGATCCTTATCTCGGACTTACAACACTTAGCTGAAGCGACACTCCTGCTCTATTTCTTTAGCCGTTTTGCACGAAATAAATACCCTAACGGCAGCATAGTCTATATCACCATTTTACTTATTATATTGGTGATATTTACCGGCAGAACCCTATTAATGGGAGAAGTAACGCATTTCACGCTTTTCAAAGAGAACTGGTTTACCATCACTATTTTCTTCAATGGCGTTCTTGCACCTATCTTTTATGCAACGGGCATGGCGCTGTTATGTAACGAGCAAAGAGAGCAAAACCTCAATAAATTAGCATTGAAGGCGCAACAGGACCTAGAGCTGCGTGGCATGTTTTTATCAACGATCAGTCATGAGATACGAACTCCGCTTAACGGTATCTTGGGCAGCGCCCAACTCGTATTGGGACGCACCAGAGATAGTCGCAACAAGGCCTACTGTGAGGCTATAGTAAACTCTGCTGAATCGCTAAACTTACTGATTGATAAAGTACTAGACTACGCCAGTTTGGAGCAAAGTGATGAAGCCTTGTACGAAGAGGACGTTGAGCTTAGAAGTTGGCTACAAAACCTTTGCTTATTGTTAAGCCCACTTGCAGAGCAAAAGAAGCTGCACTTTGAATTGGTGTACGAACTACCCGATCAGGTGTGTTATTACTTTGACCAACAAAAGCTGAGACAAATTCTTATCAACCTTGTTGGTAATGCCATTAAGTTCACCGATAAAGGAGAAGTAAAACTCAAAGTTGAGATTTTAAAAGACCAACAAATTGAACATAAAGTGCGTTTTAGTATCACGGACTCAGGGCCAGGTATTGATAGTGAAGATATTAATAAGCTGACCGAACCGTACGTACAAAGTAGTGCAGGTAAAGTTAAGGGTGGTACGGGCTTGGGGCTTGCCATCACCAGTCGCCTACTCAACCGTCTGAATTCACAGCTAGATATTCAAAGCGAGCTTAACAAAGGTAGTACATTTAGTTTTGATTTACTGCTAAACATTGGTGAACTGAGCTTAGTGGAGCAGCGCCCGCAGCACGATAACTGTATCACCGGTCTGAAAGTACTGTTGGTAGAAGACCTAGATCTCAACCAAAAAATCGCTATTGAGTTTATGGCTGAAGATGAGCATAAGGTTAAATTGGCAACCAATGGTAAAAGCGCCATAGAGATGCTAATACAGCACCATTTCGATGTGGTGTTGCTAGACATGAACCTACCCGATCTTTCTGGGCAAGAAGTATTAAAGCAGCTACAAAATTGTGAGCATAAAAACAAACGAACCCCTTTCCTAGCCTTTACTGCCAGCCTCAGTCCAGACGAGGTAAAAGAATACTTGGCACTCGGCATTCGCGATATTGTTGGCAAACCGATAAAACAAGAAAAATTACGCCAAGCGCTTAGCGAGTCGCAGTCTCCTAAAAAAGCCAATGTCAGCGTGGAATTACCCGATATCCTGTACGATGAAACGGCTGTAAACGCCCTAAAATCTGGATTTAGTGAAGATGAAGTCTCTTCGATTTACAACGAGTTTGTGTTGTCGGCTCGTAATAAACTCATTCATATTCAGCAGCTACTAGAGCAAGATGAAGATCAATGTATCAGACAGCTTCATCGTCAAGCCAGCACCGCCTTACAACTCGGATTTAATCGCTATGGCTCAAACTTGAAAAAAGCAGAGCGCCGCTTATTGGATGGTAAATCCTGCCATGATGAGCTCACAGAAGCCATGACGCTATGGCAAGACAGTCTCGCAGCATATCTCCACTTCGTTCGTAAAGAGGCAATGGGTTAAGCGTCATTAAACGCATGTTGTTCGACATCATAATAAAACTTGTTCATGCTTAGTGAGCATTTACATTAACGCTAATTTAACCGAGGCAAACCGCTCGCCTCGGGCAATAACTATAAAATTAAGGGAACATCTATGTCATTTTTTAAATCACCATTAGCCATTGCTATTGGTGCTGCTGTGATTGGTTTGGCTCAGCCAGCCAGCGCTGATGATGCCGTGACAGCCACGCAAACAGAAGAGAAATCAACCAAAGGCTGGGATGTGCTCAACCCACCAGGTGAAAAGCAAACCATCACCATCGATACCAACGAAACCACATGGAGTAACTTAGATGTAAGCCCTGATGGTAAAAGCATCGTCTTTGATATGCTTGGCGACCTTTACATCATGCCAATTGGCGGTGGTAAAGCAACAGCCTTAACATCCGACATGGGCTGGAACATTCAACCTAAGTTTTCGCCTGATGGTAAACACATCGCATTTATCTCTGACCGCGCAGGTGGCGATAACCTGTGGGTGATGGACGTAGATGGCCAAAACCTGCGTCAGGTGTCAAAAGAAGTGAATAATATTGTTCACAACCCTGCATGGTCGCCTGATGGTCAATACATTGCAGTTAAGCAAGGTCAAGTAACGGGGCGTACCATCCCAGGTGGCTCTATTCGTATGTATCACATCAGCGGTGGTAAAGGCGTGCTGATCCGTGAGCGTCTACATGGTGCAAAATCGCAAAAGAACGTTGCAGAACCCGCTTTTTCTCACGATGGCAAGAAAATCTATTACTCCGTTGATGCGACCTCTGGCGTGCGCTGGGAATATAACAAAAACTCGCTCGATGCTGTTTTCGAAATTCGTAGTTGGGATTTAGCAACCGGTGAAGAAGAGACCGTGATCCGTGGTGCTGGCGGTGCTATTCGTCCAACTGTCAGTCCTGATGGTAAATCTATTGCGTTTGTTAAACGCGAAGATAACGGCAATGAAATGATCGGTGCTTTATATATTAAAGATCTACACTCAGGCATCGAAACTCGTGTTTATACTGGCCTTGATCGCGACTTACAAGAAGCCAATGGCGCACATGGTAACACACCTTCTTTTGCTTACACGCCGGATGGTAAATCTCTCGTTTTTTGGGCGAAAGGGGTATTCAACCGCGTTAATATTGCATCGCACGAGGTCAACGTCATCCCTACTCGCGTTGTTGCTGAAAAACAAATCACACCGGCACTACGCTTTGCGGTAGATGTCGCGCCCGACACCTTTAAAGTCAAACTCGCACGCTGGTCTCAAATTTCTCCTGATGGTGAAACTGCACTATTCCAAGCGCTTGGCTACCTTTACGTAAAAGACATTGCGTCAGGCAAAGTAAAACGCCTCACTAAGCAAACCGACCACTTTGAGTTCTACCCAAGCTACTCTCGCGATGGCAAGTCTATTGTTTACACAACATGGAGTGATAAAGACTTAGGCGCAATACGTGTTGTATCTGCAAACGGTGGTAAAGGTAAAGTGATCACCCAAGAACCTGGTCACTATATCTCACCAAGCTTTTCACCAAATGGTAAAAACGTGCTATTTAAAAAGGTAACCGGTGGCTACTTGCTAAGCGGTGACTGGTCAATGCATCCAGGTATTTATCTAGTTAATGCTAACGGCGGTGAGGCAAAACGCATTATTAAAAGCGGTGACAATCCGCACTTTGGAGCAGACTCTGAGCGCATTTACTTCTCCACCATGAGTGATGAAACACATCGCGAACTAAAAAGTGTTAACCTCAATGGTCAAGAAGAACGTAGCCACTTCAAAGGTGATTATGTCTTTGACTTTAAAGTCTCTCCAAATGGTCAATACGTTGCGTTTATCGAGCATTTCAATACGTTTGTTGCACCTTTTACCAGTACAGGTAAAACCTTATCCATTAACAAGGGTGAGAAAGCTTTCCCAGTTAAGCAAGTATCAAAGTACTCTGGTGATTTCCTAAATTGGAAAGCGGACAGCAGCGCGCTAACTTGGGCATTTGGTCCCACACTTTATCAGCGCAAACTGACTGACACTTTCGCTTTCGTCGATGGTGCATCTGACAACACCGATGAGCTAACCGCTGAAGGCATCGACTTGAGTTTTGAGCAAAAAGCAGATAAGCCTGAAGGTATGATTGCGCTAGTTGGCGGTAAAGTAGTGACCATGCGTAACGCTGAGAACGAACAAGAAATCATCGACAATGGTGTGATCCTAATTAAAGAGAATCGCATCGTTGCAGTCGGTAAGCAAGGTCAACTAGACGTTCCTAGCACAGCAAAAGTAATGGATATTAGCGGTAAAACCGTGATCCCAGGCCTTATTGATGCCCACGCTCATGGCAGTTACGGTAGCTATAACCTACAGCCACAGCAAAACTGGAATCAGTATTCTAATCTTAGCTTTGGTGTAACGACTATCCATGATCCATCAAATAACTCTGCCGAGGTATTTTCTATGGCAGAACTACAAAGAACGGGTTTAACGGTCGCGCCACGTACCTATTCTGTTGGACGTATTTTATATGCTGGCCACGCGCCGGGTTATAAAACACCAATCAGTAACCTTGAAGACGCAGAGTTCCACGTTAAACGCCTAAAAGACGCTGGCGCTATTTCAGTGAAGAGTTACAACCACCCTCGCCGTGAGACACGTCAGCAAGTATTGGAAGCGGCGAAGAACATGGAAATCATGGTTGTGCCTGAAGGTGGTTCAAAATTCCAACACAACATGAACATGATAGTCGATGGTCATACCGGTGTTGAACATGCCCTGCCGATCCCGAATATTTACTCTGATATCGAACAAATGTGGGGACAAACAAACGTTGGCTTTACGCCAACTTTTGTTGTTGCCTATGGCGGTATCTCTGGCGAAGAATACTGGTATCAACACACTAATGTGTGGGAAAACGAGCGCTTAATGAGCTTCGTTCCTGAGTATGTGGTAAAGCCAAGATCAATTCGTCCAAGCAAAGCACCTGAACGTCACTATAACCATATCAATGTCGCCAAAACCGCAAAACAGCTTCGCGATAAGGGGGTGACTGTGCACATTGGTGCTCACGGCCAGCGTGAAGGTCTAGCCGCACATTGGGAATTATGGTCTATGGCACAAGGCGGCTTTACACCTTGGCAGGCGCTTCGCAGCGGTACAATCGACGGCGCAAGATATCTAGGTATGGACCGTGACCTTGGTACGATCGAACAAGGAAAACTCGCCGATCTTGCCATCATCGATGGTGATGTGCTGTCTAACATCCGTGATTCAGAGAAAGTTGCCTACACCGTGATCAATGGCCGTGTCTACGATGCGGCAACCATGAATGAAATCGGCAACTATGACAATAAACGTCAGCCTTTCTTCTTCGAAAATGGCGCGCAAACCCAAATGCACCCAGCAACTGCTGAGTATATGGAAGAAAAGGCCCATACCTATCATTGGAAACACTAATACATAGAACGATTGAAGCGTGAAACGTTAAGTTTACAAGCCCGGCTATCTAGATAGCCGGGTTTTTTATTTTTTTGTCTAGATCTTAATCAATACTGTTCTATGCTGTTATAGGTACTTCCATAGCAACAGGGAATTAGGTTATGTCTGGGTTTTCGCAATTTTTTAACTCTCTTAATTTAACTAAAAAGCTGATTTTTGCATTTCTAATCGTCGCGCTCGTGCCGTTGATAGTAATTATTTCCATCGCACTTAATACCGCATCGAATGCCATGACAGCGCAAGTATATTCACAACTTGGTGCCGTTAGTGAGATCAAAAAAAGCGCGGTTAATCGTTACTTTAAGACCGTTGAGGATAAACTCGATGCCTTTACAGCAAACCCATTACTTCCTGTGATTGCACAAGAGTTTATTAGCAGCTTTCCTAGCGCTCAGGCCGATATTAACTATGCCAAATTATCGCGATTTTATGATGAAGTGTTCGTACCTAAATTCAATCAAGAAAACCCCGAAGATACGAGCACAGCAAGGCTAATTGGTAACATTTCAGAGTCTGGGCTTGCGCTGCAAACACGTTACTTAGCAAGCAACCCCTACCCTGTTGGTGAAAAGTACAAATTTATTGAAACCGGTCACTTAGATAGTTATGACCTTGCTCACCGCAGTTACCATCCATATATGCTCAATATCGCCGACATTTATGAGTTTTACGATATCTTTATCATCGATCCAAGTAATGGAAATATTGTCTATTCTGTATTTAAAGAAGTTGATTTTGCTACATCACTGGAATCGGGTCCCTATGCCAATAGTAATCTAGCTTCTCTTTATCGAGAACTGAAGGACTCAACGGATCCGACAATCAGCGCTTTCGCAGACTACAAACAATATCTCCCCTCCTATAATGCACCCGCTAGTTTTATCGCCAAACCTATCGTGGTGAATGGCCAAACCGTTGCAATTGTAGCTGCACAGCTATCTATTGATGCCATCAATGCCATTATGACCGAGCGTGAAGGCTTAGGAGAAAGTGGTGAAACCTACCTCGTCGGCCCCGAGGGTTTGATGCGTTCAGACTCATTCTTAGATCCACAACATCATTCCGTGGTGAATTCATTTCGATACCCTGAACGCGGCAAGGTAGCCACGCTTGCAGTCTCTCAAGCATTAAATAATCAATCTGGACAACAGGTTATAGAAGACTACAACGGCGAAGCCGTGTTATCTGCCTATACACCAGTGGAAGTTTTTAATACCCGTTGGGCACTGCTTGCCGAAATTGACGAAGCGGAAGCATTTGCTTCTATCACCTCGCTCTCTCAATACCTGATGATTATTTTAGCGGTCACTATAGTGTTAGTACTGATAGTCGCCTATTGGTTCTCAAAAACGCTTACCAAACCTGTTCACGAGTTGGTAGAAACCATGAAATCAGTTGAACAGGAAGGCAACTTTTCATTGCGAGCGCCCATTCGTAGTCATGATGAAATAGGCAACAGTGCACAGGCATTTAATTCACTACTGGATGCCTTACAGCTTTCTATTACAGAGGCTAATCGCGTCATGAATCAAATGGCCTCGGGCAAGTTTGACGACCGCATCAAAGTACCGTGCCGGGGCGAGCTAGAAACCCTAAAAGAAGCCACTAACCACTGTGCCAATACGTTAAGTCGAGCGATTTCTGAGCTGAATGAAATTTCCATTGATATGGCAAATGGTCGCTTCGATACCAAACTTAATGCCCCCATGTCAGGTGACTTAGAAAAGCTCAAAAATAATATTAACGATTCTTTGGCATCGATTAATTCGACTATGAACGGTATTGTTCATGTGATGACCAATATTGAACAAGGTAACTTTAAGGAACAAGTCACCGTGCCCGCTAAAGGAAAATTAGCGCAACTTAAAGATTCGGTAAATAATTCCGTACGCAGCCTTAGCAGTGCGATTGACGGTATCAGCACGATTATGTCTGCACTACGCCAAGGCGACTTTTCTGCGCAACTCGATGCTCCACTCGCAGGCCAATTAGATACCTTAAAACAAGATATCAACTCCAGCATGGCAAACCTAGACAGAGTAATGAAAGAAATAGGCACTGTGATGGCTGGCGTCAGCAACGGCGACTTTAAACAACAAGTGGACGTAGCTGCAACGGGTCAGCTCGCGCAACTTAAAGATAATATCAATGCTTCTGTGACCGCCGTTGATGTTGCTATCTCGGAAATCTCTATGGTGATGATGGCTATTAGCCATGGTCGATTTGACCGCACCATTCAATCTGCGATGTCTGGACAGCTCGATAATCTCAAAGGTGATATCAACCGTTCAGTCGAGAACCTCAATCAAGTCGTTGAAGAGCTCGGCAGCGTAATGGGCGCAATGTCCGAAGGAGACTTTAGTCAAAAAATAGAGTTGCCACTACAAGGTCAACTGCAACAACTTAAAGAGAGTGTAAATGACTCGACTCTACAGGTCTCTGGGGCTATCTCCGAAGTCAGCAGCGTGTTGGCTAACGTTGCTCAGGGTGACTTAAGTAACCAAGTAAAGGGGGAATATTTTGGCGTGTTTAAGTCTCTTCAGAATGACACCAATACCACAATTAAAAAACTCACCAGTGTAATCGAAGGGATCCAAGCCGCAGCAAATTATGTTGCTCAAAGTGCCGGTGAAATAGCTGCGAGTAACACCGAAATCAGCCAACGCACAGAAGAGCAAGCAGCAAACTTAGAAGAAGCCAGTGCCAGCACCGGCAATATGTTAGATGAACTCACTAAAGTTTCAAACCAATCTGGTGATGCCGTAGGACTAGCAACAAACGCAGAAAACATAGCCAAAGAAGGAGGCAGTTTATCTGCCCAAACCGTAGCTGCAATAATTGAAGTGAACAAAGCCAGTAAAGACATTAATGAGATTGTATCGGTGATTGATGGACTTGCGTTTCAAACCAACCTGCTGGCACTAAATGCTGCCGTTGAAGCGGCACGAGCGGGAGAAAATGGCCGTGGCTTTGCAGTTGTTGCAAACGAAGTACGAGAGCTGGCAGGGCGTAGCGCCGCTTCTGCAAAGCAAATCAAAGAAATTATCTCAAACAGTAATCAAAAGGTAGAGCAAGGTACTGAACTTGCCAATAGTTCCGGTGAAAAGCTGCAACAAATCGTTGGAGCCGTGAGCGATGTAAATAACAACATTATTAAAATCAATGAGTCGACTTCAATGCAACAACAAGCCATTAAAGAAGTGGATTTGGTGGTGCAAAGGCTAACGGATCTTATTCAAGAAAACTCTGCAATTACCGAAGAAACGATGGCAGCGGCGAGGCAAATGGCTGAGCAAGCCCATGAAATGCGCACCCAGTTGAGCTATTTCCGTTTATCAAAGAATGATTACAGCGCCACTGGCAGAGAAGGTGAATTGCTTGTGCATCAATATAATGCATCTTAGGGCCTGTTGAGTTTCGAGTTAGAGCATGCCCAACTAAGCTTTTTAGTTGGGCATGCTATGCATGTACCAATGTGTATTATGCCAGCGTAAATTTATCCGCATCGAGATGGGCTGGAAATTTAGCTTTATATTGCTGCAAGTCGCTCAGCTCTAACTTTACGGTAATAACTTCTGCTTGGTCATCTGCTGCCGAAACAAGACTCTTACCATTGAAGTCAATCGCTTTAGTACCGCCATTATGCGCAGTGCCATACCCATCTTCACCTACGCGATTTACCGCAAGCACAAAGCACTGATTCTCGATTGCACGAGCAGCCAGTAGAGTATCCCAATGATTTCGGCGTGCCGCTGGCCAGTTTGCAATATTAATCATAACCTCATAATCGTTCTGATTACGCTGAAATACTGGGAAACGTAAGTCATAGCAGATCTGCGGTAAGAATTTAATGCCTTTTAATTCGAACACTTCACGGTGCTCACCAGCAACGACAAAATCACCTTCATTACCCAAACAAAATAAGTGTCTTTTGTCATAATGAAGTATCTTTCCATCCGGCTGGCACCACACCATACGGTTGGCCTTTTTATCTCCTTGCGGAATCAGTACGCTGCCCGCTACAACAGCCTGAAAGCGCTGAGCACATTGCTGTAAAAACTCGATGGCTGCATCAGCATAGCGCTCAGCATCCGGCTCTTTTACGGCGAAGCCGGTAGCAAATGTTTCGGGTAGCAAAATTAAATCGCTTGGCTCGACATTTTCTAGCAAACGTTCAATATGGGTAAAGTTGGCCTCAGGTGAAAGCCACTGGATATCTGTTTGAACAAGGGTAACGGTTAAAGTTGACATAAGCGTTTTGCAGCCTCTTCTAATGTCTGGTTTTCCTTAGCAAAGCACAATCGTATGACCTTGTCTTTAGGTGCTTGTTGGTAAAAAACGCTGAGTGGCACTGCCGCAACCCCAACCTCTTCCACCAGATAGCGACAAAAGGCAACATCATCAAGCTCAGAAATTTCACTGTAATCCAAAAGCAAAAAATAAGTCCCTTCACTTGGTAATAGCGTAAATCGGCTTGACGCTAACGCCTTAACCAGAACATCGCGTTTTTGTTGATAAAATCCACTCAGCTCATCAACGTGCTCAGGGTGTTCAGCAAGCATATCAGCCAATGCAAGTTGTGCCGGAGTGAAGCTTGAGAACGTTACATACTGATGGATCTTTCTAAATTCAACAGTCATTTGCTTTGGCGCCACACAGTAACCCATTTTCCAGCCTGTACTATGAAAGGTTTTACCAAAGCTAGAGATCACAAACGCACGCTCAAACAATGCTGGATCAGTTAATGCGCTCAGATGGGGCAAACCATCAAAGGTAATATGTTCGTATACTTCATCACTGATCAATAACAAGTCATGCTGATTGAGCAGCTGTTTTAGTTGCTCTAAATCTGACGGCTTCAGCGTTTTAGCCGACGGGTTATGCGGTGTATTGATGATAATAGCACGGGTATTTGGGTTGATACTCGCTGCGACTTGTTGCCAATCAATTTGGTAATGCGGCGCAGTCAACGCAATATGCACGGCTTTCCCGCCAGCAAGTTCAATTGCAGGCTCATAAGAGTCGTAAGCCGGATCGAATACAATAACTTCGTCCCCTTCAGATACTATTGCCTGAATTGCCACGAAGAGTGCTTCCGTTGCGCCCGAGGTCACCGTGATCTGTTCTTGTCCTGAAACACTCACCTGATAACGACGTTCAATTAATGCCGCAACTTGTGCTTGCAAGCTCGGTACGCCGGCAGAAGGCGAATACTGATTTTGACCTTCGCCAACATAGTGGCTCAGTTGTGATTTGAGGTAATCAGGCGCATCAAACTCCGGAAAGCCTTGCGATAAGTTGATCGCACCATGCTCGTTCGCTAATGCCGTCATTTGGCTAAATATACTAATTCCAACCTGAGGTAACTTACTTTTCACTGCAACACTCTCTTTCTTATGGTGCTAATCGTGAGTGGATGCTATCATTGCTCAAAATAGATGTATAGCCGTCCAAACGCATTTAATTTATAGGTGTTAACTATGCACACACAAGCCGCAAAACTCGCGCTTATCGACGCAGGAGCTTGGGTTGCTCAGCAAGGCTGGGTTCCCGCGACTGGTGGTAATTTCTCTATCAAAACAGACTCTGGCTTTGTTGTCACGGCCAGCGGCTTTGATAAAGGTAAATTAACACCAGAACAATTTCTGGAATTAGACGCCACAGGCACCATCATTGCCGGTAGTGGCAAGCCTTCAGCCGAAACTGCATTGCACCTAAAACTATATGAATTATGCGTGGGTGCACAGTGTATATTACACACTCATTCCGTAGCTGCGACAGTGTTATCGCGATTTATTCAAGGCAATCAATTTCAGATCAGTGGTTATGAAATGCAAAAGTCACTGTCTGGCATTCAATCGCATGAAGAAACCTTATCCATTGCCATTTTTGATAACGATCAGGATATAGAGCGACTAGCACAGCGCGTGGCGCAATCTCATCAAACTACACCGGTTATACACGGTGTACTGATCCGGGGCCACGGGTTATACGCAGTGGGCCGTACAGTGCAAGAAACTCGTCGTCATATTGAGGGCTTAGAGTTTTTATTTGCCTGTGAATTAGAACGCATTAAATTGGAGGGGCGCCAATGATCAAAGCCATTTTAACAGATATTGAAGGGACAATTACCCGTATCTCATTTGTTAAAGAGATACTATTCCCGTATGCCGCTGCGCATTTACCGCAATTTATTCGCGACCATCAGCATGACACCGCCGTTGCCGAGCAAATTAGTGCCGTCAGAGCAGAATTGGATAATGCCAACGCTGATATTGATACCGTGATTGCCGCACTACTTGAGTGGATCGCCGCAGATAAAAAAATCACGCCATTAAAACAGCTACAGGGTCTCGTTTGGCAGTTTGGCTATACAAACGGCGATTTTACCGGACATTTGTACGAAGATGCCTACCAGTTTTTAACACAACAAAAAGCGGATGGTCGCAATCTCTACGTGTATTCCTCGGGTTCAGTGAAAGCGCAGCAGCTGCTTTTTGCCTACTCAGACCATGGTGATATTCGCCCGCTATTTAGCGACTACTTTGACACTAAAGTGGGTGCTAAGCAGGAAGTTTCTGCGTATCAGAATATTATTGCAGCCCTACCGTACGAAGCAGAGCAAATCCTCTTTTTAAGCGATATTGTTGCCGAGCTAGACGCAGCAAAGGCCGCTGGTATGCACACATTACAGCTGTTTAGAGATGCACAAGCAACATCACCTGAACATCCAGTTATATCAAGCTTTGAGCATTTTGATGAAGGGGCATTTTCATGAGTCAACTGACTATCTACCAAGTACAGAATCCAAGCCAAGCTTTGCAACAAGAGCAAGACGCAAACATCATCGCATCTTTGCTCTCAGAGCAAGGCGTACGCTTTGAACAATGGCAGGCTAACACCGATATCACAGCTGAAATGTCACAAGACGACATTATTAATGCCTACCAAAGCGATATTGAAAGATTAAAGGCGCAAGGCGGTTATCAAACTGTCGACGTGATTTCACTTGCAAAGGGCAACCCAAGTGCCTCAGAGTTGCGACAAAAATTTCTTTTTGAACATACTCATAGCGAAGATGAAGTGCGTTTTTTTGTTAAAGGACAAGGGCTATTCTGCTTACACTTAAACGATAAGGTTTACCAAGTTCTATGTCAGCAAGGTGACCTAATCTCAGTACCAGAAAATACGCCTCATTGGTTCGATATGGGTAGCGATCCAGAATTTACCGCCATTCGCCTATTCAATAATCAAGAGGGCTGGGTTGCGAAAAGCACGGACTCTGAAATTGCAAAGCAGTTTCCATTACTTGATTAATCCAAGTCTGAATACTCACAGTGTTAACGAAGCACTGTGAGTACTTGCTTACTCATGCTAGGCTCACAACCTTCAACAAAATACACACCAATATGGTTATCACGATAAGCGTGATTATATTTACCGAAAAAATCTGCTTGAAACTTAAACCCAGCGTCGTCCAACTGAATCAAAAGCTTGTCCACCACATCCCACGACATTGTCAGTGGTGAAAAAAGCAGAGTATTTGTGTGCATGCCGATTGGAATTTCGGCCTCAGAGGGCGATACAACTAAGCTACCTGTAGCATCGATAAACAATTGTTCAAACACCTGAGGGGGACAACTTGCAACTATATGGATGTAGGTTTTTTGCGGGTGAATAGAGTGGCAACTGCATAAGGCCAGTACAACCACACCAATAATGAACCATCCCTTCATTAGCGACTTTCCTTACTTCAAAATCCCCATCGTAGAACAGCATGTCCCCAAAAATAAAATGAAGATTTTGTGACCATGTAATAACAGAAAACTGTTAATTTCTAAGGATATAAGTAATAACAGCTGAATATTATTTTGAAATCTTTGATAATATCGAAATTTGTATATCCGCCTTTCTAATTACTAATTTGGTATTTTCATGGTTCTTGAAGCAACACACTCAAAGTATATTGATATAGGATGTTGGCAACTTAATACGGCAACACAAACCATCAACAACAAACACGAGCGCAAAGAACTTGAGCCTCTACTGTTTAAAACGCTGATGTACCTTATTAACAACCAAGAGCGGATCATAACGCGGCAGGAACTTGCTGAGCATGTTTGGCAACTTGATTTTGTCGACGACAATACAATTAACCGAGTCATTTTCGAGCTAAGGAAACAGTTAGCGTGTGACCTGCAACCTCAGCCAATGATAAAAACCCATTATCGCAAAGGCTACAGCTTTGCGATACCAACTCCTGAACCGACTGAGTTACCTGGTAAAATATCTGACACCACTGCAACCAGTGAAGCGAGCAAGTCTTACCGAGTGCGAATATTCTATGGCACCTTAATTGTACTCACCGCTTTGATCAGCGCACTATATTTTGCAACAAAACAAACTTTTCAGATGGAAAATACGACTCAATCACAGCCATCCGCTGAGGTTTTTCATAACCAAATACTCTCTTGGTATCGAGGCCATCATGGCAAACTGTTTAACTCACCGGATCAACGCTACCTAGCTTATAATTTTAAAGCCGACACCAATGAAGTTGGGGCTTTAGGAGAAGTAAGACTAATGGATCTTACCACCCAACATGAAAGAGCACTCAGCTTACCGAGCGGTAGTAGCATTTTAGGTTGGTCGGCTGACAGTACATGGATTTATTACTTACATCGCTCCGAAACTGAGGGGGAAAGCCCTATCTGCGAATACCGCCGCCATCAGCTATCTCTAAAAACAGGCGCTCATGATCAGTTACTCTTTGACTGTTCTGGCGGTCTAATTAGCGCACTGTTTGATTTTGGAAAAGACCGCCTAATATATAGCCGTAGGGGCTATTTAGATGTACCAAATCTAGGCGCTATTTATAGTTATGATCTGGAAAAGCAAAAAGAAATTAGGGTCACAACACCAAGTAATCATGGGTTTGGTGATCATCTACTAGCAATTATCCCTGAGTCGCACCAGCTGATTTTTACTCGTAATATCGGTGATAAAGTCGAGCTACTAGTAACCACTTCAACAGGGCAAAAGACCCTAAAATTGGCAGAGTTTCCGCATTTGCTATGGGCTGCGAACTGGAATGCCAAGCAAAAAAGTGTGCTGTGGTTTGATCACAACACCAGTGAGATCAAACGCTATTCCATGCAAAGTTTAACAGAGCTGCCCGCCGTAAAAGTTGCGGTCGAACCCACCTCGTATATTTTGCCAATGTCAGAAAACCAATTGCTCATGACGACCTACGGCTACGACCATGACAGTTATGTCATCGATCTTAATACGGGTAAATCAACTCTCTTTGCCAAACCAAATATTTACGAAGTGATCATGGCTTACCTTGGAGATAATGAATTCGCCTACAATGATTCTATTTTCAAAAATGTGGAATCTTACGGGGTCATGCATATCGACTCAAGCCATCGATATTCGCCCATAGCAGCATTAAGCTCGGGCTACTCCATCATCGACTCAGATCCAAGCAATCGCCAGATTCTTGTCAAACATATCGCCAACAAACAAGCTGAAGTGAGAAAGTTAGAGTCTCTTGAAGTGCTATTCACTCTGCCCGATAATGAACAGAATGGTGGTACTCGGCTTGGCGGCAATAAGATTGCTCAACTACGTGCCCACGAGATAACAGATGACAAAATCATTGAACTCATTTTTCTACATGACAAAATTAGCAAGACCATTACGGTTGACGATATAGTGAGTATTGATTGGTACGACGACCGTCATCTAGTTACCTTATCCAGTAACAGGGATATTTCGTTATTGAATACAGAAACTAATCAGGTAACCCCTTTGATTACTGGAGCCGAACTTGCAAAACGCATCGATAATGTAAAAGTAAGACCGATGATCACCGCCGCGAATGGTGCAATCTACCTCTATAATCGGCAATACGTATATGAGCTTGACGCAAACCAACAAATAACAAACATCTTAGATATCAAAGCCAGCGTGAATGCCGAATCTAGCATTTACTACCTCGATGCTCATGGTGACAAGTTACTGATTTCTTACCTCACGAGATATCACAATGAGATAAAGCTATATCACCGCTAAACAGGTAAAGCTTACCGAAGGACACACGCTCTTTTTTACTTAAGTCACTATAGTTGCTCGATAATTGAGTTTCTTACTGACAGGTAGGTTTGCAACGGAAAGTGGCGAACTCTATAAGCTCGCCACGGTTGGGATCCTTTCTATTGCACTAATCTACTGAATAGTTAATTGCTTTACAGTGAAGCCTTTACCCTCAAGCTGCTTGCTTAGCGTGTTGGCGTCACCAACTACCACATAAGTCATCTCGGCTGGAGTAAAGTACTTGTTCGCCAGCTGATTAAGCTCCTTTTTGCCAACTGTTTCAATTATTTTAGCTCGGACATCAACAATATCGGCATCAACATTATGGGCATGCATCATCGCAAAGAAGTTTAATTTTGCCGCTGGTGTTTCGTATTTCAGCGCATCTCTTTGCGCGATTGAATTTCTTGTGAATTGAATTTCTTCATCAGTTAATCCGTACTCATTGATCTTGCTAAACTCTTGTTGGATTTCTGTCAGCGCATCAGCAACGTTCGCTGCATTAATGCCTGAAGCGAGAACAAACTGACCGGCATCACCATATCCAGAGAAGCGTCCTCCGATACCATATGTATATCCTTTGCTTTCACGCAGGTTTTGATTCACGCGACTGTTAAAGCTGCCGGAGAAGGCAAAGTTCATGATTTGACTTTTAAAGTGCTCCGCAGCTAAATCTTCCGCAGCGGCATGGCGTGCAACACGGATCTGGACCTGAGGTGCATTCTCTTTATGCACCAAATACACGGTATTACTATCGAGGGCAGCAAGTTTAGGAAGCGCCATGTCCAGCTCACCTTTTCCTTGCCACTGTGATAACGCACCAGTCAAGGCCGACATCAGTTTCGACTGTGCAACATCGGATACGATTGATAATTTACTTCCTTGTGGACGAATCTGTTGCGCATAAAACGATTTAACATCTGCAAGCTCAGTAGTCGCAAGCTCAGCTTGAGACGGCAACCAAGGTTTACTGTAGTTTCCTTCTTGATACATCACCTGAGATAATGCGCTATCTGCCAGAAATTTTGCGCTATCGCGTTCAGATTTACTATATTCTGAAACCATGCTTTTAACTCGCGCGAAGTCCGACTCCGAAAACTTTGGTTGTAACAACTTTTCTGACAAGATATCTAGTGTCGCGGTTAAGTTCTTACTTAATGTGGATAGCTTAATCTCAATATATTCAGACTTCGCTTCGAATGCGATCTCAGCACCTAATTTTGCCAATTGCTGTGCCAGCTCTGACGGCGTACTCTGTGTTGTAGCTTGACCCAACATTTCCACCGTTAACAGTGCGACCCCTGCTTTATTTTCAGGGTCATATAAACGACCAGCAGGGATCTGAAGTAGCAATGTTGTGGTTGGCGTTTCGGTATCAAACGCTCCTAATACGTCTATGCCATTATCAGTTTTAACTTGCCATAAGTCTGGCAATGTAATTGCTTTTGCAATACCTGCCTGTGGTTTAATGCTGCGATCAAAACTATCAGTAATTGAGGGAAGTTGTACTTCGCCTCGTACTTCCTCGGTTGTTTTAGGCTCATAGAACTTCGGCGTATAATTGTCTTGTTGCGCGATAAGTTCTGGCTTTCCTTTTGGTATAATACTCAATACAACATTCGCTTTATTAGCGACATATTGCTCAAATACCCGTTTTATATCTCCAACTTTCAATGCTTTAACATTTGCAAGCTGTTGGGTTAGGAAACCCGGATTCTCATGGAAAGTCTCAAATTTAGCCAGCATAGAAACTTTACCCTCCACGCTTTGCAGCGCTCTCACAATCTCTGCTTCTCTTTTAGTGATAAAAAGATCAACATCTTCTTGGGTAATTTTATTTTGAATATAGTCTGCAACTAACTCATCAATGCGCTTATCTAAGCTAGTCAGTGTCTCACCACTCACCGGATGAGGAAGTGCACCAAAAGCCATTTGACAAGATAGTTCAAAGCATTGATGCCATGCAAATGCCGCTACCGCTTTTTGTGTATCAACCAATTCGCGATATAACACTGAGCTTTCACCTTGCCCTGCAAAATAGCCAATCGCATCTAATGCAGCTTCGTCTTTATGCCCCATATAAACCGTTGGGTAGACTTTTCTAAGCATCGGTAGTGATACATTATCTTCATAAGAAACGTAACGAGACTCAGCTAATGTACCGGGTTGCTTTGCCGCATCAGAAACAACTTCCCCCTTTGGAATAGAGCCAAAGTATTTCTGCACTAGTGGTAAAACTTCATCTGGAGTTACTGCCCCACCAATTGTCAACGTCGCATTATTAGGCCCATACCAACGTTTGAAAAAGGCTTTCAAGTCATTGGAATTCGCACGATTTAAGTCAGACATATAGCCAATCGGCATCCATGAATAAGGATGGCCATAGTCATACAATGACTGATGCAGCTTTTCAAAAGCCTGCCCATAAGGGACGTTGTCATATCGCATCATGCGCTCATTTTTTACCGCAGCGCGTTGTATCTCAAACTTTTCTTGAGTAATACCTTGAGCAAAGAATCCCATACGGTCTGCTTCTAACCAAAGCATCTTCTCCAATTGATTCACTGGCACTGTTTGGAAGTAATTTGTTCTGTCTGTACTGGTTGTTGCATTTAACTTACCACCGGCTTCCGTCACTATTTTAAAGTGCTCTTCGTCGGCTACATGCTTTGATCCTTGGAACATCATATGCTCAAATAAATGTGCAAATCCTGATTTGCCCATTTCTTCACGTGCAGATCCAACATGGTAAGTTACATCTACATGAACTAAAGGGTCTGAATGATCTTCATGAAGAATAACTGTCAAACCGTTATCGAGTTCAAACTTTTGATAAGCGATCCCAATATCACCGCCCTCGATGTTTTTTTGTTCCACTAATGTTGCACCAGCGTACTTTGATGCATCAGAAGATTGAAATTGACTACAACCGTTCAATGTTGCGGCCATTATGACTGCGATTGCAACTTTGTTTAAAAGCATAAAAAATCCTTACATTTATTTTATAATTTGGCGTTTATCTCGTATGGAACAAAGCTAGAAGCGTTCAGCGTTCCCCGTTGTTGGCAACAAGATTACAAGCCAAAAAAATTTAAGTCGCTTATCGAGTCATCATGAATTTATTTATTTTTATTAGCATTAAAATCAATAAATTAGAAATATAATGGAATTATTTTTTAGTCTTTCGAGCTACAAAGAGTGAAATGCTAGGCAGCGATAAGAGCGTTGGCGTAGCGTTTTATACGCTTAGTCACGACAATACGAGTCAATTGCCTGAGCTTTTGATAAAAATTTAACGGCGGCAGAACTCGATAGTCGACTTGCTCCGTTTGAGTCAGGAAGTATTGAAGGTATTTGTAATGAAGTAAAATAGCCAGCATCAATTACTGGCTATTGCTGTATTTAAAAACTATAACTGCAGAGGTTCTTCTAGGAATGCGAGCACTTTCTTAAAGTATTTCAGACGATGTTCCGGTTTATAGAAACCATGCCCTTCATCTTCAAGTAAGTAATACTGATAAGACTTATCAGCCTTTTTCAGTGCATCAATTAAAGATTCCGCTTGTTCAATTGGCGCTCTTTGGTCCTCACCACCATGTACGATAAGGACAGGAACCTTAAGCTTATCGACATTATAGCTTGGAGAAAATGCCTTTAACTGTTTCTCATCGGTACCAAGTACACGTTCTAAATATGCGACCCCTGAGCTACGCTGAGCAACATCACCTTCTTCAAACATCAGTGGTAAATCGTATACACCAACAACACCGACTGCGCATTGGAATAAGTCGGGTTCTAATATTGCGCTTTGCAATGCAGAATAACCGCCAAAACTTGCCCCCATAATACAAATCCGCTTTTTATCGACGATACCTTTGGAGATTAAGTCACGGGTTCCATCGATGATGTCATATTGAATTTCCTTGCCCCACTTTTGGTAGCCAAGTACTTCAAATGCATCTCCATAACCACCAGAGCCTCTAAAGTTAACTTGTAACACAGCCATTCCTCTGCTCGCAAGCATTTGTACTTCAGGGTCAAACTGCCAATAATCTCTTGGTCCATGAGGTCCACCATGAGGCATAACAATCAAAGGAAGGTTTTTCTTTTCTGCGTTTATTGGTGTTGTTAGATATCCATGAATAGTGAGTCCATCACGGCTTGCGAATTTAACAGGCTCGACTGTAGACATTTGATTTGGTTTAATCCAGCCTCTTGCAGACGCAAGATATTTCATCTTGTTGGCTTTACTATCATAAAGGTAATAATCCCCAGGATTGGTATCGCTGCTTGCGAATACAACCACTTGTCCACCATCTCTCGTACTACTTACAATACGTATTTGATTTCCAGGGATCGAGGCTATCAGAGACTTTAGGCGTTGACTCCAATCAGCACTTTCATCAATAAATGCATAGGTAGGATATCCGGGGTCTAGTTCAATAGCGAAAGGGGATTTATCAATCGGATCTATCCATACTTTTGTTGGATCAACCACTTTATCTTGAAAAACATGAGTGAGTTTTTTGCTTGCTAAGCCTAATTTATAGAAAGCCATGGGCTCACCAGCCGTTGATGCTGAAAGATAAACTGACGTTCCAGTTTTATCGAATCCATGCATCCAGAAATCATCTAAGTTGTTTTCTAATGTGAGCTCTGCCCATTTTGAGTCTGCTTCTTCACGGATGAAAACTAATGAATTGCCATCATCATCCTCAGACACAACGGCGCGAACCTCTCCTTGGTGATCGGTCAAAAAGCGCCCCATTTTTCTTGGAGAATTTGTTACTTTGCGCCTGACACCAGTATGAACGTTAACCTCGTAAACTCGTGTAGTAGGCTCTTTCGAGCCTGTCCAAGGATAGGTCACAATCAACATCTTGTTTTCGTCATTGACCAAAGGGTCAAGAATATAAGATGTACCATACAGCGGGGTAGCTTTACGCAAACGAGACCCCGTTTGTCCCTCACCTTGGTAACCCACCAAATACTTACCACGGCTTCCATCTACATTTACGCCGAATAACTCGCCATGAAACTCAGGGTGATCTTTCCAACCTCTTATATATTCCTTTTCTAATACCACGCGATCATCATTCACCCATTCATAGCGGCCGATTTGAGCATTGTCATTGAATCGCACGGCATGAATCAGTTTGAATTTATCAAGTTGTAAAAAACCTAATGTGTTTTTACCTTCTCTTTTAGTGATAAAACTAAGATATTCTCCGTTAGGTGATATCTTCACATCAGAAAACTCACTACCTTTACTAAAAGACTCTAGCGGTATTTCCTGTTTAGCGAATGCATTAGCAGCTACAGCCAACAACATCAGAGCAATAAACTTCTTCATCCTGTTTTACTTTCTCCATTTATATCGAAGCACAAAATGGGTACAGTTTAACAAGATTTTGGATTTACGAGTAGTTAAAACAATTACAAATGTTTAACTTTGTGAAAATACACCTAGGGCAACCTCATCACCCGTAAACAACCCCGTATCCAGCACCCATCCGGTGATCAAACTCGCTGGCGTAACATCAAATGCCGGGTTATATACCTCGGCATTGTTGGGTGCCCATTGGCAATCACCAAAACTACCACTGACACCTGTTACTTCGCTTTTGGCGCGTTGTTCAATTGGAATGGCTGCGCCATTTGGACAGCTGCTATCTAAAGTTGTGATTGGGGCGACCACATAAAAAGGAATATTATGGAAATGAGCTAACACCGCGAGATTATAAGTGCCGACTTTATTGGCAAAATCACCGTTTGCCGCAATCCTATCTGCCCCTACAAAGATTTTATCGACTTTACCCGCCGCCATTAAACTCGCAGCCATATTGTCACAAATTAGCGTGTATGGGATTTGCCATGCATCTAGTTCAAACGCGGTAAGCCTACCACCTTGCAACAGTGGTCTAGTCTCATCAACCCAAACATGAATGTCGCCATGTTGTTTTGCAGCATGGTGAATTACGCCAAGTGCGGTGCCTACACCTGCCGTTGCCAGCGCACCAGTATTGCAGTGAGTAAGAATGTTGTCTCCCGCATTCACAAGCTCCGCGCCTATGCTTGCCATACGGTCGCATAACGCAGTGTCTTCTTCAAATAACTGTTCAGCGGTTGTGATCACTTGTTGTTGCCAATCATTCGCTTGTAACGCTTCACGCAATCTCGCCATGCAGTGCATTAAATTCACCGCTGTAGGGCGCGTTGCTTCAAGTTCATCTATCGAGCGGGCAATGGTGTCTTTACCTTCTCCCTGTTCGGCAAGATAACCAATTAATAAACTTGCCGCTAAACCAATAAGCGGAGCGCCACGAACCTTAAGTGTCAGAATTAGCTCGCTCATCGTCGCAACGTCGCGGCATTCATGCCACACCTGTTGATGTGGCAGTAAGTATTGATCCAATACCTGTACCACGCCCGATTCGAATTTAAGACTACGTGCAATTAAGGTTTTCATGACATCCCGCTCTTTCAAAGTGTACTAATGATATTTTACATCAAGATCTAAAGAAGTATAGACATCTAAACATTTAAAAATATAGAATGCTAATAGCAAATATCCACAAGGTGCAGAAACATGTCGAGCTACATTGAATTTGATGCAGAAAAAGTTATTGATTACATTACTAATTTAGGAAGCTTCTTTGATAAAGGTGCAACCTTATCTTGTTATGAGTTTGGTGATGGCAATCTGAATTTGGTTTTCCGCGTGCAAGATACGCAAGAAAATAGCATCATCGTCAAGCAAGCTTTGCCTTACGCTCGATGTGTGGGTGAGAGCTGGCCGCTTACATTAGACAGAGCCAGAATTGAGGCCAGTGTATTACAGCGCCATGGTGAGATCTGCCCAGATACCACAGCAAAAGTGTTGCACCATAATACGGAGTTAGCACTAACCGTGCTGGAAGATCTTGGTCATCTACGCATTTTACGCGGTGAATTAAACCAAGCGAACACCTTTGCAAGACTCAGCAAAGACGTCGCAAATTATCTAGCAAAAACCAGCTTTTACCACTCAAGCTTTTACTTAACACCGAGTGAAAAGAAAGCCCTAGTCACCGAGTTTACCAATCCCGAACTGTGCGCAATCACAGAAGATTTATTCTTTGACGACCCATACCGCGATGCTGAAAGAAACAACTTCCCTGCTGCATTACAACCGTCTGTGGAAATGCTGAGAAAAAATAAGACGTTATTAGTTGAAGTGGCAAAACTCAAAGCCCAATTTCTCAATGCACCAGAAACCTTACTTCACGGTGATGTCCATACAGGCAGTATTTTCGTCGATGCCGAGCACACTAAGCTAATCGATCCAGAGTTTGGCTTTTTTGGCCCAATAGGCTTTGATTTAGGCTCATTTATCGGCAATTTATTGCTCAACTACTGTGCCCAACATGCTCGCATTAACGCTCTGCCAAAGCGTCGAAATATGCAGGTGTATTTACTCGATAGTATCGCCACCACTCTATCGAGCTTCTATGTAACTTGGCTTGAACTGGCGAAAACACAAACACGCGACCTATCGTTGCAAACAGAAGGCTACGCGGAATACTTTCTCACTAAAGTATTGCAAGACGCGGTTGGTTATTGTGGGTGTGAATTGATCCGCCGCACTATTGGTCTCGCCCATGTTGCAGACATAGATGCGATTGAAGATGAAGACGCGCGCTTAGCGGTACAACAGCGAGCGCTGCACTTAGGTGAACAGCTCATCATTAATGCCAATAAATGCCGAACGACCGATGATGTATATCAGCTAATTATTAGTTTTGTAAACTAAACAAAGTTTAGAATCACTGAATGAAAAAGCCCAAAGTCTCTGCTTTGGGCTTTTCTGTTAGATGGATAAACGCAATTACTTACGCGCTTGATTCATCGTGGTTTCAATATATTTGTCGATTTGCTCTTCAAGCACAAATAATGGCACAGAGCCATGACGTAAGATTTGATGGTGGAACTCACGGATATCAAACTGATCGCCCAGTGCTTTTTCTGCTTTGCGACGTAGCCGCTTAATGGTTAGTTCACCAATTTTGTATGACAGTGCTTGAGCTGGCCACGAAATATAACGATCAGTCTCCGTTTTAACATTATGTAAGGACAAGGCCGTGTTGTCTTTCATAAAGTTCATCGCTCGTTCGCGGCTCCAGCCAAACATATGCATGCCGGTGTCTACAACCAAACGAGCCGCTCGCCACATCTCGTAGGTTAAACGACCAAAGTCACTGTAAGGGTCTTGATAGAACCCCGCTTCGATACCCAAAAATTCAGAATATAACCCCCACCCTTCACCAAAAGCTGAAATGTATTCGTTGCGACGATATTCCGGTAGGTAATCAAGCTCGGCATTCAAGGAGATCTGCAAATGGTGACCAGGCACGGCCTCATGTAGAGTCAATGCTTCCAATACATATAACGGGCGCTTATCCAGCGCGTAGGTATTTACCCAATAATAACCTGCATCAGTATCACTGCGTGCCCCCGAATAACGCCCTGTCGTGTATTTAGGCGCAATGCTCGCAGGCACTGGGGCGACACCGTATGGCTTTCTTGGTAATGTATGGAATAGCTTAGGTAGCTGAGCATCCATCTTCTTTGCTATATATGCAGCTTCTTTAAGTAACGCTTCGGGGGTTTTAGCATAAAACTGTGGATCGGTTCTTAAGAACTGCACAAAGTCGGCAAAAGATCCCTTAAAGCCTACTTTTTTAATAATTTTTTCCATCTCCGCACGGATCCGAGCCACCTCTTTAAGACCAAGCTCGTGGATCTCCTTAGGCGTCATATCCGTGGTGGTATAGTATTTCGCTCGGTTCGCATAAAACGCTTCACCATTTGGTGTAGAAGAAATTCCAATTTCGGTCCTAGCCGCTGGTCGATACTCATTGACAAAGAAATTAAGGTAATCTTGATATGCTGCGATCACATCCCCTTTAATAATCTTTTTGGCACGTTGTTGCAGAGCTTTAAATTCGGCATCAGGCAAACCCGCTTGGTTTTGTGTAAACGGGCCATAGAACTCGGATTTTGTCACATCATCAACGATATAAGCTTCGATAGAACTTTCATAACCTTCAAGCACCGCTTTCGGCTGAGTCAGACCAACCGCTATACCTTCTTTCATCCAGTCGATATTTTGCTTAAAATAGCGTGGAACCTGCTGCAAACGTGCCAAATATAGCTCGTAACCAGCACGTTTCTTAAAGTCATGACTCGAGATCATAAAAGACAGACCGGAATGAAAGCCGTATTCCGAGGTGAGCGGCATATAGTGGCTATGAAAACGATATTCATCGACGCTATTCTGCACTTGTGCACGCAAAATAGTGAGATTGATTTGATTTTCCTCACTCAGCGCTGAAGTGTCGATATTGTCGAGCTGAGCCAAGAACTGTAGACGCTGCTGATTTGTGGTCGCCAACTTTTCGGCGCTGAGGTTTGGTAGTAGAAACTCTGCTTTTGTATCACTGCGACCATAGGCATTATTATCACTTCTAAATTTCATAACGCTGCCAGCTATTTGAGTAAACTCAGCGTTATTGTCACTTCCAGTAATAGCACAACCAGATAAAGCGACAGTTAAATAAACGGCGACGCTTGAACGTTTAGTCCACAGCTTTAATTTTGGTGATAACACGCTGATTTCCTCAATACTTTGTTGTTACTCAGTTCGCGGTAAAATAGCCAAAAAATAATGATTATCCATCGTTCTGAGCTTTTGTTATGGTGAAATGAATTTTCTGCTAGTCAAAGTAGGAGAGTCCCGTAACAGATGCAACTTAATTCGATAGAATCACGAATATCTCAGATCGAATACAATTTACCCAACCTAGTAAAAATTGATGAGAAAATCAGCAATTCAACAAAGAAATGTAAATTTTCTATTTCAAAGACAAATTTTTTACTTTTAAATTCGGACGATACAGATTAATGTAGGTCTAGTGCAATTAGGACAAGAGTTACACCGAAGGAGCTGGTGGTAGTTCATTAACGTTTGATAATTAATTGTTGTGGTAAATGAAATGATGTTCCATGATCCCATGGCTGTTGCCCAAGAAAAAATGACACAGGTGTGCCTGTTTTTAGAGCAACATCATTTGCCGCCCACGCCTTTAAATTATCAGGTTGCTTATACCCATATTAGCGCCACGAACAAAGATCTTGACAGTGCCATCAACAAGGCCATCAAAGCGCACACAAAAATAGACTGCGTATTCATTGAACAACTCTACTACCAATTTTTAGATCAAGGTCAAAAAACACAATCTGAATTACTTGAAGGCGTTGATTCTTTGGTGACTGAATTACACGAAAATGCAGAAACCTCACAAAAGCAGGTTATTCGCTTTGCCCAACAAGTCAGTCAATGTGTGCATAATTTAGATGAACACAACATTCAAAAGAGTAAGCGCGCACTATCAACACTCACCAAACAAACTGAGCTATTGCTAAAACAGCACAAACAATTTAAACAAGCGTTAATAAAATCGCGTTTAGATTATGAACGTAATCAAAAGTTACTACTCGACTTGCGTAAACAACACTTATTAGACCCACAAACGGGTCTTTATAAGCGTCACTATCTTCATCAAAAAGTGTCCCTATGGCAATCGCAGCAAAAATCCGTCTGTGCGCTTTCTATCCAAGTTGATAACCTTGACGAGTTTTCAACGCGGTTTGGTGATGTTGTGGGTGAAGTTGTGCTTAATCGTATCGCCAATAATATCAAACGTTATGTCGTTGAAAGTGGCTTACCTGGTCGCACAGGTAAAAAAGAATTCACGGTTATCCTTGCCGATGTAGACTTAGATACCGCGAATGTTATCGCGGAAAAAGTGCGTAAAGGTGTTGAGCGATTAAAGTTTGTCAGCGCGAAAGGGAAAATTCCATTACCTAATGTGTCTCTGGCTCTTGGGATAGCCCAACTTGCACCAGAGCAAGACTTTAACGTGTTGGCTAAACGTGCAGGTTATGCTGCGCAGAAGGCACATTCTCTCGGCCAACACTGTTATATTAGTCACTGATCTGCAATATCCTCTTTTGTTTGCATTTTCAACAATACAACACGGATAAGAAATTGCACCTACGGCTACCAATCAAGTACACTAGCAAGCATAGTTGCAGAGTAATGATGGAACCCACATGAAAGAGTCACAAGACAATACTACCCACTTTGGATACAAAACAGTCGAGACCGACAAAAAAGCCTCTATGGTTGCAGACGTATTTCATTCTGTAGCTGCAAAATACGACATCATGAATGATCTGATGTCATTCGGTATCCATCGTTTGTGGAAGCGTCAAACTATTGCCTGCTCAGGTGTACGCGCTGGTCACAAAGTACTTGATCTTGCTGGCGGTACGGGTGATTTAACCGCAAGATTTAGCGAATTAGTTGGTGATAAAGGACAAGTTGTTTTAGGTGATATTAACGACTCAATGCTTAAAGTAGGCCGCGAAAAATTACGCGACTCGGGACTTGTTGGCAATATTGAATACGTTCAAATGAACGCAGAAATGCTGCCATTTGACGATAATACTTTTGATGTCATCACTATTGCCTTTGGTTTACGTAACGTAACTGATAAAGATAAAGCATTGCGCTCAATGTACAGAGTGCTAAAACCAGGTGGACGCTTACTGGTACTTGAATTTTCAAAGACCGATAACGAAGCGCTGGCAAAGTTGTATGATATGTATTCATTTACACTATTACCTGCAATGGGCAAATTAGTTGCAAATGACAGTGAGTCTTATCGCTACCTTGCAGAATCTATTCGCATGCACCCAGATCAAGAAACGCTAAAATCCATGATGGATGAAGCCGGTTTTGAACAAACTGACTACCAAAATATGACCGGAGGCATCGTCGCCCTTCATCGCGGCTTTAAATTCTAGGAGTTGCTGTGTTAGCTTCATTACTTGGCGCCGTACTTGAGACGGCTTTAAACAAAGGCCTTAAACTCTCACCTGAGCTAAAGCATGTGCTAAGTAAAGGCCAACACAAAGTGCTCAGTGTTGATATTCGAGATCAAAATACTTGTTTAGCTGTGACTTACACAGGTATTAACATTTACGTTTTATGTCCTTTTGATGGCGAAGCCGATTGTTCAATTAGTGCCGATTTACCAACCTTGCTTGAGCTCAAAGATCCAAACCAACTCACTGCGCTTATCCGTCAAGATAAGCTCGATCTTGAAGGGGATTTAGCGCTAGCACAACTATATAGTAATGCATTAGCAACACTTGATATTGATTGGGCGGAACACCTCGCCAAATATGTCGGTGATGGTCCCGCACAAGTTGCCGTAGATACCTTTCATAAGTTAGCGCATCGCGCAAAGCAAGATGGACAGGTAGCCAAGGCAACCCTAACAGGGTTATTTCAAGATGAGTTGAAGGTTGCGCCTCACCCGCTCGAGTTTCAACAGTTTAAGCAGCAAGTGAGAACATTAAACAATCAGGTCGAAAGCTTAAATCAACGCCTCAGCGTATTACTTCAGCAGAACAAAGGAAATTAGGTTGTCTTTACTTCGCTTGCATCAGATCACCAAAACATTTTTAACGTATGGTTTAGACGAAATCGTCCCTGCGCATAAGCAGCCTTGGTACGGTAAACTCGCTCGAGCGAGTTTATTTTGGCTGCGCAACAAACATAAAGACAAACCAGTAGGCACACGCCTACGTCTGGCACTACAAACTTTGGGGCCGGTGTGGATCAAGTTCGGCCAGATGCTTTCGACCCGTCGAGATTTACTACCACCAGATATTGCTGAAGAACTTGCATTTTTGCAGGATCAAGTTCAACCATTTGACCCCGCGATGGCACAAAAGCTCATTGAGCAAGCGCTAGAAATCGACAATATTCATGAATACTTTGCTGAATTTGAATCAAAACCGCTGGCTTCAGCTTCGATAGCGCAAGTACATGCAGCCAAGCTACAACACAAAGATGAGTTAAAAGATGTCGTGATCAAAGTTATTCGTCCCGATATCGAGAAACAAATCCATGCAGATCTCTCTTTAATGGAGCGTTTCGCTAAAATCGTTGTCAATTTACTCAGCGAAGGAAAACGCCTGCGCCCAGTGGAAGTTGTTAGGGAATACAAAAAAACCTTACTCGACGAGCTAGACTTGATGCGAGAAGGCGCGAACGCAATTCAACTCAGACGCAACTTTGAAGACTCAGATTCTCTGTACATCCCTGAAGTATATAGTGATTATTCACGTAAAAACGTGCTGGTGATGGAACGCATCTACGGTATTCCGGTTTCAGACACCGAAGCCTTGTTAGCGCAAGGCACCAATATGAAATTGCTGGCCGAGCGCGGCGTGGAAGTCTTTTTCACACAGGTATTCCGTGACAGTTTTTTCCATGCAGATATGCACCCTGGCAATATTTTTGTCTCTCGTGAAAATCCTCATAACCCTAAGTATATTGGTATAGATTGCGGCATAGTCGGCACCTTAAACCGTGAAGATAAACGCTATTTGGCCGAAAACTTTATCGCCTTTTTTAATCGTGATTATCGTCAGGTGGCACAGCTTCATGTGGATTCTGGGTGGGTTCCGGCAGATACCTGCGTAGAAGAGTTTGAGTTTGCCATTCGCACTGTATGCGAACCCATTTTTAACAAACCGCTCGCTGAAATTTCGTTCGGTCATGTGCTAGTAAATTTGTTTAATACAGCAAGACGGTTCAATATGGAAGTGCAACCACAGCTCGTATTATTGCAAAAAACTCTGCTGTATGTAGAAGGCCTAGGGCGCCAGCTTTATCCACAGTTAGATCTGTGGAAAACGGCCAAACCTTTTTTAGAGCATTGGGTGCAAGAGCAAGTTGGCCCTCTCGCGGTGGCGAAAAAGCTATATGCGAACTTACCATTTTGGGCTGAAAAAATGCCTGAACTGCCAGATTTGATTTACCAAAATCTCAAGCGCCGCCCCCCTCCAACTGTCACACAAAAAGCAGATACTGCGACTAAGCCGCTATTATTAGGCTTAGCAGCGAGCAGTTTTGCAATTATATCGGGATTGAGCTTTATTTTTGACAAGCCTGTCGCAAGTAGCCTACTTGCGATTATTGCCGTGCTAGTATTTATTGGCGCATGGCGTAAAACAGGGTGATTTTTTGCTCGCTAGGCGTATAATCATTATTCATAAGCAGTAAGTATCAATGGAGTTATTATGGGATTCGGTGGGATCAGTATTTGGCAATTACTTATTATTTTAGCCATCATTGTTTTGTTATTTGGAACTAAAAAACTACGCGGTATTGGTAGTGATTTGGGTGGTGCAGTTAAAGGCTTTAAAAAGGCGGTATCGGATGAGCAAACTGCGACCGACTCTGAGCCAGAAAAGTTAAAAAATACAACAACTGAGCAAGCACAACCGGTATCAGAGAAAGAAAAAGATAAGGTGTAATTCAACATGGGTATGTGGGAGTTAGTGGTCGTTCTTATCGTTGGCCTAATTGTACTTGGCCCTGAACGTCTTCCCGTTGCAATCCGCACCGTAGCGAGATGGATAAAAACGGTAAAATCTGTCGCCAATTCAGTCAAGGCTGAAGTGAGTGAAGAATTACGTGTTCACGAGCTACATAATAATTTGAAGAAAGCGGAACAACAGGGAATGCAAGATTTGGCCCCCGAACTCAAGCAATCCGTTCAAGAATTACAAGATGCGGCTGAATCAGTCAGACATTCTTATAAATCAACCGAAAATAATAAAAACAAAGACTAATCAATCTAGCAGTTAGATAGTTCAGTCAAAGGCTAGCTTTGGGTAATTAGACGCCCAAACCGCTCCTTTTTCTTATATCTAACTGGAATTATATTCGTACGAGTCAAGTTACATGACAGAATCAGCCCAAAGTGGATTTATAGCTCACCTTGTTGAGTTAAGAAACCGCTTAATGAGAGCGTTATTGAGCGTTTTCGTTATCTTTGTTGCTTTGGTGTACTTCGCCAATGACATCTATGCCTTCGTTGCAGCACCGCTTGTAAATAGCTTGCCTAGCAACACAACCATGATCGCCACAGACGTTACAGCGCCGTTTTTTGCTCCCTTTAAATTAACGCTTTTTGTGTCACTATTTGCCGCTGTGCCTTTTATTTTGCATCAGGTGTGGGGCTTTATCGCACCCGGTTTATATAAACACGAAAAACGTATGCTTATCCCCATATTACTCTCAAGTGTATTGTTATTTTATGGCGGAATAGCATTTTGTTACTTTGTTGTCATGCCTATCATACTTGGCTTTTTTACCAGTGTGGGGCCTGAGATGATGACACTGTCACCGGATATTAGCAGTTACCTTGGCTTTATCCTTAAGCTATTTTTTGCTTTTGGCATCGCCTTTGAAATTCCCGTCGCTATCATGCTTATATGTTGGAGTGGCATGACAACCCCTGCGAGCTTAAAAGAGAAACGACCTTATGTTGTCGTTGGTGCTTTTGTCATCGCAATGTTTTTAACTCCACCAGATGTTCTATCTCAAACTCTATTGGCATTCCCTATGCTACTCTTGTTTGAACTAGGACTCATTCTAGCCAAATTTTACAGCGCCAAACCAAAACAACAGGAGTCAGAACAATGAAAAAAACCATGATACTGTTCGCACTAGGATTTTCCTCTTTATGCGCCGCAGAGCCGATAAATACACAGGCACTACAAGCTTGTACTCTGATTGAAAATGATTTTAAACGACTCATGTGCTACGACAATGTGATTGCTAATAAACCAATCACGGAAATACATTCAAGCAAAGCGCCTGTAAGCAAAGCGCCCGTAAGCAAAGATAAAATAAACACAGCGCGCAATGAAAAAAAAGCAGAATTGAAAGAAGATGGCTTTGGTTTAGAGCATAAAGTTAAAGCGGCAAGCGAAGAAATCGAAGAAATTACAGCTAAACTCGTAAAAACAACCACTCAAGGCCGCGATAAAATGGTATTCACCTTGGACAATGGTCAAGTATGGCGGCAAGTTTCTTCAGAAACTTTTTTCGCCAATGAAGGAGACACATTAATTATTGAACGCGCGTCTTTTGGCTCGTTTTTAATGAAGAAAGCGGGCTCAAACCGCACAACGCGAGTTAAACGAGTTAACTGATGAACACGATGTTCGATGCTGGTGTAAACCTCACCAGCTCGCAATTTTCATCCGATTTGGCCGAGGTAATTGCTAGAGCCAAAAACGCTGGCATAGAATCTATGCTCGCCATTGGCTGCGACTTAACAAGCAGCGAACAAAGTATTTCTCTCGCAGAGCAATACCAGCTTTATTGTACAGCAGGTGTCCACCCTCACGACGCAAAAGATGCACCTGATACGCTCTACGATGATCTCCTCACTCTTTTAAAAAGTAGTGACAGAGCTATTGCCGTTGGTGAATGTGGCTTGGACTTTAATCGCGATTTTTCACCAAGGCCGATACAACAAAGCGTGTGCTTGACGCAACTGCAGTTAGCAGAAGCTATTGATTATCCAGTGTATCTACATGAAAGAGACGCGCACGATGCGCTATTTTCGTTACTGCAAGAAGTTAACGTTCAAGGAGTACTACACTGTTTTACTGGTGATCATAACGCACTACGACGTTACTTGGACTATGGGTTAATGATCGGCATCACAGGTTGGGTTTGCGATGAACGTAGAGGTCAAGCACTACAAGATCTAATCCAATACATCCCCCTAGACCGTTTGCTTTTGGAAACGGATGCGCCCTACCTACTACCTAGAACAATTAGCCCAAAACCCAAGTCTCGCCGCAATGAACCAATGTATTTATCTTATGTGGCTGAGCAAATTGCACACCTAAAACAATGTCCTGTCACGGAAGTGATGAGCACGACTTCGGCTAATTTTAAACAGCTGTTTGTGAGGTAAAGCCAGTAATGCGCATTGTGCTGTCTTTACTTATATTGATATACAGCTCTGCTGTAATTTCTGCCGTCACTATTTCAGAGTCATTTAAGGTAGAACACCAAGTAAAGCTAAGTTACACACTGAGTAAATATGAATCGTTAAACGAACTGCTTGCGGCTCCTGTCGAATGGCATAACAGCACCCAAGTCCCCACAGGCCTTCGACCTGTAGCGAAGTACTTATGGTTAAAAATAGCGCTGCACAATACCAACAACTCGCTCACACCAGTATTGGTAAGTATAAACAATAATCTCATCGATGCAGTAACTGCCTATCATGTTAGACCGAACCATCCAATATTCAGCTTAGATATGGGCGATGCCTTGCCACTGATTAAGCGGCCACTAAAGTATGAATCTCTAGTTGTTCCGCTTGAGCTGCAGCCACAAACGCAAAGCCATTTATACTTACAGATCAGTGATGAGGGGGTTATCACGGCTCCTCTTGCAATTTGGGAGCCGAATGAATACCTCCAATTTAAGAGTAAATTTAATCTTATTTTTGGAATTTTAGCAGGCTTTGTACTAGCACTCGCCCTAACCAATGCCACGCTCTATTGTGTTACAAAAAAAGGTTACTTTTTATGTGCCACTTTGTTTATCGCTACAGTATGGCTTTTCAACGCACATATCTATGGCTTTGGTTATCGCTATTTTTACTCTTCATGGCAGTGGTTTCAACAGTATGGTCAAGGCATGATGATGTTATTGCTCAGCGCACTGCTGTTGCCCGCTTTGAGTTATTGCTCTGGAAAGTCACTGCTTGCGCACCCACAGCTGACTAAAAGAAAGGCCATTCTAGCGACATTGTGCTTGTTTCTGCTCATTGCTTTTTTACCTGTTTCTCAGTCTCTCCTGCTAGCGCTTAGCATCAGCTTTATTGTCTCTGTATTGATTATCTATACGCTCGCTCGTGTTAACCACAAGAGTCGAAATATCTTAATTGCAATCGCACTCTGCCACTTTATCGTAATTAGCTACCCGTTTACGGTTGAGCTGGGGGTTCAGTCCGGCAGCTTTTTGAACCATTTGGGTTACTTTGGTATTTTTGTCGTTGAAGCCACGTTGCTGAGTTACCTGCTCATACGTCTATATATATTTCAAAGAGATGAAAAGCTGGCCAAGCAACAGCAACGGCTAGCTCATACTCAAGCTGAAGATGCCCTATTAAAAGAAAAGCTTAAACTACAAGAACAGGCCCAGTACGACTTAGAGTCCAACATTGAGGAACGCACTTTTGAGCTTCAAGTCACATTAAGGGAACTTGAGGATAAAAACCGAGAGCTCGAGCGCATGAACATGGAAGATCCACTCACAAAAGTGAAGAACCGGCGCTATTTCGACAAGCGTTTACAGATGGAAGTACGTCGTTCAAGACGAGAGCAGACAGTATTGAGCCTTGTTATTTTTGATATCGATCACTTCAAAAAAATTAACGACAAATATGGTCACTTGGCTGGTGATCAAGCAATTTGCGAATTTGCCAACTTAATAAAATCACACTTGCGGCGACCACATGATGAAGTGTTCCGCTATGGTGGTGAAGAGTTTATTTTGCTACTACCAAACACCCCAGAAGAAGGTGCTGTCGGAGTAGCTGAACGCCTGAGAGTGGCTACAGCAGATCTCAATATCAAATTTGGTGAGGATACGCTTAAGTTGACCACCAGTGCAGGCGTTTATAGTGCAGTGGTTAGCGACCCACATAATCCACAGCTTTACACTGACAATGCGGACAAAGCCTTGTATCAAGCAAAACAGCAAGGTCGTAATCGTGTTGTTACTTTCAAACCCAATCAGGAGAACTAACGTGGCTCAATCAGGACTCGATCTTTTCCCCCTAACTCGCATGCGCAGAATGCGTCGCGATGACTTTTCAAGACGTCTAATGAGCGAAAGCACGCTAACGGTTAATGACTTAATCTATCCAGTATTTGTATTGGATGGTGAATCTAAGCGTGAAGCTATCCCATCAATGCCAGGTATTGAGCGTTTATCTATTGATCTATTAGTTGAGGAAGCCAAGCAACTAGTAGAGCTAGGGGTTCCTGCCATCGCCTTATTCCCAGTAACACCGGCGGAACAAAAATCGTTACTAGCTGAGGAAGCATACAACCCTGAAGGGATTGCACAAAGAGCGGTACGTGCTATTAAAGCAGCATGTCCTGAGCTTGGTGTGATCACCGATGTTGCATTAGACCCATTCACAGTCCACGGTCAAGACGGTATCTTAGATGAAGATGGTTATGTCATGAATGAAGAAACCGTGGAAGTATTAGTCAAACAAGCGCTTTCGCATGCAGAGGCAGGTGCCGATATCGTCGCCCCTTCCGATATGATGGATGGCCGAATTGGCGCTGTTCGTGAAGCACTTGAAGAGTGCGGTTTTATCCATACTCGTATCATGGCGTACTCTGCCAAGTATGCATCGAGTTATTATGGCCCTTTCCGCGACGCGATTGGCTCTGCAGGCAACCTAAAAGGTGCAGACAAGAAAACCTATCAAATGGATCCTGCTAATTCTGACGAAGCATTACGTGAAGTGGCTTTAGACTTACAAGAAGGTGCTGATATGGTGATGGTAAAGCCAGGCATGCCATACCTAGATGTTGTCAGACGCGTTAAAGATGAGTTTGGGGTACCAACATTCGCTTACCAAGTAAGTGGTGAATATGCGATGCATAAGGCGGCGATTGATAACGGCTGGTTGGCTGAGAAGCCTGTTGTACTGGAGTCTCTACTAGCATTTAAGCGTGCTGGTGCGGATGGCATTTTGACTTACTTTGCAAAACAAGCCGCAATTTGGCTGAATGAAAAGTAATACCAATTGCATTAATGCAATTGGTGTGAAACCTTTAAATTTGAGCAGGTGAAACCCTCACCTGCACTTCCTTTACACCTTATCTGACCAAACTTTCTGCTTTTAAAAGCTCATCGCGATTCATTTTCCAGCTAAAGAAGCGAATAATACGACCATCATCAAGATATACCTCGGGAAGACTTACAATACCCAAAGAGCGTAACCTAATCGCCTGAATATGTTCCGTATGGATATAGTGGGTTTTACCTAAAAAGTTATAGCTAACTCCCGCCTTATCTATATGCAGAAAACGCTTTCCGGTTAGTGACAGTATCAATATTGTTAGGGTAAAAAATAGTAAGGTAAGTGTAACTATTTGCAATAATGATGAGGGAGTATCTAAAATGAAAAACAGTTCATTACCCAGCCAGATAAGGGACAGTGCCAGTACATAGAAAAGCCAGTTTATTTCCAGTTCTAAAGTTCTCATTGAGTATCTCCTTTATTTACCCAACCACAATCAAATTTGAGCCCACGACGCAATAATGTGACTCTATTTATTGAAGAAAAGCTAATGATAAAGTGCTAATGTTCCTAAAGCAAGAACTTTAAAATTAATAAAACATGAAATAATCGTGACGACTTTTAGACAGGGTATTGAACTTATAACCAATTGAATTTAAAAATAAAAAAGGCCGCCAAAGGCGACCTTCTCATGCAAAATAAGTAATTAATTACTTAGCCGCTTTTTTCTCTTTCTCAGCTGCGATTACCGCGTCAGCAACGTTTGCTGGACATGGTGCATAGTGTGAGAATTCCATTGAGAACTGACCACGACCAGACGTGATAGTACGTAGGTGACCGATGTATCCGAACATTTCAGATAGTGGTACTTCACCCTTGATACGAACGCCCATTGCGCCAGCTTCTTGGTCTTTGATCATACCGCGACGACGGTTAAGGTCACCAATTACGTCACCTACGTTGTCTTCTGGCGTGAACACGTCAACTTTCATGATTGGCTCAAGAAGTTGTGCACCCGCTTTAGGGATAGACTGACGGAATGCGCCTTTAGCAGCGATTTCGAACGCGATTGCTGATGAGTCAACTGCGTGGAAACCACCGTCGAATAGCTCAACTTCAACGTCTAGTACTGGGAAGCCCGCTAGTACACCTTCATCCATCATTGACTTGAAGCCTTTCTCAACTGCTGGCCAGAATTCCTTAGGAACGTTACCACCAACAACTGAAGACTTGAACGTAAAGCCAGAACCAACTTCGCCAGGCTTGATACGGTAGTCAATCTTACCGAACTGACCAGAACCACCAGACTGTTTCTTGTGCGTGTAGCTATCTTCAACTTCTTTAGTGATAGTTTCACGGTAAGCAACCTGAGGCTGACCAACGATTAGGTCTACACCGTATGTACGCTTAAGGATGTCTACCTTAATGTCTAGGTGAAGCTCCCCCATACCTTTAAGGATAGTTTCACCTGAATCTTCATCAGTCTCAACTTGGAATGAAGGATCTTCTGCAACCATCTTACCGATCGCGATACCCATCTTCTCGTTACCACCTTTATCTTTAGGTGCAACAGCGATTGAGATTACTGGATCAGGGAAGATCATCGCTTCAAGTGTACACTCGTGCTTAGGATCACATAGCGTGTGACCTGTTTGAACGTTCTTCATACCAACAACAGCGATGATATCACCCGCTTGTGCTTCAGTAAGTTCAGTACGCTCGTCCGCTTGCATCTCAACCATACGGCCGATACGCTCTGTTTTACCAGTTGCAGAGTTAAGGATAGTGTCACCTTTCTTCATGCGACCTGCGTAGATACGGATGAACGTAAGTGCACCGAAACGGTCGTCCATGATTTTGAACGCAAGCGCTTTAAGTGGTGCATCAGCGTCAACAGTTGCTACTTCACCAGTAGGCTCACCTGTTTCTGGATCTGTTAGCGGCTGAGGATCAACTTCTGTAGGAGACGGTAGGTAGTCAACAACTGCGTCTAGTACTAGCTGCATACCTTTGTTCTTGAATGCAGAACCACAGAAAGTTGGGAAGAACGCAAGGTCACGAGTACCTTTACGGATACACGCTTTGATTTGCTCTAGTGAAGGAACTTCACCTTCCATGTACGCTTCCATTAGGTCGTCGTCTTGCTCAACAGCAGACTCAACTAGCATCTCATGGTATTCTTCAACTTTGTCTACCATGTCAGCTGGAACGT
Source organism: Pseudoalteromonas sp. CO342X (assembly GCF_004208915.1). NCBI lineage: Bacteria > Pseudomonadati > Pseudomonadota > Gammaproteobacteria > Alteromonadales > Pseudoalteromonadaceae > Pseudoalteromonas > Pseudoalteromonas sp. CO342X. The sequence goes on from NZ_SGPH01000036.1 coordinate 105,850, forward strand.
CAGTAATTTCGTAGTTTTCAGGAAGACCTGTGTCATCCCAAACGTATGCTTTCTTCTCAAGTACGTCTACAACACCACAGAACTGGTCTTCGATACCGATTGGAAGCGTCATCACTAGTGGGTTAGCACCAAGTACTTTCTCAACCTGACCAACTACGCGGTAGAAGTCTGCACCCATACGGTCTAGTTTGTTTACGAAGATTACACGTGCAACTTCTGATTCGTTCGCATAACGCCAGTTAGTTTCTGATTGTGGCTCAACACCACCAGAACCACAGAATACACCGATACCACCGTCAAGTACTTTAAGTGAACGGTATACTTCTACTGTGAAGTCAACGTGTCCAGGAGTATCGATAACGTTTAAACGGTGGCCTTTCCACTCACAAGTTACCGCCGCTGATTGGATTGTAATACCACGCTCAGCTTCCTGCTCCATGAAGTCAGTAGTAGACTCACCGTCGTGTACTTCACCAGTTTTGTGGATTTTACCAGTAAGCTTTAGAATACGCTCAGTGGTGGTAGTTTTACCCGCATCAACGTGCGCGAAAATACCAATGTTTCTGTATTTCGATAAATCTGCCATTGTTTTACTCTATTTAAAGTAGAAAAATTATTCGGCGGGAGTATATCACCTCTTGTAGCGAACATCATCCTTGAAGTCGTCTAAAATGCAATCAATTCGCGAAAAAGTTTCTAATGCGAAACTTTGTGACCCATTTTTACCGTATCGCTTACTGCTAGGCCGCTGTATTTAAGAAAATTCCGTTGTATTTTGTCAATTTCAGGGCGGTGAGCTTGGGTTTTTGTTTAAAATATCTGCTTTCCAAACAAGTTGGCATGCTGGACTTGGAAGACATCATCTAGCAAAGAAAAATGCGCTATTTTACCCACTTCAATGCTACCAAGTTCATTGTCCATATTTAAATAAGTTGCGGGTACTAAACTTGCCATATTAATGGCCTCTAGAAGCGGAATGTTGGCCAATTCTGCTAAATTCTTCACTGCTTTTTCAAGTGTTAGTGTACTGCCGGCCAAACTGCCGCTATGAGTTTTCGCCACGCCACCCTTAACCACAATTGGCATTTCACCCAATTGATATTCACCATCTTTAAGGCCACCAGCATTAATACAATCACTGATCAAGGCCACCTTATGCTGACCTTTTAGGCGGTAGATCAACTGTAAAATCGCAGGGTGCAAATGAATGCCATCGGCAATCACTTCCACCAAGGCTTGGCTATCAAGTAACAACGCACCAGCACAGCCCGGCTCACGGTGATGAATACCGCGCATGCCGTTAAACACGTGCACCCCGCCGCAGGCACCATGTGCTAGGGCAGCATTGGTTTGCGCAAAATCCGCATCACAATGACCTAACATCACTCGCACCCCATGTTTACTTAGGTACTGTGTCATCTTAACGCCATTAGCCTTTTCGGGCGCGAGTGCTACCGCTTTAAGCGCACCATCAGCCGCGCTAATCATTTCATCAATTAAGGCTTCGTCTAACGGCTTAAAGAAAGCTTCGTTATGGGCACCTTTGTGTTTTTCACTAAAAAATAAGCCCTCACTGTATCCGCCCAGCACCTGAGCGCCCGGCATCTTTTGCTTATAGGCGGCTCCAATAACCTTCATCGCGGCAATAGTTTGTGGCCATGTAGTCGTCACCGTGGTTGCCAAAAAACCAGTGACGCCATGTTTGAGCAACGACGTGCTAATGGTCTCTAAACTGGAGAGTTTGCCATCAATAACATCACAGCCCTCGCGGCCATGAATATGCAAATCAATTAACCCAGGCCACATATCTAAATTAGCATAACATTCGGTATTAGCAGGCGCTTCCGTCGCAGGAATAATCGCGTGAAAACGCTCCCCTTTTATTACCGCAACGTGCGCTTCAAGGACGCTGGTAGGGGTATAGATACGACGGGGCTGAATATAACGAAGCTGCTCAAGCATGCACTTTGCTCCCAAGTAATGCCGCACCCAATGCGCCACTCGCATCACCATGCTTGGCTCTAACAATATCTGGCACTGATACCGCAGAAAATACATGGGGCTCGATGGCTTTTGGGAGCGCCTCTACAAGTTCATCAATCAGCGACATACCACCGCCAAGCACGATAACTTCTGGGTCATATGCTTTGATTAAATTTGCGAACGCCGAGCCCAACAGATCCATATAACAATTAAAAGCATGGCGAGCTTCACTTTCTCCAGCCCGCATCGCTGTGATAACTTGTTCTGAGGTAAGTGTTCGCGTAGTGAAATGTTGATACAAACCGGCAAGCCCTGGCCCTGCAACATAGCGCTCTAAACACCCTTGCAGTCCACAGCCACACGCTAAAATAGGTAGGTGATATTTTTGTTGTAACACCGCAGAAAGCGGATGGTGGCCATATTCTCCGGCGATCCCTTGGGCACTTTTATACAACGCGCCATCAATACAAAATCCGCCTCCAGCACCGGTGCCTATTATTGCCCCAAAGACCTTTTGATATTGCTTACCGGCTCCAAGACTGGCCTCTGATAACGCAAAACAACGGCAGTCATTTTCCACCGCGATGGGCCGTTCAAGTTGTGCAACAAGATCAGCCTTAACTTCTTTGCCATTGGCGCAAGGAACATTTGCTGATAGCACACGCTGCTGCGCATTTACTATCCCCGGCATACCAATACCAACCTGTCCTTTACAACCATATTTGTCATCTGCTTGCTGCACCAAAGTGACGATTTGCGCCAAAAACGCCTCATAACTGTGCTTTGGTGTCGCCACACGCCAAGACTCTATACGTTGCAGTTTTTCATCGAACACCGCAATTTCAATTTTGCTCCCGCCAACATCCACTCCATAAATCATACTTCACTCCCAAATGGATGAATGACTACACCTTGCACGACTCTATTCACTTCCCCCGACGGGCAAGGGTTGTCTGGTGAAATACCGAGGTTCAGCGCTTTATAGAAACTTAACTGCTGTGCAAACAACATATACAGTAACCCTTGCCACACATCTTCTAGTGGTGGCACTTTAGGGCAAAGTGAATGCACCGTCATGGCTGTACCGTCACGCTGCAATTCAGCAACTAAATCCTGATCGTACAAGCTGGTATAACCATCACTTGAGATAAAACATACCACGACAGTTTTGCTATTGATAAGTGATTTTGGACCATGACGGAAGCCAAGCGGTGACTCGCTCACGCTCATTACTTGGCCTGCCGATAACTCAAGCATTTTTAGCGCAGCTTCCTTTGCAAATCCCAGTAAGCAACCTGAGCCTAGATACACCAAACGCTCAAATGGTTGTTGTGCAAATGCACGGATATTTTGCTGCTCTGTTGCAGCTAACATGCTTTGCGCTGCATTGATCAACTTATCCACGGAGCCGTCATCCGCTGCAAAAAATTGAAGTGCTGCAACCATCATTGACGAATAGCTACTCGTCATTGCAAAACTTTGGTCAAGCGTAGGCTCCGGTAGCAATATACTTGTTGCATTGCTTGCCTGCTGCGCTGCTTGGTGCAATTTTCCATCACGGTTGCAGGTGATAAAAAGGTGCTGACTGTTGCTAACCAACTGTGTTACCAACTCTACGGCCGCCACACTTTCTGGACTATTACCAGAGCGAGCAAAGGATACCAATAAACACGGTTTATCCGTCGCTAGGTATTGCCTTGGTGCAGCAACTAGGTCAGTTGTGCTCACTGCCCGCACACTTTGGCGCATGTGTGTATTAAGATGAGTGGCGATAGCGTCACCGATATAAGCGGATGTACCCGCCCCCGTCAAAATAACCTGAGTATCAGGGTCATCTAGAAAAGGAGCTAACTCCACCAAAAGCCTAGACTTTATGCTCGCGACTAATTGGGCGGTCTCTTGCCACATCTGTGGCTGCTGGGTGATCTCTTTTGCTGTCCAATAGGCATTTCGTGTTTTTAATTGCGCAATTTCGTGTCCTAGCAAAGTGTTCATGACGCTTTCTCCATGGCAAAACACGCATTTGAATAGCGAGCCACAACACGTTGAATTTTGGCAATCACCAACGCTTTGGCGTCCCTTTCTATTTCACCACGGCGTACTTGTTGATATAGCTCTGGAAAATATTGGCTGATAAGCGGCAGTGATAAAGTCTGCTGCGCTAGGTTGTCGAGCATAGTTACTAACGCCTTTTGCACCGCGTCTTGATGCCAGTAATAGCGAATACGGTCGCTAAAGCTAAATTGGCGCAAGAACCGGAGTTGCTGTGACTCGCCGTGATAAAAACGCTGCCAACTCGTAGGCTCTGCCAGCATGACCTCATCCACCACCTCTATAAACTGGCTATGAACATAGGGTAGTAATTGCTTTTCAATATGGTGAAGCGCGAATAACCCTTCGCGTAGCGCAAAGGTCAATTCAGGCCCGACTTTCAAAATGGCAAAATGGTCAGCAACCAACGACTGATAAGCACCTGCGGTTTGATAATCTGTCGAATGCGCTTCGAAAGCGATACGGTCAACGGTACGAATAAAGTCTTTTAGTGCACTTGCTTCGTTCGGTTTGTAGTCAAACACTTGGGTGTTATCAAACTCAACACCCGGCTGCACCACCATTGCAACCACGCGTTGCCAAGCATCCGCTAACCCTTTATTTGCAAAGAGTTCACGATGGCAAGCTAAGGTTTCTTGCGCAGCAACTTGGCTAGTCGGTTGCAGGCTGTCAATCTGTTCATCAGCGCCACCTGGAGGGGGAACTTCAGTACCAATCACATAAACAATATCACTACTGCCAAACGTCGCAATCGCGGCGGCTTCCGCTGTTTGACACAACAAGGCGGCGCGCTCAGCGACAATATCATCGCTTAACGCGTCAGGATCGTCAGCACAGGGCATGCTGGCATCTAAGTGAACTTTCTTAAAACCGGCCTTCACGTATTCAGCGACTAAGTCGCACGCTTTGGCCATCGCGGCTTGGCTATTTTCACTCGTCCAACAGACTGGTCCCAAGTGATCACCACCAAAAATCAGTAACTGCTTATCAAAACCAAGCTCGTCGGCCATCTCTTCAACTTTGGCAATAAAGTCCGCGGGACGCATCCCGGTGTAACCACCAAATTGGTTAACCTGATTGGCCGTGGCCTCAATTAATAGCAGCGTATTTTCCTGCTTGGCATATCTTATCGACGCTTCCAGCACCCAAGGGTGAGCTGAGCAAATGGCATAAATGCCTGAGTTTTTCCCTGATTTATTGGCTTCGATTAGGGCTTGAAAACGCCGCATATGATCACCTCTTAAGACGTTATTAAATGTACCTCAATTCCGGCGGCAACCAATTGCTGATGAATATCAGCTGGAATACCACTGTCCGTTACCAAAACGTCAATTTCTTCGCAGGCGATAATACGATGTACACCTTTACGATCGAACTTGCTGGAGTCCGTCACCACTATGACTTGCTTTGCAGCTTTACACATCTCGCGGTTAAGCGCGGCTTCTGGTTCAAAGTGTGTTGTTACACCAACATCAACAGAAAACCCGTCGACACCAAGCACCAAGCGGTCAAAGTGATATTGCTTGAGCTGATCTTCTGCGTGGCTGCCATAAAACGACAGCGACTTTTTACGCAGTGAGCCTCCGGTCATCAACACTTCAACGCCATCGGCTGCAACGAGCGCTTGCGCCACGTTAAGACCATTGGTCATCACCACTAGCTGTTGATGTTCAGTAAGCTGCTTCGCAACCTCTTCAGTGGTGGTTCCAGAGTCCAGAATAATAGACTCATTATTGCCTATAAGGCTCGCCACCAACTTTGCAAGCTCGACTTTCACTTGGTGATGATGATCGTGCTTTTCCGTTATGGTGAGCTCTTTGGTTAACCTAGAACTCGCAACGGCACCACCATGAGAGCGAACCAACAACCCTTTATCATGTAAGGCATTGAGATCATTTCTGATCGTCACGGTTGATACACCAAATTGTTCTGCCAGTTCTGATACTTCTACTCGTTCCGTTTGACCAACGAGTTGAACGATTTCGTGGCGTCTTTCGATGGTGTTCAGCATGACACCTCCTTTCGTTTTGGTTAAATTTAGTCTACACAGCTTTCATTTGCTTTCAATTTATTTTTTTAACTTTAAACAAAAACAACTGCAACCATATGTTTTATAATGATTTAAAGTTAAATCGCAAACAAATTAAAATGCAAACGAAAGAACATGAAAGATATTTCTCTTGCGTTCAAAATAAAACTGCCGTAATAATAACCAAAAAATAACATTTCGTTTTTAACAACAAGAGTGAACAACTAAGAGGTTATTATGGGTGATCTAAACCGCCGGCGATTTCTTCAATCAATGGCTGCTATCGCAGCAACAAGCGCAGTGGTTGGCTGCGCAAGTAACAATAATAAGACGCCGCTTACACCAAAGCCACAAGGAAATTCAGTTCAAGGTCTAGTCGTACCGAAACTGGATGTCGTGCGAGTGGGCTTTATTGGTGTGGGTCAACGTGGTGTTGGCGCGGTAAAACACTTTTGCCATCTTGACGGTGTCGAGATCAAGGCCATCTGCGATACGCACCAAGAAGTCGTCGATAGAGCCGTTAAAATTGTTGTCGACAAGGGCTTACCCAAGCCAGCGACTTACGGCAAGAGTGATATGGACTATCGCCGCATGTTGGCGCGCGATGACATTGATATTGTGATCATCTCTACGCCTTGGAAATGGCATACGCCTATGGCGGTAGACACAATGGAAAGTGGCAAACACGCTTTGGTTGAAGTGCCAGCTGCAGTGACCATAGAAGAAGCGTGGCAATTGGTAAATACCGCAGAGCGCACGCAAAAGAACTGCATGATGTTGGAAAACGTTTGCTATGGCCGCGACGAGCTGATGGTATTAAACATGGTTCGCCAAGGGCTATTCGGTGAGTTACTGCACGGTGAAGCAGCTTATATCCATGAACTTCGTTGGCAAATGAAAGAAATTGAGCATAAAACTGGCTCATGGCGCACACATTGGCATACCAAACGCAACGGTAACCTCTATCCTACTCATGGTTTAGGCCCAGTTTCTCAATATATGAATATCAACCGTGGCGATCGCTTCGACTATATCTCGTCCATGAGCTCACCAGCACTTGGTCGTGCAGCCTATGCCAAACGTGAATTTCCAGCAAATCATGAACGAAACCAACTGAACTATATTGCTGGAGATATGAACACCAGCATCATTAAAACCATCAAAGGTCGTTCGATTATGGTACAGCACGATACCACTACCCCACGCCCTTACTCCCGCCATAATTTAATTCAAGGTACTAACGGCGTATTTGCAGGATTCCCCAACCGCATCGCGCTTGAAAACGGCGGGAGTAAGAGCTTTCACGAGTGGGATTACGACATGAATGATTGGTACGGCAAATACGATCATCCACTTTGGCAAAAAATGGGGGCTGAAGCTGAGCGCAACGGCGGCCATGGTGGCATGGATTTCTTAATGTTCTGGCGCATTATTTACTGCCTTCGTAATGGCGAGCCGCTAGATCAGGATGTTTACGACGCAGCTGCTTGGTCAGCGGTCTTCCCTCTTTCAATGGACTCAGTTGCAGACAGAAGTAATAGCAAGGACTTCCCGGATTTCACTAGGGGCACATGGCGCACTGCAGCACCACTAGGCATTGTCACATAACTAACCAAAGGTTAAATACGTTATCTATAGCAAGTACTAACAATGCCTGAATAAGCGCTCGTATAGCGGGCGCAATAATAACAACACTCAACAGGACAACAAGATGAAACACACTCTAAAACTGTGTGCTGTGGGATTGGCCGTGAGCTGTGCCCTGTCCCAATACGCGCACGCACAGGAAACAGAACAGAACAGCGGATCCGACGAGCAAGATAAAGCCAAGCAACAAGTCGAGAAAATTGAAGTACGTGGCGTACGTTCGAGTATCAAAGAGTCACTCTTTCTCAAGAAAAACGCCGTCGGCGTAATGGATGCCATCGTTGCCGAAGACATTGGTAAGTTCCCAGATCAAAACCTTGCTGAAGCGCTACAACGAATGACGGGTATCGCTATTACCCGTAACGCCGGTGAAGGACAAAACGTCACGGTACGGGGTCTTGGCGGGGACTTTAACGTTACCACCATCAATGGTCGTAGAATGGCATCTGAACACACTAGCCGTGACTTTAACTTCGATTTAATTGCGCCTGAGATGGTTCAAGCATTAGAAGTGTACAAGTCACCGCAAGCACAAACGCAAGAGGGGGGGATTGGTTCAGTCATCAATATAAAAACCCGCCGACCGTTAGATATGGATGGCTTTACCCTAGCCGGAAGTGCCAAAGCCATTTACGAAGAACGTACCGGCGATACCAACCCTCAAGCCTCCTTCCTCATTAGTGATACCTTTTTTGACAATACCTTTGGCGCACTATTCACCGCCGTTTATTCAGAGCGAACACAACGCGAAGACTCCTACGAGGGACAAGGGTTTTACGATCCTGAAGAAAATACCGACGTGCGAGTCCCGGTTGATAGTAACCGAAATGGTGAGCTAGATGAGGGCGAGAAAGTACACCCATCAATGATCCCAGGATATGTACGCTACTCGAATTGGCAAGACGAACGTGAGCGCATTGGTGCAAGCCTCGCCTTACAATGGCGTCCAACGAATGATATTGATGTCACCTTTGATAGCTTATACTCAAGCTACAAAACCGACGGTGAAAAATATCAAATCTCTTTCGTCACCTATGATGAACCTTGGACGCCAGGGATCCCAGCAGTAGGTGAGTTAAAATTCAATGAAGATGGCAACGTCAACTACATTGAGTTAGTCGATGGTGCGATGGCTGAGCTACTAAACGTCTCTGAGCCTCGCAATACCGACACTTGGCAGGCCGGTCTTAACTTCAAGTGGTATGCTACCAGCGATCTAACGCTTGAATTTGACGTGTCTAAGTCCCGTGCTGAGCGGATCAATGATGGCGACAACCGCTACATCGTGGCGCGTGGCTTTGTTGATACTATCACCATAGATCAAACAGGCGACAATCTCCTGCCAGATGTGACCATGTCACCAGCACTTAATGCCGATCAACCCTTTGGTGCTCACTACAGCTACAACTATGGCACGGAAGTGATCAGTGATGTTGAAGAGTTAAGGCTCGAAGGGACATTTATTCCGGAATGGGAATTTGTCAAAGACATCAAGTTTGGCTTTCATTACGGTAAGCAAACTAAAGCCAGAGACGTGAGCAAATCAAATAACCCATCGATGTTCAGCAATGGTGGGGCTTATTTTAAAAACTCAGATTACGACAGCTTTGATAACTCAAGCGTAGAAAAGCTCGGTGGCCTTAACTTATTTAGACTACCCGCAGATGTACTTGTACCCGCCAACTTTGATAACTTCCTAGATGGTGAGCCGGGCATGCACCCTGCACCGTGGGCCAGCTTCGACTACGACAAACTCTATGCTTTTTATCAATCCATTAATGCCCAAGCCGCAGATGAAAAAATTAGAGCTTCCAAGAGCCCTAAAGATTCCTACGAGCTTTCTGAGTCAACGTTTGCACTTTATTTAGAGACCAATCTAGTCGGCGAGCTGTCAGAAATGCCTTATAACTTAAACCTAGGCGTAAGAGCAATCAAAACCGAGATCACCTCTGATGGCTACGTTTTTGATTACCCAAGTCTGGTATACAACGTAGAAGAAGACGAAGATGGCGACATTATCTATCGCATAGAAGGGGATATTGCCGATTATTACTCCGATTCTTACGTAGAAGATGATTACACTGATGTACTGCCTAGCATGAACTTTAAGTTAGAAATAACAGACTCACTGTTATTTAGAACCAGCGCGGCTAAAGTTATCACCAGACCTAGCATCGATTTTCTAACCCCATATAGCTCAATTAATTTCAGTAAGTTTGAGCTTAATCTTGCCAATCCTGGGATCAAGCCACTTAGAGCAGACCAACTTGATTTGGGACTAGAGTGGTACTTCTCTGATTATGGTGCACTCACCTTTGCAACCTATTACAAAGACATTAAATCGGTTATCGCTCAGGGGCGTGTCGGTACGATAAAAGTGGGTAAATTCATAAAAGACGGCGTTGAAGTTGACGGTCCGGAATTTACTCAAGTATCGCCACGTTCTGAAGCGGGAGCAGAGATAAAAGGTTTCGAAATTGCTTACCAACAGTCGTTTGAGGAATTGCTACCTGCACCATTTGATGGCCTAGGTATGCAAATCAACTATACATTTACGGATAGTAAATACGACGACCCCGAAAAAGACGAGCTACCATTCGCTGGAATGTCTGAGCATTCTTACAATGCGGTTATCTATTATGAAAAGGATGACTACCAAGCGCGTATCGCTTACAACTGGCGAGATGATTACCTGAAGTATCCAGATGCGTGGGGCGGCCCAGAATGGGCAGCGGATTATGGTCAGTTTGATTTCAGTGCCAGCTATAATCTTACTGCAAAGACACGGATTGACCTAAACGTGACCAACCTCACCAATGAGCGTCAATGGTCATACATTAAAACCCAAGAGCAAGTGAGCCACTTGAGCCGTTACGGCCGCAGTATCAGTTTAGGCATTAACACTTCTTTCTAATCAACATGGGGCAACGCGCCCCATTCAAGGAACTTAAGATGAAGAATACAATAATGACACCGATACTGCTGTGCGCCTCGCTATTTGTCTCAGCACAAGAGGCTTATATCAGCAGTTACGGCAACGCTTGGGTCAACAACGATATTGACGCCAGCAGGCAATATATAACTCAAGCCGGAATTGCCCCATGGCAAGATAAGCAGCTTAGGTTTAATCACTATTTTTATGCCAATAACGTTGGCACCTATACCCTCTATTTACACCTTGATAAACCAAGTGCACCAAGCACATTACTGGTAACGCATAACAACAAACAAGTGACGCTTAACCTCGATAGACAAAGCCCCACTAAGGTTAAAGTCGGTGACTTTGCCGTGACGCAAGTTGGCTATCAAACTGTCCAAATAGCAGGTGATACATTAGCCAATGGGCGAAACAGTACCTTCCCCGCCATTACCGGGCTCAGTCTCGATGGCGAGGCCATGACCCCCGCGCCTAACTATGTCAAAGAAGACTTTTACTGGGGTCGTCGCGGCCCTTCAGTACACCTTTCCTATACCGTACCTGACAAAAAGGACTATAACTGGTTTTACAACGAAGTAACGGTGCCATCTGGCTATGATCCACAAGGTTCGTATTTTATGGCGAATGGTTTTGGCGAAGGGTACTTTGGTATTCAGGTAAACTCACCCACCGAGCGCCGCGTGCTATTTTCGGTTTGGAGCCCATATCAAACGGATGATCCGAGCACAATTCCCGACAACCTTAAAATCAAATTACTCGCTAAAGGCGAAGGCGTTTACGTCGGTGAATTTGGCAATGAAGGTTCTGGTGGGCAAAGCTATTTACGTTATAACTGGCAACCGGATACGACATATCGCTTTTTAGTCAATATCGAGCCCAGTACAACTTATGAAGGCCATACTGAATATCGTGGCTATTTTTATGCGCCGGAAACCGGTCAATGGAAGCTGATCGCAGCCTTTAGCCGCCCTGAAACCAACACCTATGTTGCAAGACCGCATAGCTTTTTGGAAAACTTTTTACCCGAAGCTGGGCAGTTTGAGCGTAAGGCATTTTATAACCGCCAGTTTTTGCGTGACACCCAAGGTAACTGGGTTGAGTTAAATCAAGCTAAATTCACGTATGACGCCACCGCCAGAAAAGGGTCGCGTTTGGATTATCAAGGTGGTGAGGAGCAAAACCGTTTTTACTTACGTAACACCGGTTTCTTCACGGGACCCACGCCTTATCTCAGCGAATTCACTCGCCCTAGCAGCAATGATGCGCCGGTGATCCCATGGCAGTCACTACAGGCACACCCTTAATTTAAATAATAGCTTCTCTCTGGTCGGCCAATGCTACCGTAGCTTTGGTCGGCTTTTACTTCTTCTATACTAACCAAAAACTCTAAATAGCGCCGAGCGGTTGAGCGACTCACCCCCACCAATTCTCCCATTTGAGTTGCTGTAAACACCTGCTTGGGCTGACTTTGAAATGCCGTACGAATTTTTTCCAAAGTAAGTGGGTCAACGCCTTTAGGTAGTCTAGCCGTACTTTGTACGCTCGCCTGTTCACTACCAAATAAGGTGTCGACCATAGATTGCGTCACTTCATTAGCACCATCCAAACACTGCTGACGCGCCTCAAAGCGGGCGAGTGCGAGGTCGAGCCGTTCCAAGATCAGCGGTTTAACTAGAAAGTCGCAGACTCCCAGACGGATCGCTTTTTCTAGCGTCGCCACTTCTTTTGCTGCAGTGATCAACATCACTTCGCTTTTACAGCCTTGCTCGCGTAGCATCTTTAAAAACTCAAGACCGTTACCATCGGGTAGATAAATATCCAATAAAATTAAGTCGGCTTGTATCGCACTCAACAGTACCGTCGCGGTAGAAACATTGTCGCTACTGGCCACTACCCGGTATTGCCCTTGCCTTGCGCTACTTGGTGTTGCCGGTGTCACTAGGTATTGCGCTAATAATTGTGCCACAGCTACTTCATCTTCGATGATCACCACAGAATAAGTCATTGTTATTGCTCTTTTACTTGCTTGGGAATAAAGACCGTGATCCTTGCACCAAGTAATTCAGACTCCCCAACCTCTAAGGTTCCGTGGCAGGAATCAAGATTTGTTTTTACGAGATATAAGCCAACACCATGCTGGTCGCCGGACTTAGTACTAAACTGCGGCGTAAACGCCTCTTCGACGTTACCAATCAGTCCAGTGCCGCTATCTTCAACATCAAAGATAATATCCTGAACCGTTTCATCTACTGTTACGACCACTTTGGCAGGCCGCAACTGTGCCGTCGTTCTCGCCGCTTCGATGGCATTATCGATGAGATTACCTAATATTGAAACTATTCGTTCCAACATCTCTTTTTGGTGGATAGCACACAGCGCGCTGTCGGAACTCACCTCGAGTGCCACATTATGCTCTCGTGCTTTATGGTATTTACCGAGTAATAAGCCCGCGATCACTGGCTCTTGTATATAGGTGAGGAGGTTTTCAATTTGCGCTTGTGAGCCTTGGCTTTCTTGACCTATCAGCTCAATCGCTTTGTCATATTGTGCCATTTGGATAAGCGCGCCAATGGTATTTAACTTGTTTGAATAGTCGTGCGTTTGCACTCTCAATAGCTCTGCAAAAGCCTGTACTTTAGTGAGCTGCTTAGACACGTACTCTAGTTCATCGGAGGGCCGCATACTCAGTAAAATTCCTTCGTGTTGACCTTGCACTTGCAGCGCAAACCGCGACAACACCAAACGCTTGTCAGCAACAAATAGCTCAAAACCAACCAAAGGGCGATTGGGGTTATGCAACAAGAAATCGCTATGTTCTGGTAACAGATCGCTCAGGTGCAAACCTTGCTTACTCAAGCCGCGAGGCTTTTCGAGAATTTCGCACGCTCGTTGATTCAAACGGCGCACACGGCCATCGGGGTCGAGCGCGATAATCCCCGTGCGTACGGTATTCAGTATCGCCTCTTGCTCTGCAAATAAGCGCCCGATTTCATCTGGTTGCAGGCCAAAAATGGCTTGGCGGACACGTCGACCAATCCAAATCGCGGCAATGACACTGAGCAGTAACACCGCTGCAGCTCCAACAAAAACGGCAATGCTGCGCTGCAACACCAACGACTCAACGGATTGCACTAAAAAGCCTACCGAGACTAAACCTATCACCTCACCAGCGGGAGAGTACACCGGCACTTTGCCGCGAATAGACTCACCTAAACTGCCCTGTGCCGTTGAGATATAACTCTCTCCAGACAATGCGGCTTGGCTATCCCCTCCGACCATAGTGCGACCAATTTTTTGCTCATCGGGGTGGGCAATACGTCGCGTTTCGGTGTCACCAATGACGATAAAATCTGCGCCAGTTGCCTGGCGCAGCAGCTCAACATTAGTATTGAGGCGTTGGATCTGTGAGCTATCCCTATCTGTTATGAGTGCCGTCATAACATCTTCACGAACCGCCACCGCCTTAGCCAAAGCCAAGGCTTTTTCTCCCACTTCCTGGTGTAAGCTTTGCGTAATAACCTGATACACCAACGCGGTAAATAAGCATGCTTGGATCACACACAAGCCCACAACCCAAGTGATCAGTCGCGTTTCTAAGCGTTTTGGTCTGCGTGCTAATTTTTGTGATTGCGACACACGTATTTCCTCACTGCTGGGTTACTGCGCAACTTTTCGTTGCTGGAAGTACTCTTTTAACGGGATCAACAACACTAACATGGCAAGTGCAAATATGCCTAAAGTTAGTGGCCGCTCCCAAATAAAGCTAATAGAGCCATCCGAAATCATCATGGCGCGGCGGTAATTGCGTTCGATCATATCGCCAAGAATAAACCCAAGGAGCAAAGGTGCCATCGGGAAACTCAATAATCTCAGCACCACCGCCACCAAGGCAAAACCCACCATCATAAACAAATCAAAGGTATTAAATGACACCAGATACACGCCAATCAAGCTAAAGAATAAAATCATCACCGTGAGAACTGAGCGTGGCAGAGTCAAAGCCTTTGCAAAATAAGGGATCAGTGGCAAATTTAAAATCAGCAGCACAATGTTGCCAAAATACATGCTTACAATTACCGACCAAAACACCGTAGGATTATCCTGCATTAACGTAGGACCCGGCTGAATACCATAAGCGATCAGCGCCCCTAACATAATCGCAGTGGTGCCAGACCCTGGGATCCCAAGCGTTAACAAGGGCACAAACGATCCAGTACAAGCGGCATTGTTTGCCGACTCAGGTGCCGCTAAGCCGCGGATTTCACCACGCCCAAAACGCTCACGAATGGCTTTTGGTGCCAAATTTCGCTCTGTCGCATAAGCCATAAAACTCGCTATCGTTGCGCCAGCCCCCGGCAATACACCAATGATAAATCCTAAAATTGAAGAGCGCCCCACAACTGGCGCCATTTCTTTCACTTCAGCGCCAGATAATTTTGTTGAGCCGATAACGGGAGTGTCATCATCATTCGAACCTTGATTAGCTTTTTCTGGACGGATCACGTTGATCAGCGCCTCAGACAATGCAAAGGTTGCCATTGCGACCAACAAAAAGCTTACGCCGTCTAGCAAGTCCGCCTGACCAAAGGTAAAACGCTCAGTACCAGATGAAGGGTCTATTCCCACCGTCGACAGCATCAAGCCAAATACAGTCATCATCATGGCTTTTAAAAATTGCCCTTTTGCAGAAAAAGCAGCAATCGCAGTCAAGCCCAAAAACATCAACATCACATAGTCTGGAGACTGAAAGCTTAAGCTCACTTTTGCAAGCAGTGGTGCGGCTATCATAAGCATCAACGCACCAATCGTTCCGCCAGTAAATGAAGCATAAGCGGCAATAGCCAAAGCCTTGCCTGCATGTCCTTGTTTTGCCATTGGATAGCCGTCAAATGACGATGCCACAGTACCAGCTACACCGGGAGCATTAATCAAAATAGAGGAAGTCGAGCCACCAAAAATTGCGCCGTAATATACGCCCGCCATTAAGATCATACCGGAGTCGGCACCGATGTTGTAAGTGATAGGGATCATCAACGCAATCGCCGTGATTGGCCCTAAGCCGGGCAACATGCCGATAAAAGTACCGACAAAGCAGCCAACAATTACGTACAGTAAGTTTTGCCACATAAAGGCCGTGGACAGGCCAACTAAAATACCGTCTAACATGGCTTAACTCCAAAACTCACCTGGAACCAGATAGATCCCAAGTAGCTGCGTCATAATGGCCCAAAATACGATAACCACAGGTACCGACGCCAATAACAAAATTTGCTTACGTCGCTCACCCATAATTAAAAAGCCACAGCCTAAAAACAAAATGGTCGAGACAATAAACCCGAGTTCCTCAAGCGCACTGCTGTAGATAAGCATCAATACAATCAGTGCTGCACATTGGGCGATGGTTGCCTTGGAGATAGTCTCCGCTCCTTCACGTTTATCAAGCGCAGGGACGCCTTTAAACAGTGTTGCGGCAATCGACAAAAGACAAACAACAATGCCAATCAGCGCGTATACTTTAGGCAAAGTTGCTGAGTTTACCGCCTCGTATTCTTCAAAAGGCATAATCGGGATTTGCCAAGCAGATACCGCATAGAGTGAAAACAGAATTAAAAACAGCACTGGGCCTAACAATTCTCGGTTTAACATAGTGAATTACCCACTTTTAGGTGGTGCAGTAACCTCACTGCAGCCACCTATTTAATTTAATCAGCGTCTAACGAAACCCAATTCTTCCATCACCACTTTCAGCTGCGCTTCTTGTGCCTCTAGCGCCTCAATAAACTCGTGCTGTGGCTTGAATAGATTCAACCAACCATTGCGTGCGCGCACCGCTTCCCACTCTTTGCTTTGCACCAGCTTTTGTAATCTCACGGTATATTCGTCGAGTTTTGCTTGGGGGAGATCCGGAGCCGCAAAAAAACCACGCCAGTTAACAAATTCCATGTCATAGCCTAGAGACTTCAGGGTTGGGATCTCTGGATAGTCCGCGATAGGCTCTGGCGCGGTAACAGCAAGAATGCGCGCCTGACCACTTTTTGCCATGTCGAGCGCTTCACTTAATCCGGTCGAGAGCATCTTCACCTCGCCAGACAATAAACCTGCCTTGGCTTTGCCACCGGCATCGTAAGGAATGTAACGCAACTTACGACCGTCAACGCCTGCCGCTTTTACTGCTTGTGCTGCAACGAGATGATCCATACTGCCGCGAGCAGAACCACCCGCAACTGTCACAGAGCCCGGGTTTACTTCTAGACGAGCAATCACCTCCTTCCAGCTCTTAAAAGGCGAATCATCACGCACCACGAATGCACCATAATCGGCAATTACGCTGGCAACGGGCGTTAAATCACGATAACTATAGGGGATCTTACCCGACAATGCGCGCAGCACGATTGGCGTTGAATTAACCATCAACATATCGCCTTTTTTATTGCCCGATTCAATCAAATAAGCAATAGCACGGCCGCCACCACCGCCTGACATATTCTGAAACGACGCATTGGACTCAAGCCCTGATTTCACTAACGCTTCGCCCACAGCTCGAGCCGTGGTATCCCAGCCACCACCTGGACCACCGGGAATTAAAAAGTGGGTATCCGCTAATACCTGAGTAGACATCATCGCCACGCCAGCCATTGCTAACTTGAGATGCTTTAATGCAAACTTCATAACCTGCTCCCGTTAAAATAGATACTGCAAGCGTGCAGCAAAGCCAAATCCTGAATCTTCGTCACCAACCAACGCGGTACTTCCAGCTCCTGAAACATCCGCATAGACAAGGTTAGCCATGAACTTTAAGCTGCTGGAATGGTAATAGGTACTGCCCAGTGTGTAGGCGTCGACTTGCGTGCCTTGGTTGGCGTTTTCAGCATCCATACTGGAAATACGCGCAACCAACTCCCACGCATTTTTTACCCCTTTAGGCTGCTTAAATACCGCAGAGCCAGCGGAATATTGTTTGTGTTCACCGGTCAAGAAATAGCTCAAAGACAAGTGATAACCCGAAATATCTCCCCCATCTAAAGCAGAAGTAGGGTCGAGGGTATCTAAGTTGCGTGTGGCATATTCGGCCTCAAGCATAAAGGCGTTGTGTTGATAAGCGAGCTCTAACCCGGCTTGTGACATGCTATCAAGGGCAACTACATCACCGCCTGCAGCATAATCCACGAGGCGCACTTTGGCTTCGCGTACTTCACCGCGAGCAAGGCGATTACCCAGCGTTGCACCGCCCATATCACGGTACGAACCCCAACCACCTAAATGCAGGGTTTTACCGGGAGTGTGTTGCGACCAAGTCAAACGCCCCGAATAGGCAAGTGCCAGACGGTCATCTTGGTCACGCCCAGATGCACCAAAAGCGTCGTTTTTATATACCCCTAACGCATAGCGAAAACCAGAATCTTTAAAATATTGATAAGCTGATACGCCCCATCGAAAGTAAGGAGAAAACGTATCAGCGATAGAGCTGCGCTCTATGGTATTGATGTGTTTGCTGCTGGTGAGCGCATTTAGGGTGATATCTTCTCTTAATTTACCAAACTGAAAGCGCGGGCCGTTGTTCCAGCCGGTATAACGCACTCTTACTGTGACTATCTCGGCATCGCCTTCAGCAAAATCGAGTAGCAACTTATGCTCCCAATCGCCTTGCTCGCTCTCTACATAGGTGCGGATCCGACGCGGAAAAAAGTCGCTGGCGGCATTACCCTCATTATCGGCGCTGTATGCACCACTAAAATGGTTAAAATCGAGTTGTACACGCCCACCAAACTCAAGGTTTAGTGATTTATTGGACTGTAATTCCTTTAATTTCGCTTCTAGCTTTGCAACCTTGCTGGCTAGTGCTTCATCTTGTTGTGCCAAAACGGGGCAAGCAGTTACTGCAATTAATGACATTGCTGCAACTGGCTTCATTATTGTTGTTCTCATTGCTCTGTACTCATTTGTCTTAAACGTATTGTGACTAGCGACTACAACCTGCTATCAAGTACGAGCTTATTGTTAACCCTCAATTAACCATAGATTGCGGAAATAAGTTGATTAAGTTGAGTAAAGCGCGTTTTGTGCATAAAAATCATGAGCAATATGCACAAAACCCAAAGTAGTGTGGAAATAAATAACGAGTGAAGCGAAAGTATGACCGCTGCGTTAATCAAAATATCTAAGATGTGGATGATGAATTAACCTAGCTTTTCTCTGAAGCTCTGAAAACGGTGAGCCTGCAAAGCTCAATATAGAATAATACTTTGCCCCCTAGAATAAGCAGAAATAAGACATACAACACACCAAAAACCATCACATTAATAAAACAATACACTCAATAAATTTAAATTTGGTGTAATTCCAACCACTTAGATCTAAATAAGAATTATTTTCAAAAAGAACATTGACAGCCCCCCAAATCTAATTGATAATCACTATCAACAAGACGAGAGTGACGGCTCAACTTGTTATCACAATAGTTTCTTGACCCGAAACAAGGCTGGTATCCACAACTACCAAGGACGTTAGCAGGCACTTGCATTGCTCCTCGTATTTAGACGCTAACTCCACTTTTTACTTGCTACATTGCTCATATCGGTGACGGTAGATATGAAATCAAAAAGCCCTGCTCAGGGCTTTTTTTATGCCCAAAATTTATTTTTACTTCGGTATTTCCTAGAAAAACAGCCACACGAATATTAATGAGAATTATTTTCAAAAAAGTATTGACTCATTGTTAGATCTAACTGATAATCACTATCAACAAGACGGCAACGTGTTGTTTCGCCAACTCAGTTAGTAAGGTTGATAGTTGTAAAGCCCTATCTACCTGATGTACTCGCTACCTTGAGATTGGCATTAGTACTCTAGTTTGTTTCTCGACCCTGAAACACGGCTGGCCAACGTTAATGGCTTGGATGAGCTTAATTCAGTCGCCCCTAAACCTGACTAAGTTTATTCTCACAATTTACTTGCTACATTGCTCATATCGGTGACGGTAGATATGAACGTAAAAAGCCCTGCTCAGGGCTTTTTTTATGCCCAAAATTTATACCAATTGAATTAATTCTCTAATCAATTTGAAGGGTGAAATAGCATATTAGCTTCGTTAAAAATTTCTCATTTAGAACAACTAAATAGCAAAATTTTTGCCTTGCTACTAAAGCTATTTCCCTGCTTCAAGATAGATCATTTACTTAATACAACTGGTATTATATCTATTTTCAGCACTTACCGAAAAACAGCCGCACAAACATTAATGAGAATTATTTTCAAAAAGGTATTGACCTAACGGCTAATCTAATTGATAATCAATATCAACAAGAGGACATGCTCTTGCTGATTCAACCCTGAATCGTGTTGTCGGTGATGTGCTACAACGCCCCTTGATGTGTATCACTGGCAACCACTTTTTACTTGCTACATTGCTCATATCGGTGACGGTAGATATGAATCAAAAAGCCCTGCTCAGGGCTTTTTTTATGCCTACATTTTCTATCAGCGTTTGTTCAGCTGTAATGTCGTGTAATCGTTTTCTTTTACTAGAATCCGTATCATTCTATTTTTCCAAAAATAACAATAATATGAACGCTCGACGCTACCGTTATAACATGTTGTTAAGCCTGCTGCTGCTGGTAGGATTTATTTTCACCAGCTGGATAAGTATCGAGCATGCTAAACAGTCGTTGTATAAAGGAGTGAGCGATGATGCTCTGCCACTCACCAGCCATCTGATTGATTTAGACATACAAAAACGGCTTCAAGCTCCAATCATTGTTTCTCAGCAAATGGCAAATAACGTCTTTATTAAACGTTGGCTAACGTCTTCACAGCAAGATCCTGCGCTTATTTTCACCTACTTAGAAGATACTCGAGCATTACATCACGCAAAAACGAGCTTTTTAGTGGACGACAAGAACCTCACTTATTACCACTTTGATGGTAACACCCAGCAGTTAGACATTCGCGCCAAACAAAACGATTGGTACCGAGAAAGCCTGCATAGCGATGCTGACTATGCGCTCAATGTTGATATAGACCCAAGAGATAACAACGAAGCCATTGTTTACGTCAATCATAAAATAAAACAAAACAACGATGTCATTGGCGTTGTTGGGGTTGGTATCTTATTGGCTGATTTACACCATTTAATCGAACAATACGAAGCCAGCTACGCACGCAAACTGTACTTTATTGACCACAAAGGCAGGCTCTTATTTTTTAACGATCAGACCCTATCTGGCACCAGTATTCATGATCGTTTTCCAACCCAAGCAACGGCGCTGCTCAATCAATCCGAATATCAATTTCGGTTGGAAACCGACGACCATGCCGAGTTTGTCCATTCGCGCTATTTGGACTCTATTGGCTGGTATTTAATTGTTGAGCAAACAATAGATAAATCCAGTGGAATAAACGACATACTCACAACCAATTTATGGGTAGGGAGCCTCGTCACCCTATTAATATTGGCCGTGGCGCAGTTGACGTTTAATCACTATCAGAAACGCTTAGAAAAAATGGCGAAATACGACAAACTCACCGATACCTTTAATCGCCAAGCCTTTGAGCCACAGCTTCAGCACCATTTAGCGAAAGCGCGTACCCAATCAACCCCAGTAGTAATGTTGATGATGGACATTGACCACTTTAAACAAGTGAACGATCAGCATGGCCATGTGGTAGGCGACAGAGTGCTGCAATGCTTCTCGAACGTATGTAAACGCGAGATAGAAAACAACGGTTTGCTGTGCCGCTGGGGAGGCGAAGAGTTTATGGTATTGCTACCCAAAGCGACGTTAGAGCAAGGAATTGCGATTGCTGAGAAGATCCATGTTGCTCTAGAGCAGGCGGAATGTGAGGTCAAAGTGACAGTCAGTATTGGCGTTGCACAATACCATATTGATGAATCAGAAGATGGTTTTATAAAGCGCGCCGATGCCGCGCTCTATCGTGCCAAACAAGGCCGGAATCAAACCAAATTTGCCGCTTAGCGGCGATTCTTACGCGCTCTTGCGCGGCGTTGACGTTTTTCGTCTTCACGCGCAGCCTTTTTGGCCTCAGCTTGTGCTCTTAGCTCAGCAACCATTTCTTCTTCCGACTCTCGCATTTCCGGCGTTTCCATCGTGATCTGCCCGATAACAGCATCGCGCAGTTCGTTGATTAAAATCTCCGACATCTTATGCGTATCGACTTGATTGCCGCCCTTTACACAACCACGCTTGCGGCCAGCCATCTCAATAAATGTCCAATCACAGTCCGGTAATTCGTCGAGCTTGTAACGTGCTTTTAAAAGCTCTGGATATGCACCCAGCAGATATTCAGCGGTGTAACTCGCCACTTCTTCATAATTGATAGCCGTATCGCGGATAGCACCCGTTGCCGCCAAACGATAGCCCGAGTTTTCGTTCTCAACCTTTGGCCACAACATACCCGGCGTATCGTAAAGCATAATGCCGTCTTCAAGCTTAATACGCTGTTGCGCTTTAGTTACCGCTGGTTCGTTACCTGTTTTTGCAACAATTCTGCCAGCAAGTGTATTGATAAGTGTCGATTTACCCACATTTGGAATACCCATGATCATGGCTTTTAGCTGCTTATCTTGACCCACTTTATGAGGTGCAAGCTTTTTACAAAGCGCATTAATACGCTGTACTTCATTCGCCTTATCATGACCAAACGCCAGCGCTTTTACACCGTTCTCACGTTCAAAATACTCCATCCACTGCTTGGTCAGTTCAGGATCGGCAAGATCCGCTTTGTTCATAATTTTGATAACCGGCTTGTCACCGCGTAACTGCCCTACCATCGGGTTTTCGCTACTGTATGGAATACGAGCATCCAGCACTTCAATAATGACATCCATCTGCGGCATGATCTCTTTGATCTCATTGCGCGCTTTATTCATATGCCCTGGGAACCACTGTATTGCCATTATAACCACCTGTATTAATTAACTTTAAAAGCTCATATGTTGAACACCTTGCCAAACTCACACACCATAACTTCGTTCATACGGAGCGTGAAATAAGTGTAGGGTACAACATAGGGTACTAAACGCTTTTAATACAGCAGCAGTACCTCATCACTAAGTTGGCTATTCTACTATAAATTGACAGGATTGGGTTAATGGCTTGGTGAACCCATTAGAGCAATTTTCACTTATTGTTTCACACCCTCTCCAAACATAGTTTCCAATTTTTTGTTCTCTACAATGTTTTATCTGTCTTAGGAAGTTTTTATTCGAAGCTAACTTAGAGACCCAATTCCAACTCGCGATTATACGAGCCATAGCCCACTAGCCATGCGGTGATCGTCGTGAGGGGATCAATCGCTACACCTAAGCGATTTTACGGTACCGCAACCAACTGAAAAATAAAGTGATAATTTGCAACAAACTGGTACAGCAAGTTAGAAGGCTTGGCGGACTGGCATGATAATCACAACTGTGAATGCAAATTCGGATACACGGATTATTATATTGGTTATTGGTGCTTTGAGTTGGCTTTAGTCACTAATGTTCTAGAAATACTAAGAGAATCCTTGAGAGATAGCGTTTGTGTACTGGTTGATTTAATCAGGTAAACCTCTTTTCACATTTAATAATGCATGCTTTCCTGAGTTAGGTAATGAGAAAATTCTTTAAGTAGAGAATGAGTACTTTTTTCATAAGTACTTTGAAGCGCATCACTAAACTCAATTCCTGTTAATAATAACTGTATTAATTCGTTAAATTGTTTAGGGCTTAGGTCATAGATGAAATGCAAAAATAACCCACCAACCCTGTACGACACCCGGTTAACCACCCCATTTTTTGTTACTGCATCACTTGCATCCTGTGATAAAAACCAATAATTCAACTCTCCCGACAAATAGGTATTTACCTCATTTTCATTCATTAGCTCGAAAATCTCTTTGCCTTTAGTATAATCTTGCCCTCCATTTGCAACAAACTCAGCGATCCCTTCTCTAAACCATAAAGGTACTTTTTCAATATGGGCCTTATCCCCAAGGTGGGTGTAAAAAAGGTAGTGTGTTAACTCATGATTAAGTAACCTCCCAATCGAACTGCTATGAAATGCATTTGGCGATAAAAATAATTTACCCCAATATACTGCACCAACAACATTTTTGGATAAAAATACATATTCATTGAAAGAGTCTTGACTAGCACACACATAAACCGAGATTGGCTTTTTAAATTTAGCCTTGAGCACATGCTCTACTGCATACTGACTCTCACTCAAAACTCTACTTACACGAAATGCATTGTTTTCTGCTGAAGCTTCGTATCTGATACGTCTATCAATCTGAAGAGTTAAAAAATGATCCGTAGACTTATATTTAGCCCATATAGCTTTGATTAACACAGGCTGCATGAACGTAATCAGGACGATGAAAATAGCACTTATCGATAGCAGAACAATAATATACTTCTTAAAGTTTTTTCCGTTAGATCTCATCACCTTTCAACTTAGCCTATTTAATTCAACGAGGAAATTTCTTTTACTTTGAGCAAAACATTGGTTCTCTATGCTACAGGAAACAATAAAAGAGTTCGAATACCAACTGGCGGCAATACAAAAATTGCTAGGGGTTAGATAACTTATAGCCACATTTGCCAGAAGACTTAACGGCATACATTGCTTTATCAGCCTTTTCAATTAATGATTCGATGCAATTCCCCTGAGTGGGGAAAAAGCTAATACCGATACTCCCCCCAACTTTATACACCTGATGTTCAACTTCAATTTCTTGCGTGATACTGATGAGTAACTTTCTAGCGATAATCTCCGCTTGTTCTTTTGAGTCTAGTTGCGTTGCGATTACAATAAATTCATCACCTCCAATTCGAGCGCATATGTCGGTACTTCGTGTACTGGCAATTAGCCTTGTTGCTATGCATCTGAGCACTTCATCACCAACCTTATGACCACTACTATCATTAATGGGCTTAAAGTTATCCAAATCAATGTAAAATACCGCGGTTAATTGATGTGGGCGATTGGCAAAAGTGTTCGCTTGATTAAAAAAGTTAGTCAGATAACGCTTATTCTTAAGCCCAGTTAGTGCATCGTGATAAGCAAGTTTCAGTGCATGTTTTTCTGCCTTCAGCAAGCGGCGTTGAAAAGTAATAAGGACTGATGCCAATAAAGCTAAATAGAGCACCAAGTTCACCATAGTGCCTAGAATAAAACCGTAGACTCCCCAGTTTGGGAAATAATAGATTATTGGGTAAGAAACCAGCCAATGTATCGAGAGGATGAGGGCTGCAAGGGAGATAAATCGATACGCACAGGTAAAATATGGTTTTTCCTTTCCAAAAAAAAGTATAAATATATAAAATAAAAAAGAAAAATTAGCCATTGCACAAAAGATCTTAAAGTACCAAGGAGATAAGTTTAAGATTGAAATTATAAACAGCGTACCAAGCACACAACTAAATAATTGAATAACTCTTCTTTTTGCACAATCCAATTTAAAGAATTGGCATACTCCAACTAATAGGATTGGCTTTTCAAACAGGTTAAGTACGAGATATAGGTTACCACTTAGCTCTGTTGAAATAACAAGTCCCCCTAGCAGAATACAAACTCGTGAGGCAATTGCAAACAAGATAGCGCTTGACCAAAATCCAGCTCCGGAAGGTGTTCTGGGCACGGTTCTGGTAGCAAGTAACAATACCAATAAAAAAGAATATAGCGTCAGCCCAACCGTATGCACCAAATGAAACATAACGACACCTACCTCTAGCTTCATTGATTAATCACCACAGCAGTATTGAAATTGAAGCTGCAACCAAAATAGTAGGCCAAAGGTCTACACTCTATTGTTCTTCACTTTGATAAAAACAATAAGTCCTTTTATTTAAAAGTTTAGAATAAACAACGAATGAAGTAGGAACGAATAAGGACTAATTAACATCGAATAAAGTCAATATCAATGTTCTAGAGTTCCCTTTACCATTAATATTGTGCTAACTATTAATATATCATCATAAGTTAAGTGGTCGTTATGGGTTGTGAATCCACTTTGATTAATCTTCATATTTTAGTTGTCGATGGCTTTGTACCATATGATTTAGCCGTGGCTTACCAAATGTTTTTTGTTGCAACAAAAGAATGTGAACAACCAAGCTATAATATCCAATTTGTAGGTAGCCAAGGACAAGTTCAAAGCGATAGCTTTATCATTGGGAATGTACAGCCTTTATCAACTATCGGCGCGAAAGACACATTAATTGTTCCAGGCTTATATACGCCGACCACCTATGATGATGAAAATGTTCTCCGTGCAATTCGCGCCGCGTATCAACAAGGTTCTCGCATCGCTTCTATCTGTAATGGCTCACTACTTTTAGCAAAATCAGGTGTATTAGATGGAAAACGGGCCACTTCACATTGGGATGTTTTTTCAGAGTTTGAGCAACACCATACAGCGGTAGATTTATTGCGTGACGTATTGTACGTTGACGAAGGACAAGTTATCACATCGGCCGGTCTTTCTGCCGGACAAGACCTGTGTCTACACATCATTAAAAGTGATTTTGGTGCTACTCTTGCGAACAAAGTTGCGGAGCGCTTTGTAATGCCTCTTGAGCGCGGTTTTTCGCACCCTCAACTATATAGACCTGTGTATAATGTCTTAAATGACATTCAGCGAGTGCAATTATGGCTCTCACACAACTATCATAAACCGATTACGCTCGCTGAAATAGCTGAGCACGCATGTATGACAAGCCGAGCTCTGACTAGAAACTTCAATAAATACGTTGGCCAATCTCCCATGATGTGGCTTCGAGAATTGCGAGTGCAGCGGGCGCAAATCTTACTCGAAACAACCACTTTTAACATCAATGTGATATCTGAACTGAGTGGCTTTGGTACCGTTGTGAACTTTCGCATTGCATTCAAGCGTTATGCTGGCTGCTCGCCAACAGAATGGCGCTGTCGCTATAACAACAGTCACGTGTTGTGACCCGTTATATTTTCAAGCTCACAACGTAAACTTAGACAGCAGTGCCTCTTGTTCATGGGCATTTTTCGCTAGTTCTTCGCTGGCATTATATTGTTTGTCTGAAAAGCTGCCGACCTCCACGCTAATATCGTTGATATGTATTGTATTTTTATTGATTTCTTCAATCACCACACTTTGCTCTTCTATGGCGGTTGCGATTTGAATATTGCGATCCATAAGCTCTTTTACTGCTTCTGAGATTTCTTCTAGCATATGTGTCGCTTGCTCGGTTTGTGACACACATTGCTGGGTTTTATCTCGGCTACTTCCCATAGATTGCTGAACTTGAATGGATGAGGCTTGGATCTGGTCGATCATGGATTTAATTTCAGTGGTGGATTCCTGTGTTTTTGATGCTAAAGAGCGCACTTCATCGGCCACAACCGCAAAACCTCGGCCCTGCTCTCCGGCACGTGCGGCTTCAATTGCAGCATTAAGTGCCAGTAGATTGGTTTGTTCTGCAATGCCATTGATGACCGAAAGAATATTCTCGATATTTTGGCTATATTCTGCAAGTTGCGTACTCAGCTCGTACGATGCAGTAATATCGTCAGCCAAAGCATTAATTTGGCTTCGCGCTTTAAAGAATATCTCTTGCCCTTCAGAGGTCTTTTCATTCACCGAGGTGATAGAGCTTGCGGCTTGCTGCGCGTTACCCGCGATTTCGGTCGAGGTAGTGCTCATTTCATTCATCGCGGTAGCGAGGTTTTCAATTAGGCTAACTTGTTGATCAAGTTTCTGTGAGGAATGTGTCGACAGCTCTTTGGCGGCATCACTGCTTATCACCACATCGTCTGCACGTTCTTTTACGTTACTTACTAACCCATGCAAAAAGCCCAAGAACAAATTAAATTGTCGCGCTACCGTACCGCACTCATCTTCGTTCACTATTTTTAAGCGCTGAGTTAAGTCACCGCCTCCACTTGCCATGCCGGTGATTGCAGATTCCAAATCCCGTAATGGTTGGAGTAAGTGAATTGCTAACGTCCGTACGCAGAATACTCCAATAGCCACGGCTAAAATAGCAATGATCAGGGAGTTTATTGTAATTTCAGTCAGTGTTTTGTAGGCTTTTGATTTATCGATTAATACCGCCAAATACCAGTCCGTACCAAAGGTGTTATCAAGCGAATGTAAGTAAAACAACCTTTTGCCTTCTTTGGTATCCACTTCTTGCAACTTATCTACGCTATCTAAGCGTAAAGCTGGATATACCTGTTGCAATTTTTTGCCGTTAAATTCGGCCTGTTGATGAGAAATGACATTACCAGACTTGTCGACCAAAAAGGCATAGCCCGTGTTATCAAAGTTAACCTGATTGACACTATTAGCGATGGTTTTTAGGCTTAAATCTCCCCCAATTACCCCTTTAAAATTACCGTTCACTACAATGGGAGATACCACCGACAGCAATAATTCACCTGTCGCCGCGTCCGTATATGGACTGGTATAAACGGTTTTATTTTGGTTTTTACCAAGCTTATACCAAGCTCGCTCTCTAAAATCTACACCCGGAGGATTTTTGCGAGTGGGGTTGTTCGACCTGAGCCCTTCCTCATTAGCCAAAGTACCAAAAGCCAGCAGAAACTCCTTTTTAAACACTGGTGTATTCAGTGCTTGTTGAAAGTTATCATCGCTAAAGTTTTGCTCTAACTGACTTTTTATCACATTAATTTGCGTTGCTTTACCGGCCAGCCAATTTTCTATGCTCACGGCAAGCAATTGCGTGCTATCCGTTACATAGGCATGGGTTTTGGTTTTTACCGAATCGCTAACAAACCAGTAAGTAGAAAGCGTCGTCGTGGTGATGATCAATAAGATCACTATGGCAGAAGTCACAGAGAACTTAGTGCGGATCTTCATATTCAATAGCCTGAATAAAAAGTGCTCGAATATCAAAAGTGTTGTCTATAATTCGATTATTGGCAACTGAGCGATGTAAAAACCATGAATTTTACTTTGAGCAACTCAACCGCACTGATTGGCCTAGCCTGTTTACTGACTTCCTCAGTAGCTTTAGCAGCCGATCGACCTGTTACCATGGCCGACATTGAAAATCTTGAGCGGCAATTAGCTGAGCTTAAAGCTCGGTTTATGACGCAAAATAGCGAACCAAAGGCCGCAGCTCCTGTGGCAAAATCAACACCACAAAGTGACCCCGTCAAACCACCTACCGAGCCCTCAACCACGCTCCAAACCTATGCCACAATACGCCCGACATTTGGCGTAATCAATCAAGATGACGCAAGTAACTGGGATGTTCGTGACGCCTTATCCCACGCAGGGATTAAAGTGACTCATGAATTTATGCCGGGCTGGCAGGCCGAACTTCATGGTGAATGGGGCATCGACCTCGCCAATGAAGGAAATTTTGGCAAGTCACGCCGTGCTTATACTGCACTAGGTACACCGTATGGTCGGTTTGGCATTGGCAAACAAAGGCCTGCACAGTATCTGTTTATTGCCGAATACGTTGATATTTTTAATCACGCCAGCAGCCCATTTGCTTACGATCCAGAGAGCATTTTTTTCGTTGATAATTTAGTTACTTACCGCTACGAATTGGGGCCGATGACGTTTGTCGCCGCAGGCCAATTTAATGGTGACAAAGGCGATAACCAAACGGATTTATTCAACACTGGGTTAAGTTACGATAACGCAGGTTTACACGCAGCGATTACTTATCAACAAAACGATGTATACGATAACGAGCAGCATATTGGCGAAAACCAACTTTGGTCTGGTGCGCTGGCTTATCAATTTACCTCCCGCTTTTACGCTGCCATGGCGTATCAGGACAAAGACTATCAACGCGTGGGCACACTTGATTCTCGACAAGGCCACACCTTTGATCTTTCGTTGGCCTATCAACTCGCAAAACACTATAAACTCAAAACCGGATATTTTGATTTTGATGACGGTTACGGCAGTCATGACCCGCTTAATCAAAGCTTTGATGGCTACAATGTGACACTTGAGTGGCTACCAACACCGCCGCTCAGAGTACACTTGGAGTATTTGAACAAGTCCTTCGACAACCAAGTCGATATGGACTCCATCTCCATTGGCTTTAGGTACGATTACAAGCAAGAGTGGCAATTTGATTAGCCAAGATCACAGGATCTAGGATAATAATTTTTCAATTTGGATTGATTTATACATCAAGTATTCAAGTGAGGGTGGTACACTCGCGCAAGGCTTAGAAGTATTCAAGTTTGAAGAGGCGGTATGAACCACGCACCTATTCCACTCAATATTACCGCAAGCGCCAAAATCGAGAGCATTGTGGTGCTACATGGCTTGTACATGTCTGGTTTTGTGATGCGCCCGCTTAGCGCTCGATTAGGTAAATCGGGCTACCGTATTCTCAATTTAAGCTATAACACGTTAACACCAAATATTGATGAGATCTGCGCCGCTATTGATACTTTCGTTGGCGATCGCCCCGCCGCCCTCGTTTGCCACTCCATGGGAGGCTTAGTTGCAAGAGCATATTTAGAACGAGGTTCTGCCGCGAGCAAGCAAGTAAAAAAAGTGGTGACCTTGGGGACACCACATAAAGGCAGTGCCATTGCCAAGCATATGCACGACAAAGGACTGGAGCTACTGTTAAAAAACAGTGTGGAGTTTTTATTATCTAACAATCAAGATTGGCCTTTCGACGCCAAGCTTTACAGTATTGCCGGTGACTTACCCATTGGACTAATGCCACTGCTACAAAAAGGTAGCCAGTCGGATGGCACTGTGCTGTTAGAAGAAACCAAGCTCAGTGGCATGGCCGAGCACAAAGTATTTCATCTCAGCCATACCAGCTTAATATATTCCCGTGCGGTAATGGACTATATCTGCGAGCTGTTAGAGAGGCCTTAGTGCTCTGCGCTTGCAGCTACTTTGTAAGCAATCACTGCGATCAAGCCAACTAATAACGGTACTGGCGCTGCGATATAGCCAAAGGTATCTGAGTTTGCAATGCTTGCGCCAGCTAAGTGACCTACTAGCCCAACAACAAAAGCCACTAAAGCGATAACAACGACGACGAGTTCCATTTTATGTTCTGATTTTGTTTTGCCTTTCATACTCATTTCCTCAAGTAGTAGACACCGCGTTTTTTGTGTCTTGATGAAATGATTATGCGCTTATGATGCGGCGATATTTTGACCTAAATCAAGTTTAAAACCGCCAAAATACGAACGAGATTAAACACTTGTCTTAGATCAAAAACCACGCGCTCTGGTAAGATTTTGGGAAAAGTTGGCAAGCTTTATTCCCGCCAAGTATTCATGTCACTTTGTTATTTTTGAGCGCTTTTTGGGGTTTCATCTTGTTTTTTACCACGCTCATCCCAACGTCATATTGTATTAATATTTGATATGTTTTTATTTTATTAATTGATTTTTCCGATTAAACACTTTGATTTTAATCATTGGGCAATCACCTAAGGTTGCGCCATACTGACTGTGAATCAACAAGGAGCATCGCATGACAAACATTAATTCTATCGGTTTAGACAAAGCTAAGAGCCAAGCACTAGTAACGTCACTTAATACGCTACTAAGTAGCTACCAAATTCAATATATGAATGCCCGTGGTTTTCACTGGAATATCAAAGGTCGTGAGTTTTTTGAACTACACCTAAAATTTGAAGAAATTTATACGCTATTACTTGAGAAGGTAGACGAAATCGCAGAGCGTATTTTGACGATTGAAGGCAATCCATTGCATGCGTTTTCTGATTATTTAGAAACCAGTAAAATTCAAGAAGCAAAAGGGATCAGCAATGGCACACAAGCACTAGAAACCTTGCTTGATGGCTATACAACGCTTATTTCTATGCAGCGTGAAATTTTAGCGCAAGCGGGCGAAGCCGAAGATGAAGGGACAGCAGCGCTAATGAGCGACTACATCAAAGAGCAAGAAAAGCTGGTGTGGATGCTTAAAGCGTATTTAAACTAAGATAGACGGATAGGTCGGGCTAAAGCTGCGATGTACAAGTCGAGCTAAAGCTACGACCTATAAACAGAGCCGGCTCCCACCTAGGTTCTTCTTTGGTAGGAACGAGTTTACCTCGCGAGCTTTTAGCGCTTTTTGTCGAGCTAACATCAGGATGTGCAAGTCGAGCTAAAGCTACGACCTACAAGCGAGGCTGCTCCTACCTAGGTTCTTCTTTGGTAGGAGCGAGTTCACCTCGCGAGCTTTTATCGCTTTTTGTCGAGCTAACATCAGGATGTGCAAGTCGAGTTAGAGCTACGACCTACCATTCAATAAGCTGATAAAGAATGCCATTTCTAGCGCTCTTTCATGTAAGCTTTTAAATCGGCCTGAGGCACCACCGTGACCCGCTTCTAAGTCGGTTTTAAAGACCAGTACATTATCATCCGTTTTATATTCTCTAAGCTTAGCAACCCACTTCATTGGCTCCCAATACTGCACTTGCGAGTCGTGCAGGCCTGTGGTGACAAGAATATTTGGGTAGGCTTTGGCTTCAATATTGTCATACGGTGAATACGCTAAAATGCTCTGGTAGTCCGCTTCATTATTCGGATTACCCCATTCATCATACTCGTTGGTGGTCAATGGGATTGACTCATCCAACATGGTAGTTAACACATCCAAGAAAGGCACATGGCAGCCTAACCCTAAATACAGCTCTGGAGCTTGGTTTGCAATTGCACCCATTAACAGGCCGCCTGCACTTCCGCCTGATGCAAACACTTTGTCTTTATGGCCGTAGCCCTGCTCAACCAAGGCCTTGGTAACATCAATAAAATCGTTGAAGGTATTTTGCTTATGCGCTTTTTTGCCTTGCTCATACCATTCACGACCAAGCATCTCAGAACCTCGAATATGCGCAATCGCGTATACAAACCCTCTATCTAACAGGCTTAGAATTTGACTAGAGAAGTTAGGGTCGATAGTAATACCATAAGAACCATAGCCATACTGCAATAGTGGATTGCTACCGTCTTGATTAAACTTATCTTTGCGATAGACCAAAGATACAGGGACTTTAACGCCATCTCTTGCGGTAATATGCAAACGTTCAGAGTGATAATATTCTGGTTTAAAATCACCTAACACTTGCTGCTGCTTTTTAAGCGTTTTCTTACCTGTGGTTAAATCACAATCGTACACTGAGCTGGGAGTTGTCATGCTCGAATAGTGGATACGAATATGACTTGAACTTGGCTCAGGGTTATTTCCTACCGTAGCAAAATAACAAGCATCATCAAATCCAAGGTGATAGCTCTGCCCTTGATAATCATGGACAACAAAACGGATCTGCCCTTGTTCACGCTCAGTCAGCACAAAGTGACTATTGAACAGCTCCAAGCCTTCTAATAGTATATGGTCGCGATGGGCAACCAACTCTTCCCATTGCTCGACATCACCAACGGTTGCTGCTGTTGCACGCATTAAACGGAAGTTTTTAGCATTCTTATTACTCAGGATGTAAAAGAACTCTCCCATTTTTTCAAGACCATATTCATGGCCAATTTCTCTTGGAATAAGGGTGCTAAACTCACCGCAAGGATCGTTTGCATCCAGTATTAACTGATCGCTCGTTTCCGTCGCAGCAAGATAGATATAAATAGCGCTTTCGTCACGACTTTTACCCAATCCCATATAAAATTGGCGATCTTGCTCTTCAAACACCAAAATATCATCACTTTGTGGCGTTCCCAACACATGACGATACACTTGGAAGCCGAGCAACGTTTGCTCGTCTTTTTTGACATAAAATACGGTTTTATTGTCGTTTGCCCAAATTACCTGACCTTCCGTGTTATGCAGCACATCTTGCAGTAATGTATTGGTGTTTAAATCAAGAAACTTGATGGTATAAATTCGACGCCCGTCGGTATCTTCACTATAGGCAAGCAGTTGCTCGTCTGGGCTTACAGTAATATCACCGATGTCATAAAACTCGTTGCCAGCGGCTAAATGATTAATGTCTAACAGCTGTTTTTTATCCGACAAATCTTCTTGTGATGCGCGATAATACTTAGCATACTCCTCATCACCACTCACTTCACTCACATACCAATAGTTGCCATCTTTGGCGGGCACTGAGCTATCGTCTTTTACGATACGACCTTTCATTTCTTCAAACAGCTGGGTTTGCAGCGCTTGATGAGGCGCCATTTGCGCTTCACAGTAATCATTCTCTGCTTTGAGGTGTGCCAACACATCAGCATTTTTACGCTCGTCATCACGCATCCAGTAGTAGTTGTCGATACGCTCATGATTATGGTGCAGTAAGGATTTCGGCTGCTTTTTGGCTAGCGGTTGAGTTTTTTCCATCACCAAGTGGTCATCCTAAATTCGTTATTTTTCGCCAGTGTATCATGATTCAAGAGCCATACCAGCGCGCAAAGAAAAAGGCCGAGCATCACTGCGCGGCCTTTATATTATTGAGTGTAAACGAGAGTTTCTAAGCTTCTGCTTTCTCTAGTTGGTTATCGTCAGATTTAGGCTTGCGTCTGATCTTCGCTTTTAAGCGTGAACCCGCACCCTGCACATCCGTTAAGATGATGTATAAGGCCGGCACTAACACCAGCGTGATAAGCGTTGCGAATAGCACTGCAAAGCCAAGTGATACCGCCATCGGAATAACAAACCTTGCTTGTAGACTCGTTTCAAAGATGATTGGCATGACACCGGCAAACGTCGTGATAGAGGTTAGCGTGATTGCCCTGAAGCGTGCACAACCCGCTTCAATAACCGCCTCTTTAAGCTTAACACCCTCGGCACGTGCTTGGTTGATATAGTCCGTCATTACCAAGGAATCGTTGATCACAACCCCAGCGGCGGCTACTAGTCCAAACATAGACATAGTACTCATATCTAAGCCAAACACTAAGTGACCCCATAGCGCGCCAACTAAGCTAAACGGAATAACCGACATCACGATAAGCGGTTGCGCATAGCTCTTCAGCGGCACAGCCAATAGGATATAAACCATCAACATACCTGCGGCAAAGAATAAGATCTGCTCACTGGTTTGTGCTTGGCGCTCTTCCACACTGCCACCTAGCTTAGTTTTTACGCCTGGGAACTGTTTTAGTAGCTCTGGTAAGATATTTTCTTCGATATTCTTAACCACGGCATCTGGCTCAATCAGCTCTTCATCGATGCTACCGTATACATATACCGTTCTAAAGCCATCTTCACGACGAATATAATTGATACCCGGCTTCTCGGTAAACTCTACGACATCGCCTAGCATCACTTCTTTGCCTTTTGGCGTTGTGATGATAGTACGCTTAAGTGAAGCCAAAGCTTTACGATCTAGTTCAGGATAACGCACCATCACTTTGATCTCTTCGCCATCACGAATAACACGCTGTGCTTCGCCACCGTAAAAACTATTACCAACCTGAATCGCAACATCAGCAAGTTGCAAGCCAAGCTCATAAGCCACTGGCTTAAGCGCGATCTGCATTTCTTTACTTGCAGGGTCAATACTCGAGCTGATATCAAATAACCCGGGTTGCTGCTGCAACATAGAAATAAGCTGTCTGCCCGCCGCATTGAGGGTCTCGATATCAGAACCTAGCAAGCGATAACCAAATTCACCCTCACCACCACTTTGATCGCCAACACTGTCATACACAATGATTGATTTCACTGCGGTGATCTCTGGCATTGCCTCGCGCCAACGACGTGCAAGTTCAAAAGCCGTAAATGGTCTTTGCTCTTCATCAACTAATGTCGATAACACCGAGCCCTTAGTGCGGCTTTGGTTCCAAGAATATACATCCTTAATCATGCCTTGACCGAACTCTTGAGCAATCTCTTTATCGACATTGCGTACCATTAACTCAATAGACTGCATCGCTGTAATGGTCTGCTCGTCTGATACGTTGTCGTTCATGGTAATTTCGATCTTTGGATAATCTTCAGGCACCTTAGGGAACGGAATAAAGCGCACTAAATTCGAAGTCACTAAGCTAAAGCTAAATACCAGCATCGCCACAAAAGTTAATAATACAGTCCAGCGCCAATCAACACAGCGCTGAATAAAGCGTCTGTATGGTCCGTTTACAAATGCGAAGAACTTCTTGTTAAATGCAGCACGACGACTGTTTGGACGTAGTGGTTTAATCTTAGTGTGAGCAATGTGCGCTGGTAAAATCCATTTGGATTCAATCAAGCTGAACACCAAGCACAGAATAATAACGCCCGAGATTGACTTAAAGAATGCACTTTCAGGACCAGATGAGAACAACATAGGTGCAAACACAGCAATAGTTGTCAATACACCGAAGGTTGCTGGCGTTGCAACACGCTTAGCGCCAATTACCACATTCTTAACGCTGTGACCTTTGCGTTCAATTTCGGAGTAGGCGGACTCCCCTATGACGATGGCGTCATCCACCACGATCCCAAGTACCATGATAAAGGCGAACAGCGATACAATATTAATACTGATCCCAAGTGCTGGCATAAATAGGAACGCACCGAGGAAACACACCGGCAAACCAATCATTACCCATAGCGCTAATTTGAAGCGTAGGAAAATAGTCAGCATGATTGCGACAAGTAACGCCCCCTGTAACATATTGCTCTTCATCATCTCGAGTCGAGCGTTCAGGTAGTACGTCATATCAACGATTGGTTCTAATCTTAAGCCTGCAGGTAATTTAGCGTTTTTCTCTTCGATATATTTATGTACCGCTTTCGCGATTGGGATCATATTTTGGTCTTTGGTCGCTTTAACCGACAGGAATACCGCATTTTCACCATTCAAACGGAAGTAATATTCACCTTCAGTCAGGCCGTCTTTAATTTCTGCGATATCTTGAAGATAAATTTTGGCGCCGTTATCACCGACCTTAACAGGAATGTTTCTAAACTCATTACCGCGGTACATTTGATTTTCAACACGCACTGCAATAATGCCAGATTCGGTCCTGATTTGACCTGCTGAAATGTTGGTCGAATAACGTCTAATTGCGCTACTTACATCACTAATCGTTAGGTTGTAGCGGCGCAGAGCATCTGGATCAACTTCAATGCCAATCTCGTAATCAGGGGTTGAACGGTCAACCAGTGAAATCGTTGAAATTTCTAGTAATTCATCCTCGATTTCTTTGGCAATTGGCTTGAGGGCATTCAAGGGTAGATTACCAGCCAGCGCGATGTTCACCACGTCTTGACGAAATTCTATAAGCTGAACCTGCACAGGCTCCATGGACGCTGGGAAGGTCGCGATACTATTCACACGCGAGCGAATTTTATCTTCTACTTCCGTTAGGTCTTCATCTTTATAGATTTCAAGTTGCGCACTACCGCTGCCTCTAGCGGCACGGTAAACCCCTTTTTTGATTTCTGTAACGTCTTTTAATGCTTCTT
Source organism: Pseudoalteromonas sp. CO342X (assembly GCF_004208915.1). NCBI lineage: Bacteria > Pseudomonadati > Pseudomonadota > Gammaproteobacteria > Alteromonadales > Pseudoalteromonadaceae > Pseudoalteromonas > Pseudoalteromonas sp. CO342X. Next base: position 142,851 of record NZ_SGPH01000036.1, read on the forward strand.
CAATTTTGATCAAGATCCCCTCTTCAATTTCTTGAGGAGACGCGCCAGGATACACGGCTGACACCGTCACATAATTGATCTCAAAGTTTGGAAACATTTGCCTTTGGATAGTCATATAACTGATAAAACCCATTATCAGTATGAAGACCATCAACAAGTTTGCCGCTACCGTATTATTCGCAAAATAAGCGATAATACCGCGCTGCGATGCTTTTTCTATATCACTCATGGTCGCTCCTTGCTGTTACAGCTTTTCCGGCTGACTACTTGGCTTTGATGAGGAGTCCGTGCCAGCAACTTTAACTTCCATGCCTTTTTGTGGATATTCAGGTGGTGTCATGACCACTTTATCGCGACTTGTGATGCCATCACCAATTAGGAAGAACTCACCCTCTTCGCGGATAACTTGCACTTTACGTGGCTCAAGCTGGTTATCTTGATTAAGCAACCAAACCGACTGATTATTCACGATATCCTGAGGTAGACGGTAGATTTGTTTTAACGTTTTACCCGCAAAGCTAACTTGTACATACGTACCGTATTTTATCGCTGGCTGGCGCGTTGTAAGACCATACGGGTCGTTAATACGCACCACCAAGTTGTTCATACGCGTTTGTTGGTCAACAGTACCTAAATCTCTATCAATTACCGCTTCACGAGTGAAAGCACTCACACCACGTTGATAAACCGTAGCAGCAAGGCCTGACACTCGCTCAGGTAAAAACACAGAATCAAAACCCGCGATAGGAATAATCACTTCCGCAGTTTCGATGTTATTGACCGTACCAACTGAGCTACCCATAGAAACGAACTGACCAAGACCAACGTCTTTTTTCACCACTAGTGCGTTATAAGGCGCGATAACTTCGCAGTTTTCTAGGTCTCGCTTTGCACGCTGCAGTGCAGCTTTTGCCGATTTTACTGAGGCTTTGGCGCTCATGACCTGCGGTTTACGTAAAAATAGGTCGGTATGCTTTTTATTTGGAAATCTTCTTGCTTCATCAGCAGCTACATCAGCTTGTGCTTGCTCTTCGATAAGCTGCGCCTCGGCTCTGGCAAGTTCTGCTTCTGCTTGTAGTAACGCGGCTTCGTAGTTATCTTGCTCAATACGCAGTAACACTTCGCCTTTTTGTACCACACCGCCTTCAACAAAGTTAGGGTGCCAGAATTCAACTTCGCCCGATACTTGAATAGAAAGTTGTGTACTTTCTAGCGGTTTTACTTCGCCATAGCTTTGGATCACAACTTGGTGATCTTGCGCAGCGAGAGTTTCAACTTCAACAACAGGACGAGAATCGACTTCTTGCTTCTCAGGTTCACTCTTAGCAACGGCATTGACGAACATAAATCCGACAACACCGACTATAAGCACGGTAAAGGGTAGAATCCATTTTAAAGTTTTAGCTTGCATGACAGTACCTATTGATAATTTCCTGACCGTATAGTACCAAGTTTAGCGCGTTCTCGGATGTGACATTTGTAAGAATCTGTTACACCTTTAGAACAACTTTTTATAACTATCGAAAAACAGCGAAAATTATAAAGTAATTTCAAACAATGAAGCACCAAAACCTTTGATTTATAAAGATCTTTATAAGTGCGATTTTTGTGAGTTATATAACAATTTTTTCGGCTTTTTGTCACATTTATCACCCTAAATCTGCTTAGTGACATGATGAAGCTCAAGCACTAGAACGATACAGCCTACCAATACGATAGAGAACAACAGATAGATCCCAAGCAGCGGACTCAAAATGCCAAACATACTCGCTACAACTAAAGACAAGAAAACAGCAATAACCACCGCGACTAACACGAGAGAAGCCCGACTCCAACACTGCTCAATAAGAACATCGCGTACCTTAGCACCGACTAAACGCTTGATATAGAAGACTGGCGTACTCAATATGGCGGCGAAAGCGCCGCTCAATAACACAACTAACATTAGATTAAGCCTATACCTCACACGCCTCAATAGCTTATGCCATAATGTCATGCTTATCCCTTCACTAATTCAGATGGGTTGATTAATGCATTGAGTGGCCTGCGCAGTATTTGCTGTAGTGAAAAGTACAAACACGAACTCGACACCAACACTATCCCCACAGCCGCAATCGAAAACTCTGCCACATTAAATGTTTGCTGAAAGTATGGCGACAATAATAAACACCCTGTCAGGGAGATCATTAACGCAATACCTATGTGCTTAAAGTGGGTAGTAAGATCCTCTCGAGTGAGATCGCTGTGTTTGGCACCCAGCACCATTTTCGTGCCGTAATAAGAAACCTTAAGTGATTGGCTATAACGAAAGACACCAAACAGGCCAATAATCACGAGCAACAACGCCAATGCAAAGATAAATAGTGCTCCATAGGTGACCAAGGTATCGGTCAACAGGTATTGCTCACGCTGCGCAGTAAGTGATTTAAAACTAAAGATTTTCAATGCTGGATGAACTTGCGTAAGCAGCGCTGCAAAATGGGATTTAGTAACCGGCTGCTTAGTCTTAATTAACGCCGTATTACTTCCTTGTACTGCTCGATACACATGGGGCAGTGCGGGTTCGCCTGGCACGGCTAAATCAGCAACGACACCAATAATTTCAAATGCCGCGTCTTCGTCGGCAATGTTAAAGCTAAGGCGCTTGCCTAGCGCCTTTTCCTCTCCACCTAGCTGCTCAGCAAAGGTTTTATTGATAATTAACTGCTGCTCACCGCGGCGCACCGCTTCACTATCGAAAAACTGACCTTGTAGTAACGGCAAAGAAAAAAACTCAAGATAACCACTATCCACAACTCGGCCAACCGGATGCACGCGTTCAAGCGTCTCGACTTCTTGCAATGACCAAGTGCCAACACCTTGCCCGATGGGTGAACGGCTTCGACTCACCGCGATTACTTCTGCGGTATTCCCTAGGGCTTCACTGGCTTGACGCATTACCTCTGTGTATTCGTCTCTCGACATTGTGTCAGGAGCATAAAACGTGACTTCGTATTTATTCTTGAGATCTACCGCATAAGCATTTTTGAGATGAGATATGGCAGCAACACCGACATTAAAGCAGAAGAAGGTCAAGATAATAGAAATACTTAACTGACTCACCGCCATGATCCGTTGTACTCGCGCACTCACAACAACGGCATTCCCCTTACCGCTTTGTTTTAGCATGTGTGTTAAGTGACGAAAGCGTATTGCTGACATTCCAGCTAACAACAATAACCAGCTCGTCAATAAAGCGACCAATCCCAGTGCAAGCACACTTTGCCAGGTTAACGAAATCAGCTGCGCTTGCGGCAACAGCCCTACTAGTTCTTGCTGTAACCACTGGCAGATAACATAAGACGCGCCAATTGCAACCACGAGTGATACTAAGCAAAGTGCTAGCAGCGGTAACCACTGCATCAGCGCAATATCTCTTATTTTTGCTCCCACCACCGCTTGAATTGCCAGCCGGCGCTGGATCTGACTGAGTCTTGCAAGGTATAAATTACTGATATTTAAGAGCGCGATACCAAGTAAACCAAGCGATACCACAAACATTCCAAATAACAACAAGGGAGACTTACCGAGCATAATTGATTTCAACGGCATCGCGCGAATGCCAATATGCCACTTCGCAAAATACTCACTGTCGCTCACTTTGCTGCGCCAAAGTGTGTTCATTTCGTTGGAAAGCGAGAGGCTGACTTGTTCATGCTCCACCCCTGTAGCCAGTTTACCCACCATCAAGTTAAGCGCATAACGGTTCCACCAGTAAGGTTTAGCTTCCTCTGAAGTTAGGTTGTATTGCCAAGGTAGCCATACCGCAGTGTTGTGCGTGAGCTTTTTTAAGTCAGGTTCATAAAACCGCTCTGCCGCCACCCCGACAATCGTAAACTCTCGCTCATCCAGACGCAGCGTTTTATTTAAGATATTAGGATCGCCATTGAAGTGGTTTTGCCAAGCTTGAAAGCTCAGCACAGCCACAGGGCTGCTCTCATCGACAGGTTCGGTAATAACCCGCCCCATCGCAAGCGGCATATCAAAAATACTAAACCACTCGGGCGAGACATAAGCCGATTCAACTTGAGGCGCACCAGCATCTGAGGTAAGCAATTGCTCCGCATAATGCACCATCGCCAGTTGCTCCATTGCGGCAGGTTTATGCTCGTATAAATGCATCAATGATGGGTAGTTAAAGGCTTCGCTGCTCTCGTTGCCATTTTCATCAAACATCGGGTATTCAAGCTTCACAATACGTTCTGAATCCGGGTATGGTAGAGGTGAAAAATACAGGCTATGTAACATCCCCATTGCGACCAGCATCACTACGAATACACAGCTCAGCGTAGTCACCACACTAACATGATAAATATTTGCACGGCCTAAGTTGAACACTTGCATGGTGCCCTCTCTATGCTCGTTGACTAACAGGTTGAGCAGAAGCAACGGTGCCTAACAGCTCACCATCGAACAATTTCACCTGCCTTGGAGCCATATCGGCATAACGTGGATCGTGCGTCACCATACAAACTGTGGTGCCTTGCTGATGCAATTCAGCGATTAATTGCATCACCTGATCGCCACTTTTCGAATCTAAGTTACCTGTCGGTTCATCCACCAGTAGAATGCTTGGTTCGGTCACCAAAGCACGAGCAATCGCGACACGCTGCTGCTGCCCGCCTGATAGCTGATTTGGCTTGTGTTGAACACGATGCGACAGTCCAACCTTTTGTAAACAAGACTCGACTCGCTGCTTTACTTCAACCTTACTCAGCTTTTCAGAGCGATACTTTAGCGGTAAAGCAACGTTATCGAATACCGAAATTTCATCAATGAGATTAAAAGCCTGAAAGACAAACCCAATATGCTCATTGCGAAGCTCAGCGGCTTGATCAAGCGTCAGCGTTGTCACATCATGAGCACCAATCGTATAACTACCACTTGTCGCTTGGTCAATTAAACCAATGATGGATAGCAAAGTAGATTTACCGCATCCTGATGGGCCAGAGATCGAAATAAAATCGCCTTTTGCTATTTCCAGTGAAATATTTCTCAGTGCGTGTGTTTGCAGCTCTTCGGTTTCGAACACTTTATTAATATTTTTAAGCACTATCATTTTGATATTCCTACTCTAATAAGATTGTCTCATCTAGACTGGCAAGATAGGCTAGATCAGAAATGATTAATCGTCTCCCGGCTTCAACGCCAGAATCTATAACAATATATTTCCCAGTTGAAGCACCAAAAGTGATTTCTATCGGCTTTGCGGTGTCATCACTAGTCAGTGCAAATAAGGTCTGCGTTTGATTATCTTTGGCATTGGCGGGGCGTTGTACATAAGTGGCATTGGCAAGATGCTTAATGGCGACGCTGGCAGAAATGCTCAGCTGCGCTCGCGCCTGCTTCGGTAAGGCATTTGGTAAACTCACCTCTACTTCCACGCTATTGTTTGTCACCACCGGGTCAACTCGGATCACTTTGCCTTTTACTTTATTGGCTTGCATGTTCACCATCACATCTTGCCCAGTTTCAACCCAGCGCACTTGGGATTGTGGCACAGACAATACCGCCACCAACGACTGGTTAGAGCCAATTAATGCTAACTCGTCACCAACATTGACTCGTTGCCCAAGCGCCAGAGGCATTCGCTCAATAACCCCTGAGGTACTAGCTCTAATCTCTAGTTGCTGTTGTTTTTCTAGCAAGTTATTGAGTTCTTGCTCGCGAATATTAATTTCTTCATTGGCAAGGGTAAGCGCCGAACCATGCAGTGCTTGCAGCTGTTTAGCTTGCTGTTCTAGCATGGTAATTTCATGTTGTAAGGTACTCAAACTAGTTTCAGTTTGGGCAAAATTAAGCGCGGAAATAATGCCTTGTTGTGCAAGGTTTTGCTCAGCACGATGACGCAACACTAAGGTTTTTAACTCCCCCCGCTTTTGCATCAGCTGTTTTTGTTCGTTTAACTGCTCCCTTTGCTGAGAGAGTAGCAGCTGCTCTTTTATTGCCCACGACTGACGCAAAGCTTGTTTGGCTTGCTGAACTTGCAACACCAGATCAGGACTCATGAGCTCAGCAATCACATCACCTTTACGAATAATTGCGCCCGCTTTGTGATGGATCACTTTAACAATGGCCGCACTTTGCGCGTTTAACAAAAACTGCTCAGCACTACGTAACTCTCCAAAGCTATCTACTGACAACGTAAGCGGACCTTGTTTCACCTCCGCGACCAGTATTTCAGCGCGCATCACACTAGAATGAGGCGCCCATTGTTGCCACAGCAAATAGACAACTATCACCGACATTAAACAGATAACAACGATGTAATGTGTGGTTTTTTTTGGCTTGGCCGGTTTGACTAAATCCATTTCCCCTCCTAACTGAATAAGCGCTAAGAGCGAGAACTATGCCAAATTGAAATAACATTACATTTCAGCATGTTAAAAATCACGTAACTGAAAAAGTCAGCTGATATTCCGAAATCGGAGCATTCACTCCGGGATCGGAGATTAAAGGCAGTAGATGCAGTTTATCTTTTGTGGGGCTCTAAATAAGTACACAACAAGTCAAAAACACAAGGTATCAACGACTCTGCGTACTATGGTAACGAATACAGCCTAAACGAGGTGATGAACGACCTGACTGCCGCTATTTTCGTTGCTGATACGAGTGCAACGACACTGAGCCAAAACCTGAAAATAGAGTACGTTTCTCGCTTAATTAATGTTGCAGGATTGAGCAAAGCGAGCAAATACGACAATTTGGCAAAAGCCACTGCACTATTCCAACTGCAGAGTATTTTGGATAAGAGCACAGCTTGGGGTGCCGATCAGGCAACTAAGGCACATAAAGCGTATATTGACCGTATGATCACAAAAGCGCTTGAAGCGTAACTCAAAAATTTTTGTATTGCGCAAGTGAAGTTAGCGAAAACGTTATGGGCTAGCAATTTGCTAGCCCATGTTTTATCTGTTTATATCACTAAGCTAAAGCAGGTTTAGAGCGATAGTACTGAATACAACCTAATTGCGCCGCATTAGTCAGTAAAATCATCACAAACATCAATACATGAGCCACGCTAACATGACCTAAGCTCAGTTCAGCAGCCAATCCAATTCCTCCAGCTAAAAACTGCAGTGAAAAATACCTAGCGCTTAAGTTAGAGACATCACCGCTTTTTATCGTTTTATAGGTTTGTGGCATAACTCGAATTGAGCTCATCACTAGCCCTAAGTAAGTTAACGCATTTAACAACGCCGCTGCTTCGATGTCCTTTGCCAATAAAAGCCCAAATGGCAACGTCGACAAACCAAGCAAAAGTGCTAATTGATTACGCTGTTTCGAGCTTGCGTTGTACCGAATAAAATAATATAAAATAAGTGCACTTAAAGAGCCTGTAATAACAAAAGGTAGCACCATAAAAAAACGTTCAAAGAAAACGTTGTAGGCAATAAAGTAAGAGCTTTGTGCAACACCAAAACTCATCATTAACAGTGATACACCTGACACACTGCGATTTTTACGGATCTTCCTAATCAAAGGAACAAAGCTTAAAACCAAAACGAAGGAAGAAACGATCGGTAAATATTCGCTCAATGCCAACTCCAAATGTCTAAATTGTTGCTAAGTTAAAGTGCTGTAAAACCTTTAAAAACACATTGTAAATTTATGATTTTTAAGGTTTTATTTTTGAAGGCGCGCATTTTAAGAGCTAAGTTTTAAAATACAACTGGACGCCGAACATCCAACTTTGAATAGATGGCAAGGCTGGAATACAGGTGTATATAAATAAATACAAGGAATTACTATGAAGTGGCTACTCATTATACTTACTAGCATTGGCTTGAGCGGATGCAATTCCACTCACACCACTACAGCTGACACGAAACAGAAGGTAGACGTAACTTCTTTATTCAACCACTCTCTTTTTACGCTGAAACCAGTGCAAACTGAAGCTGAAATTTTCGCTTTACCTGAATCCGAACAGCAAGCTGCAATCTCCTTTTTTGGCAAATATGCAGATGCCAACATGAGAGATGACCAAGTATTAGGAAGATTCCTAGACGCAAAATTGGATAACTTTTCTTACGATGGGGAAACGCTTACTGCGACTGAAGCAACGCTCAACAGAGCTGGCAATTGCATTTCTCTTGCCGTATTAACACAAGCGTACGCCAATGTATTAGGGATCAAAACAAGTTATGCTAAAGTTGACAGCTATCCAATGTTTCGGAAGCACGAAAAGTTTATCATCACCTCAAGCCATTTTAAAACCAAGTTATTCGCAAATAGGGCGACAGAAGGTGGTGAGAATGAACAACAAACTTTGATTAAAGGTACTGTCGTTGATTACTTCCCAGATCAAGATAGTGTGTTTTCTGGAAACGCACAGTATGAAGATTTAGTCGCAAAGTTTTATACTAACTTAGCCGTTTCTGCTCTGCTGGAAGCTGATTATGACCTAAGTTACTCTTTATTGTCTGCTGCGCTCAAATACGCCCCAAGAGACGCTGAAGCTATCAATACTGCCGCGCTGTTACATAAGCATGTTGGTGATATAAATAGTGCGAAGCAAATCTATGGTTATGCCTTCAACAATCATCTCACCAGCACCAACTTGTTATTGAATTACCTTAACTATGTTCCCAAAGATCAAACCGTGCTCAAGAATATGATTCAGACGGAGCTTGATCGAAGCCCTGCATCCCCTTTCGATACCCTCTCGTTAGCTTCCAGCTACATTGAACAACAACGCTATAAAAAAGCCAAAAAACTTATTGAGCCTTTATTGCTGAATTATCATTACTTGCCGGAAGTTTATGTCGAGCTTGGAAAAATTGCTTATTTAGAGCAAAGATACCAAACCGCATCTGAATATTTTGAGCAAGCTGTCAATAAGTCTAGAGAGCAGTATAAAAAGGACCTATACATCGCCAAGCAAAAAATGTTGAACCATTTATTGGTTCGTAATGAGGATATAAAATAAGGAATGACATAAGTTAAGTAAAACTTATGTTAAAATAATATATATATAACTTTACAAAATACATTATTGTTTCTATTTTGGTGTGTGGATGTTCAAAAAACATACCACCACTAGTCGTGCTCTACAGTGCACCCAAGGCTTGGTTCGGTATTGAACGACGCCCAACTTTTTATCTCAAGTTGGATAACCACACACTCAAAAGGAATAACAATGAAACGACACATTCTTGTCACAGCATTAGGTTTAGCATCTGGTATCGCGATGGCACAAGCGCCATTAACGGAAGCTCAGATGATGGAATATACCAGCAAAGCTAGTAAAGCAATGATTGGTAAAAAGTATGAACTCAACCTTCCGCTTATTACTCAAAGCAGCGCTACAAGTACTTCAACGTCTACACAGACCATTGTGCAAACGGTTTCACACCCAGATGCAAGCTACATCAAACTACACTTTAAAAACCTAAATCTTGCAAACGGCGGTAAACTCGTTGTTCGCTCGGAAGATAGTGGCGAGCGCTATGAATACACCCAAGGAAGCCTCAGCGCAGCAACAATTGATCCAAACCTCGGCGATGACGGCGTTAAACAGTTTTCTGCTATGTCAGTCTCTGCTGATAAAGTCATCATTGAATATACCTCAGGCCAAGATAATGCGGGCAAAACACCCGAGATCGACTTTTACTATCATGGTACTGAAGGGCAAGCAACTGTTGAGGGCATGACCGATGTGACGCCCATGTCAACTTGTGGTGCAATGGAACGTAAAGACGTGCAGTGCTGGGCGCAATCGCATCCGGTAGAGTTCGAGCGTTCACGTCCAGTCGCCAGACTGCTTATGAACGGCAGTCGTTTATGTACGGGTTGGCGTGTTGGTGCAGATAACCGCATGTTTACCAATAATCACTGTGTGGGATCAGCATCAGAGCTGGCAAATACTGAGGTATGGTTTAATTATCAAAGCACAAGCTGTAACGGCAGTCAGCGCGAGACTGTGGTTAAGATCACAGGTAAAGACTTCCTCAAAACAGATTATACGCTAGATTATACGTTGTTTACCGTCAATGATTTCGCTAAGGCTCAGCCATTTGGTTACTTCGGCTTAGATGTGCGTAATCCATCGCAGGGCGAGCGTATTTACATTCCTCAACATGGTTCAGGTAACCCCAAAGAGCTGTCTATTGAGTCTGATCAAGACACCAATGGACTGTGCTCTGTTAACCAAGCAACAGCGAATGGTCGAGGTACCGGCACAGATATAGGCTATTACTGCGACACTATTGGTGGCTCATCAGGTTCACCCGTACTTGCAGCCTCAACCAATAATGTTGTTGCGCTACACCACTTAGGTGGCTGTACCAATAAGGGCGCTAAAATTAGCTTAATTTGGCCTCAGGTTTCTACTCACTTTGGTGGCCAAATTCCTGTTGGTGATAATGGCACTACCGATCCATTGCCTGTTGCGTTATTTACTTACAGCTGTAATGACCTAAGCTGCAGCTTCGATGGTTCAGGATCTAGCTCACCAAACGGTTCTATTACACAGCATAGTTGGCAGTTTGGTGACGGCGCATCCGCCTCAGGCGCGCAAACTTCACATAGCTTCACAAACTCTGGCAGCTATACCGTAGAACTCACCGTGACAGATAGTAATGGCGACACCGCGTCAACAACACAACAAGTTGCCGTAACGCTACCGGGTGAAGAGCAAAAGCTTATCAAGGGAGTTGCAAAAACGGGGCTTGCTGGTGCTAGCGGCAGTGAAACTTTCTTCTATTACGATGCGCCAGCTGGAGCAAATACAGTGACATTTAACACTAGCGGTGGCACTGGTGATGCTGATATGTATGTACTAAAAGGCACAGAGCCCACAACCAGTAATTGGACTTGTCGTCCTTATCGCTCTGGCAATACTGAATCTTGCAGCCTCAATGAAGGGGCTGGGCGTTATTGGGTGATGATCCGCGGATATAATGCATACTCAGATTTGCAAATCGTAGCAGATCACAACTAGCCTAAACTTCGAATAAACAAACTGAATGATTTGCGGGGGCTCGCCCCCGCTTTTTTGATAGCAATCTTCAGCGATTACCTACAACTCATACCAAACACTAAACCAAACACGGTTTTCATTGGTCATGTTACGCCCCTCTATACGACCCACTCCAGCACTAAACTGTAGATCGGTTAATCCTGCAGGAGCAAAATCAGCGGCCTTATCTAATATCACTCGAGACAAAGGCATGTGCATCTTAATACCGTAATTTTGCCCAATTACTTCTCCATCTAACTGATGCTGCTTATAAAATAACTTAGGTTTACCCTGCTGCCATGAAGTTGCAAATTCATAGCCTAAATAGCGGCTTCCCGTAGCAAATAGATGCGGTAACATAGGTTCGCTGACAGCGTGTAAACTGTTACTAATACTAGTGCTGGTAAGCGCTCCACCACCCACAGATAGAGGCAATTCGCTGCTGTAGCGGCTATCGACCGATGCATAGAATGGAATTTGCCATGCTTTAGCGAACAGATTCACCTGATAATCAAAACCATCTAATTCACCTAACCACTGAGCTGCAGAGACTTGCAGTGCTACACCATGCTGCTGAGTATCCCACATTGCACGACCGTTAAAGCTGTAGCGCCCGCCGTTCCACGTCTTTTCACTATGTTGCACACGAATAACACCCAATTCAGGAGCGAGGTAATTCAATGCTTCACCAAAACGATAGCTAGATGACAAGGCAAATTGCTTAAAGCTGCTCTCATTCGAGGTATTTACTTGTAGTGAGTGAGACTGCTTATCCGCTTCTAGCTCTTGATATCCAGCATCAAACGTCGTTTTCCAGTTTTCATGACGATATTCAAGTTGGGCAAATGCGCCCATCAACGCGCCATTATTGATACTTTTCTCAGCTCCAAGCTGCCAAGCAAGTTGGCGCAGCACATCCTGCCCTTTTAGTGACACGCCCAAACTATCAAAGGAGGCGCTATTTAATGCGCCAGATAAGGCGATAGAATAAGACTGCTCGAACACAGAATAATCAGAACTGGGCAGCGCAGTTTGATCTATCTTAGCCGCAGGTAATTGATGGGGATGCAGCTCTTTTTGTTCCGCCTCATCCACTTGCTCCAACACGCTCACGGTGCGCCAAGCCGGAGAAACTATTTTGTTAACCTTGACCCCTTCAGGGGTCGCATAGCTCACCAGTAACTGCTGTGAATGGGTAATAATTTGCTCAAGCGGTTTAGCACTTGCAGGTAAGGTCTCAAGTACTTTACTCTCCACATCATAACGCATCACTGCTAAGTGGCCTGCGACTCCAGAAATAAAGTACAACTTGTCATCATCATGAGACCAAGTTAACCCCGAAAGGTATTGATGTGACTTGGGCAAATAGACGATTTCGGTTGCATCATGGCTAAGATCTTTAACGACAAGTTGCCAGCGTTTGTTAGGAGTAACATGCACATAGGCTAATGTCGTCTTTTTATTAGAAAGCACAGGAAAGTCATGGACATCACCAAGCTTACTTGTGGTGATTGGCGTTTGCTTGCCTGAGTCCAACTCCATGATCACTAGCTGTGAGTAACCCAAACGGGACACCTCCGCAATAACGGTATTGGCATCAATAATACTAAAGCGGCGAATACCCGCACCTTCGGTTAGTTGTTTAGGCTTTCCAGTACCAACTTTCCAGACAAATAAATCATTAATAAAGCTATCGTCTGCAGTCGGCGTTTTTGCAACGAAGTAAATATGGCTGTCATTCAGCCATTGGGGGTAATAGATACCAGCAAAATTATGAGCATTAAGCTGCGCGAGTCGTTTCTTTGGAAAGACTTCAGGTGCGATATCCACAATATCTTTAGGATCGGCATTTAATATCGCTTCATTGCGCTTATTAAATTGCTCAATGGCTTCTACATTTTCTTTGCTTTCGTAGATATTGAGTGTGACTTGGCGTTTACGATTTTGCTCTACCACCAAAAACTGACTGCCATCTGGAGAGAACGCGATATCTCGAGCAGCATACGCAAACTGCTGCCAAAGTTCACTCTGTGTCGGGATCAAGGCTTTCTCTTGCTGCATGGCCTGATAGCTATATTCAACAATAAAGCGACGATATAACTGGCTGGCTGGCGCTCCAAAAGCCCCACTAAATGCGGTTTCAAAACTGCGAGATTCCACCGCCTGCACTCTTGTCCACACGGCATCTAACGTCTGTGCGCCATAATTATCCTCAAGCCATGCTAGAAAACGTACGCCGACTAAGTACGCCATGGAATTGGAAAGGTAAGACTTGTCGCCATCATCTAAAGCGCTATAGGTCGGTAATGCGCCTTGCTGCGCGTAATAACGCACAATGCTCTCACTATAGTTATCGTACAAACGTCCTCGCCCCGTTAATCTAGACTCCAGCAAGGTCGCATAGCCTTCGCTGACCCAACGCGGTAATACCGCATCGAGTAAGTCGGTAATATCGTGCCAATCTCTGAGATGTTGTCGCCATTGATTACGGCTAGGCTGTGATAGATGAACGAGATGAATATATTCGTGCAAAATGAGCAACTGCTGCCAACTGGTGTTATTTGCGATGACGGAATCAGCTTGAGGTGGCGTTGCTTGCAATGCCATCATTGGTTTATCAGTGCTGGGTAATGCAAAGCCATTGGCCGCATTTTCTGGATCGTAAATAATCACATCAGCACGTTCACTCAATGCTCTGCCTTGTTGTGCCAGTACTTTATCTCGTACCACCTCCAGCTCATTTGCTGCAGAATACGCCCATTGCTGAAGCGACTGGGGATAATGCACATTGAAGTTTTCGGTTTTGATGGTTTGCCACTTAGCCTGTAAACCAAAGCTAGTAAATGCAACAAAAATTATCAGTAGCGCTCGCATTACCTTTCCTAAATAAGTCCAGTTGCGCTAGCTTAACAAGAGATATAAAGAAAAAGTGTGCTTTTTAGTAACAATTTCTTGCGCACGCTACACCTTAAAACGTCTATTTTGAGGCAAGCAACATGTTAGTTGCTCTAAATGCGCGTAATTTTTCAGTGTTTTTGTGGCTGTGCGAGGGTGATAAACAGGCTAAGTACCCCTAGAGACACAGCAAACACAAAAAATACCACGGTTGAACTCAACCCAGCCTGCCATTTTGCCGCAGCGATTAAACCCGCGCTCAATAACACCGCCAACTTTGCCTTGGTATGTGCATGTGGGTTGAATGATTTGGAGTAGCTATACGCCATAAAGATAAAGCCGCTGGCCAACAGATAAGTGACTAACATGGTAGCTCCTTGCCAAGGTTTTGAAGGAACTTTAATTATATGCTAATGATAATTATTATCAACAAGGTAAAGTGATTTTTATCAATCCTCCCGAGTCGGTGTTGTGACAACTCAGTTGTCCATCGTGTAACTCCACAATGGTGCGACTAAAGGTTAACCCTATTCCCTGCCCACCTTCTTTGGTGGAATAGAAAGGTGTAAGCATGTTATCTAGGTTGGCAAAGCCAGGGCCATTGTCTTGCACATCAATCACCGCTTGTTGCTGCTGATAATAAGCATGTAGCGTCAACTTGGCATTTTCACCACAGGCCTCAATGGCATTTTTAACTAAGTTAATCAGCACTTGCTCAATTAAAGCTTTATCAAGATTGAGAGTATTCACGGTGCAATTTACTTGGATGCCGGTATCCTCAAATAACGCAGCAACAGAAGACAGTAACAGCATGATGGAGACTGACTCCCGATCTAGCCTTGGGGTTTGCGTAACTTTGGCGTATTGGCTCACAAATTGTTGTAAATGCTGGCAACGCTGACCTATTACACTTAGCGCATGCTGCTCTTTTTCGTCCTTCGCTCTTGCCAATAAGGTTTGCGCTAGGGAGCTGACGGGCGTCAAACTGTTGTGAATCTCATGACTTATTACTCGGATTAAGTGTTGCCAAGCAGCCAGCTCCTTTTTACGTAATGCCTTAGTAATATCGAGTGCGACAAGTAAAGAAAACTGCTTACCCTCTTGAAAGAATTCACTACTTTGTAGTTGCCACCGAGATTGCTGCGCTGTATCTGCAAAATGCCAGTGATTATCTTGTTGCACCAACCCAAACTGAGCCGCGCTTATTCCCTTACACTCTACCCAAGGGCGATGATAAAGCGACTCAAATGCCCCATTGGCATAGGCAAGTTTGAGTTTTTCGTCAAACATCATAATTGGCGTATTAAGGCTGTCTATTAGCTGATAAATGATAAACTGCTGACTATGATAGCGGCGCTTTTGACTGTGTAGCTGTGCACTTAAGGCCAGCAAGCGCTGTTCAAATTCGGCTACCACGCCCGCTGTGTAATGTGGCTTAATGGTTTGCGTAAAATCACTTTGTGCAATCGCTTCTAGCTGCCAATTAGCACGCATGGCAATACGCTTAAGGTGAGACAGCAGTATTTTTTGTAACCCGCCCAATAACCCCAATACACTCACCGATACGACAGCCACCCACATTACCCCAAGCTGTAATTGCAGAAGCAGTAAAGTCAGTAAAACCGTACAGCTAATGGTTAACAGCGTACAGTAAGCCCCAAACCGCCACTCGGCACTAGCCAGATGTTTTAAGACCATATTTTTCCAAACGCCGATAAAGAGAAGAGGCCGTGAGTCCAAGTATTTTAGCGGCTTCTGCGACATTACCTTGGGCCCGTTGCATCGCTTGCTCCACCATTTCTTGCTCCACTTGTTGCAAAGTCTTGCTTGGCATATCACTGGTCACTTTCGGTGCGGCGGTAAAGCGTAGTTGGCAATCACTAAGCTCAATCTGCAAGCCCTCCGCCATTAACACGGCACGCTCCATGACGTGACTTAACTCACGCACATTGCCGGGCCAAGCGTGTTCAATCAACGCAGCTTTAACCGCTGAGCTAAGTTCACGAATTGGCTCACCATACTGCGCACAGAATTTAGCGACAAAATACTCAGCCAAAGGTACGATATCGCCAAACCGCTCGGCAAGCCTTGGCACTTCAATCACAATCGTATTGATGCGATATAACAAGTCTTCTCGGAACTCACCGGCTTTCACTAAGTCGTCAAGATTGGTATTGGTTGCGCAAATAAGTCGACAATCCGCTTGTTGCGTCTGACTGCTACCCACAACTTCATAACTGCCATTTTCCAGCACCCGCAGTAATTTTGCTTGTAAAGGAAGTGGAATAGTCGCAACTTCATCCAAAAATAATGTGCCCTGCTTTGCCATTGCAAAACGACCAACACGATGCTGCTTTGCATCTGTAAACGCCCCTTTGCTATGACCAAACATCTCACTTTCGAACAAGGACTCTGGCACCGCGCCCATATTCACTTCAACCCAAGGTCCTGCTGAACGATTAGATTGTTGGTGTAACCACTGAGCTAAATGACTTTTCCCCGCGCCACTTGGCCCAGTAAGCAGCACCCGAGCGTCGGTTTTTGCTACTTTAGCAAGCTGCTTATATAAAGATTGCATCGCCTGAGAGCGCCATTGAAACGCGCCGCGCTCGCTGTGTTTTGCTACGATATTCGCTTGCTTTAATGATATTTTGAGTTGTTGCTGCACGGCTTGTAGCAGCTGCTGATTGTCCCATGGCTTTTCGATAAAGTCGCTCGCACCAAGCTGCATTGCAGACACCGCTAACGCGACATTTCCCCAACCGGTAATACAGATCACAGGCACATTAAGATTGGAGTCACGTAGCCAGCGCAAAAAGTCCAGCCCTTCATTGCCGGAAGTGGTATCTCGGGAGAAGTTCATATCGAGCAAGGCTAATGACACTTGCTTAGCGGTGAGCAGAGACTTTGCAAGCTCTAAGGTTGCCGCCTCAATTACATTGAAACCTTGATCTTCTAAAAAGAATACGGCGCTGAGGCGTACTTCGGCGTTATCATCAATAACCAGTATTGTGGGCTTTTCCATAGGGAGAATTTTTATTGTTATCGGGTTTCAGCGGAGCATAGTGTGCTCCGCGAATATAAAATTATAACCAATGGATGATTGTACTTAGGGTATGGCTTTCACCTGGTGCAAGTTGCACGGCATCGTCCATTACGTTACAAGCTTCTAAGCACAACATCTTGTGGTATTCATCATCATTAAAGTTGCTTAAACGCTGTGACTTTTCAATCCATGGGTTCCAAAGCACACAAGAAGTTGAGTTTTCACGTTTTACTTCAATAATGCCCGCAGGTGTATTGATGGTTTGTACTGGGCTTGCTTGGGTGTATACCATATCGGTTTCGCGGGCAAAGCCAACCACTTCGGTTTGCTCAAATGGACCTTCATCAAACTCGATATATTTCGCGCCTTGTAGCCCGTCTACCGTGGTATTACTGACTTCTGGCGTTGGGAAATACGTATGTAAGGCTTGCGTTAACGTAAATGGCGCATCACCAGTATTGATATTGGTCAGTCGCACCTCAAGCTTGTCTGATAACACAAACTCGACCTCTAATTGTGATGTGTGTGGCCAGTATTGCGCTTCAACTAAGGTCATTGGTAGTGTGAGTTTAACGGTAATTTCATCGCTTTTTTCTTCAACGCTGTGCGCGCGCCAAAGTAGCTTGCGAGCAACCCCATGAATTGGCCAATCCGCTTTGCTATGTACGCCAAACCAAGGCCAACAGATTGGAATACCACCGCGTACCGGTTTGCCTTCAAGGTAATCTTCCGCCTCAGAAACCCAAATTAAATTACCTTTTCCTGCTGGTGTAAACTCGGTAAGTTGCGCGCCTTGTAAAAAGATCTTCGCTTGGCAAAATGCACTGTCGACCCAAATATATTCAAGTCCGGACTCGGTGCGCTCGATTGAAACTGAAGGTGATAATTCCATGGTGATTCCTACGTCAACTCAATGATATGCCTACCTTACCACTTAAATACTACGAGTAAACTGTTATCCATCCAATTTGAAAGTTATTCAATTATACCAATGCGGTAGCACCGTGAGAGTGTTGCTCTCACGGTTTATGGAACTTGGGATTGAGCTAAAGCTATACTTTAAATTTGCCCACCAGCTCTGTGAGCGTGCTCGATAATGAATGTAATCTCACGCCATTTTGATTGGTATTCACAGCGATATCACTCACGCTATCCGCAGCATTTTTAATTTCCACCACGTTGCGATTAATGTCTTCAGCAACATGTTGCTGCTCTTCAGCTGCGGTGGCGATTTGCGTGTTAAGGTCGCTAATATTGACAATCGCTTGGGTAATTTCACTAAATTGTTGTTGCGCTGAGTTTGTCAGTTCAACCGTTTGCTCCGTACGCGTGAGGCTGCGCTTCATTTCTCCCGACACCATTTCTGTCATTTTTCTAAGCTTATCAAGCTGAGAGGCAATTTCTTCCGTCGATTCAGAAGTACGCTGCGACAACGCGCGTACTTCATCGGCCACTACGGCAAAACCGCGGCCATGCTCACCTGCCCGTGCCGCCTCAATTGCCGCATTTAATGCCAAAAGATTAGTTTGCTCTGCTATGCCTCGGATCACGCTGAGTATCGACATAATATTTTCGCTTTCGGTGTCAAGCTGCATGATATCTGCGGTTGCCTTGTTGATCACTTCAGATAATGTTGTAACGCTCTCAACAGACTCTGTGATCACCCTTTGGCCCAGCTCAGATGCTTGCTGAGTTTGCCCTGCCAGCTCAGCGGCATTGGCGCAGCTTGCCGCCACTTCGTTTGCGGTTGCCGCCATCTCATTAATAGCGGTAGCAGCCATTTCAAGCGCTTGCTGTTGTTGACTGGTAGCGCCCGTGAGCTGATCAGATTGCGAAGCGGTTTGTCGTGAGGTTTCATTAACTTGCTGTGCACACTCATTGATTTGCGTCACCAACTCAGCAATGAGATTTAAAAACAAATTGAAACTCGTCGCCAGTTTGCCCGTTTCATCCTGAGCTTTAATGTCTAAACGCTGCGTTAAATCACCACCGCCTTGCGAAATTTCAGTTAAACCGTCACTCACTTCTACAATGGGCGCTGAAATCAACTTAGAAATATAACTTGCTAGCAACAAAAATATGGTGATCAGGACGGCACTTAGAATCAATATCGTCAGCGTCATCGCATTGGCTGCAGCCATTACCTCACCTTTTTCAACTAAACCAATAAACTTCCAGCCTAATTTGGGTGCTGTATAGATGTTGGCAAAGTAGTCTTGCCCGTTAATTTCGAGCTCAAATAGCCCATCTTTATTTTGAGCCAATTCACGATAGCGACCGTTCGCAATGTCTGCCAACTTTTTAAATCTATGTTCGGAGAACTTGGCATCGACCAGCACATTTCCAGTGTCTTCCACTAACATCAAATAGCCAGTCTCGCCCAACTTGATATTGCGGATGATTTTGGTCAACCCTTGCAGTGACACATCCATACCTTGGACACCCACAGTTTGACCATTGGCAGTTATCGCTTTTACCGTCGACACAATCACCATATCATCCGGCGCCCAATAATAGGCGCTGGTGCGGATCGTCTCGCCATTTCCCGATTGTCCCGTTTGATACCAAGGACGCTGTCTAGGGTCGTAGTTTGCATTCACTTCACCTAGAGGCCATTGAATATAACCACCTTGGTGATTTCCCATGTAGATATAGGCAATACCGGGGTGCGTGTTACCAAAGTGCTCAAATAACGAATATGCTGCTTGCTCTATTTTGCTTCCTGCTTTGGAATTAAGTCGAGCGGTGCTGGTTGAATCCATATAAGTTTTCACGTCTTGCTGCGCACTCAAGACTTGTGCATGGGTTGCTAAATAGTCTACGTTTTTTGCAATTTCATCAAAAAACATCTGAATACCATTCTCAACCTGTAGCGCCTCTCGATCACTGAGCTCTGAGAAGGTCTCTATCCCCTGCTGCCGAGTTTGACTGATAATAAGCCCCGCGATGATTAACAAAGGAAGCGCGATTGCCGTTGCGAAAGACAGCTTTAATTTTTGCGATATATTCATGAATAAACACCATTTCACAGATAGTAAAAATATAGTGAGGGATAGGCTATTGGGCAAGAATGACATACAAATGTGATCACTTGTTCGCCTTATATTCATCTTAGATATGGTTAAATGTTGGGTAACTTTGAGGTCGGATAGGCCACAGTGTTACTATGGATAATTCAATCAAGGGCCATAAAATTTATCTGCTTTCTGCAATGATAGCTTTGGTGGTCTACAATTTGTAAGAGGTTTTGCGCTCAACCATTTAACAACGGGACAACTATGTTAAAACTTTCAACCATCTCACTCGGATTAGGTCTAGCACTTTGCTCTAATTCAGTGCTTGCCGAAAACTCAGAAATTGATGCGTTAAAGCGCCAATTGGCTGAACTTCAGAAGAAACTCACGCAGCTAGAACAAAAAGAGCAGGCGCGAGCACAACAGGAAAAAATCGCTAAGGCTGAAAAAGCCGAAGCAAAAGCTGAAACTAAAACTCAAGTTGCAGCAGCTGAAACAAAACCGGCCATCAAAGTCGGCGGCGCGATCAGAACAAACTACAGCCATACGTCTTATGACGATGACAACAAGAACCGTGGCGGCGATTTTGACTTCGATATTTTCAGATTGAACTTCTCTGGCAATGTCGGTGGCTTTGGCTTAAATGCCGAAATCCGCTTTTTCGACTATATGACTGCGGTAAAATACGCTTACCTAGACTATGACTTTGCCGATCATTGGCAAGCTCAGGTTGGTATGACTAAAGTACCTTTTGGTAACTCACCTTACAATTCGCACAACTGGTTCTTTAACACTACTTATTATATTGGTCTTGAAGACGACCACGACATGGGGGTGGTATTTAAACGTAAAGTGGCGGACAACTGGCAGCTTGATCTTGGCTTTTTCAAAAATGATGAGCTAGGTGGTGTCGATGGTTACGTGGATGACCGCAGCGATCGCTACTCTTATGACGTGGTAGGTTTCCGTAAAGCGGGCGATGGCGTTTATGACGACCCTACGCAACCAATCGGCGAATACAACACCTTTGTTGGTCGTTACGCGTATCATATTGAACACAACGGTGGCACAACTGAAATTGGCGTCTCTGGTCTTGCCGGTGGCCTTCACGATGGTAATGACCGAGCAGGTGATTACAACGCGTGGGCACTGCATTTAAATAGTAACATTGGCCCTTGGAACTTACAGCTACAACACGGTGAGTACCAGTACGATATTGATGACGTAAACCGTATGGCGGTAGGTGCTTATGCGTTTTATGATTCCATCGCAGCAGAAGCCACCATGTCGAACTTTAATGTAGCGTACAACCTGCCAGTTGAGTTCGGTCCAATTACCGATCTGCAATTTTATAACGACTTCGGTATTATTTACGACAAATCCGATAACACCGAAGACACTTGGATGAATGTCACTGGTGTGTCACTCGCTGCGGGTGCATTCTTCACCTATGTTGATTTAGTTCACTCGAAAAATCAGCCATTTATTGGTGGTTCAATCGCCGGCGATAGTGACGAAAGCGAGCGTCGCTTCAATATTAACTTCGGTTATTACTTTTAATCTAAGGGATTAATCTTAGGTATTAAATGAAAAAGGCGATGCACAAGTTGATGCATCGCCTTTTTATTTCCTTGTTTTCTGTAATACCAATAAGATCAGCCTTTACTCTGTGGCTGCCCTCCAACCAAGGCGCTCCGCTTCAGCGGCAGCAAATTGAGGTAAGTCTGCGGCAATAAATTGTTTGTGGAGTATTTGCACACCAAGTAAATGATTGATCACGGCATCTAGTTGCACTTTGAGTGAATCATCGGCGTCTGGCGATTCATGTAACTCAAATAGCGCATTTACCGCTTCAAAGTCTAATAAACCAGCGGCTTCTAACGCTTGTCTAGATAAGTATTTATCAGCCAGCACACGCATTGCCGCCCATTTTTTCTCATCCGAGTGCGCCGGTGGTGCCATAAAAGCAAACTTTTCTCGTTCATACAGCACTTCTGGCAGCAGCCCTTTCATCGCTTCACGTAACACATACTTTTCTTTACGGTCTTTAATACGATATTGCGGGGGAATGGTAAAAGCAAACTCTGCGAGGTGATGATCCAAAAAGGCAGGCCTTGCCTCCATCGAATTAGCCATGTCGACCCTATCACCGCCCCAAGTTAATATTTGTCCCTCAAGCATGGTCTTAATCCATACATACTGGGCTTTATCGAGTGGATGGCGGGACTCTAACATGGCATCATCTAAAGTCTCAGCGATTGCTTTGCCTGCATCATAACCCGTGAGTAGCTCTCTGTGTTCGGCGGCAACGAGTTGATGGGCAAAGTGACTGCACGACAGCCAAGGCTGTAAACAGCTCGGCGTAAAGCCTACAACTTCGTCTAATGCCGCACTGTCGTATTGCTCACGCGACAACATCGCCCCCTTAAACAATTTATTGCTGTCTTCCAGCATGGTTTGCCACTGGGCTTTTTCGGTGTCATCAAGTTCATCTAAGCCATATAAAAACAGGTCTTTTCTAAATGCGGGATAACCCGCAAAAAGCTCATCGGAGCCCTCCCCGGTCATCACAACTTTATAATCAGACTCGTTAACTTGCTTACTCATCAAATACTTAGCAACACCAAGCGTGTTATAAATGGTTCGTTCGGTATGCCATAAAGTTCGCTCAAAATGGCCATATAGCTCATCACCGCTTAACGACATAATATGATGATCAGCCTTGGTGGCTTGTGCCATCTGTTTTGCAATTGGCGTTTCGTCGTACTCTGCACTATCAAAGCCAATGGTAAAGGCCTTAATTGGTGCTTGTGCCGCAGCTGAAGACAAACCCAAAATGGCGCATGAATCTATGCCACCACTTAAGTAACAACCTACCGGAACGTCTGCGCTAAGTCTCAACTGCACCGCTTCTAGCAGCTGTTTGCGCACGCCATCAATGTAGTATGCTTCATCTTTGCTATTTAAATACGTTTGCGCCGTTGGAAAGTTAACATCCCAATAAGGTCTATCTTCAATGCTAAAACCTTGTTCGCTTCTGGTGATGCTAACAACATGTCCAGGTTTGATTTGATGTACATTCGCAAACGCCGTGCTGCCGGGCACCATGACTTGGATCAGTTGATGAAATAGACCTTCACTTGAGAATCGGCGCTTAACGTTAGGGTTGGCAAACAGCACCTTCAGTTCTGAGCCAAACACAATTTCGTCTTCTGTTTGGGTGTAGTACAAAGGTTTAATACCAAAGCGGTCTCTCACCAAGTGCAACGTATCGGTTTGTTGGTCATACAACGCAAACGCAAACTCACCGCGCAAATGTGTCAGCATCTCATCGAGGCCAAGCTGCTGATATAAGTGCATGGCAATTTCTGAGTCGCTCTTACTTTGGAACCTTGCCCCTTTTGCTACTAGCTCAGCTCGGATCCGCGCGTAATCGTAAAACTCGCCATTGTGCGCCAACATTAGGCGCTTATCAGAACTAATAAAGGGCTGTCGCCCTCGTTGCTCGTCGAGGTCGATTATCGACAGTCTGGCGTGACTAAATCCCACGCCAGCCATTTGTTTATAGCCAAAACCATCAGGACCACGATGATGTTGAATGGCTGCCATGTTTACCAATAATTGATTATCTATTTGTGTTTGCGCTTGCGTTGAAAAAATACCAGCAATTCCGCACATAATATCTCCCTAAATCACATCCATCACAGTACTGGCGCGCTGCACCATACAGGTCAATAAGGCTTGGCGTAAAAAGACGGCACCACGTGCCTGACTAAAATACCAATTGTGTGGCGTGGCATCTAAACTGGTGCACAGCTCTTCACCTCGAGCCAGAGGATGAAGCACTATCGCATCGGGCTTAAAGGGGGAATCCGCGCTCAATTTAAACGACTTTCCATAGGTTTCGAAGCTTTCACCAACCCATGCAATGGAGTTGATATATACCACATCAAGCTCAGGTAAAACGGCGTTCAAGTCATGGCCGATAGACACCTTAACCCCCGCCTCCTCTAGCTGGGCTAATTGCTCGCTTGATACTGCGTCCTCGACACTCTCGTCGTAGAGCAGGAATATTTCGTCCACAATGCGCGGAAAATGCGTAAACATTTTCAACAGGCTACGCACCGTACGCATTTGGCTCGGCACGCCAATCACGCCAATTTTTATAGGGCTAAAGGCTTCGCTGTCAGGGAGTAATAACGACGGCCGCCATTTGAAGATAGTGTAGAGATCAGACATTGCTTGTGTTGGGTGCTCATCAATGCCATTACCAGCATTGATAATTGGAATGCGTAGACTGTGGATCATCTCTTCAATAGACTCCACTGAGGTGTCACGTAAGACGACACAATCGCCATAATTATTGAACATCTCGGCGACATCCTGCAACGACTCCCCTTTCGCAATGCCCGTAGAGGAGCGATCAGTGATCGACATAATATCGCCCCCTAAGCGGTGCCATGCACTTTCAAACGACAGACGGGTGCGGGTGCTGGGTTCATAAAACGCACTGATCAAAATTTTGCCACTAAGCGGCGAGCTGAACCTTGCAGGATTACTTTCATACTTCGCGGCGAGGCGAAACAACTGGATCAGCACGTCTCGGTCAAGGTGGTCGACACTGATAATGTGCTTATTCTCCAAACAATGCAGCCTGTCACCGTCTTCTTGTATCGCTCTGAGTAATGCTTTGGGATGTGCATCCCCGTAAACATCCGGCTGCGCTCGATTAAACTCTACTTGCTGCGCACTTACCATAACTGCCTCTTTTTAAAATCAATAAGGAACATAACGACAAGGACAACAGGACATAAACAACTGAGCACTATGGCCAGCCAAATTAAACTAGAAAATGCGCCCAACGAGATCATACATCCTCCACTTTGCTTTGCGTGCCCAACGCTTGCCAATGGAATGATTGCTGACTAAAACGCCAAGCAATCACACAAATTAATAACGACACCGCACAAGAAACTAATGCGGCGACATAAAAACCAATATAAAAATACCCAATCAAACCTGATACCGTACCAAGCAACATAGCCCAGCCAGCGCTATTTCCCGTCATTCGCGCAAAGTACAAACCAAATACGATAGGCCAAATAGTGCTGGCGACGAAGGCGCCAGCGAAGTTCAACAAGGCACCCAGCGTGGCGATTTTTGGTAAACATAAGAGCCAAGTCACGACGCCGAGGATGACAATAATCCACTTAGCACTTTTTAAGCGTTCACTATCGCTCGCCTTTGGTTTGATGTATTGCAGGTAAATATCTTGATTGATGAGATCTGACGTTGCGGCGAGCAAGGAGTCCAAACTCGATGCCAGCGCTGAGAACACCACAATGAACAGAATGATCGAGCCGGTATAGCCGAGCACTTGGCTTGCAACCAAGGGTCCCACCATATCGGCGCTAGCGGGATACAAGCCTAAACTCGGCGCTGCCAGCGCAATAAACCCTGTCACGATGGGGATCGGTAGCCACAATAGACCTGCGATAAAATACGCCTTTTTGCCCACTCCACCTTTAAATGCAAACGCCCTTGACCACCATACGTTGCTGTGAAAAATCTCTCCTAAACCAAAAAAGATATTGTTGAACAAAAACATCACAGCAGCAGGAAAAAGCAGGTCGAGTAGTTTAGGATGGTCACTACTGAGTTTTTGATGAATTGGTTCAAGCCCAACATTCATCGCCACGACAATGGCAATTCCGACGACACCTACCAAAATAATAATGGCCTGTAGAAAGTCCGTGGCGATCACCGCTTTTAGACCGCCAAACAACGTGTAGACCACACACATCAGCAGAATAATTGACATACCAAGGTGATAATCTAAGCCACTTAGGGTGTGTAGCAAAATGCCACCCGCCATGCCTAGGCTAACGAGCCAACTCATGGCATACACGAAAGAGATCAGCAAAAAGACCCACCAAGAGAAACGCCCAAACCGCAACCGCATAAAGTCGCCACTGGTGTAGCCGTGGGGTAGTAAAGTTTTGATGCGTTGGCTTAGCGGCGCAAATAGCAACAATCCGAATGCGGCACAGGCATAGCCAATCATGCCCCAAATACCAAACTGATAAGTGAGCTGTGGCGCAACCAAAGTGGTGTTACTGGTGACCCAAGTTGCCATCGCAGTGGCACAAGCAAAGGCCAACCCAACATTTCTACCGGCCAGCGCAAATTCATTATGTGACTGCACGCGCCTGCCAATCCACCAGCCAAAAAATACCCATAGCAAAGCAAACGCTAGGGCAAGACCGAGCGCCAATGAAGCATTTATCATACGCTTTCCTTATCGTGCATTTGCTTATTACCCACCACAATCATCCCTACAAGCAGCACAAATAAGCACAAGCCCAATACAAACAGTGCAAGCGCCAGCGTTAACTGATGATGTTTGACTGAAAATGAGACCGACATTTGTGCCGAGTTAGCAGAGGGGCTATCTAAGGTTGCGAGATAATCACCATCAGCCAAGCCACTAATGGTTACCGCTTGTTGAGACGGCTGAAGCGAAAGGGAGAGGGAGTAAGGTTCTGAAAGATGTTGAATGGATAGCTGTGTTGATTGCTGTAGAGGTGGACCTGTGCGCTCAATGTGCAGCGTAATAAACCCAGCAGTCACGACCTCATCGCTCACCCTCAGCGAGGCGGCAAGCCCATTAAAGCTCGCAGCAAGTAAGACTAAGGTTACTACTCGGGCGATCCACATCCTCATAATCCCTAACTGCGGTTATCCAAGCCTGAATTCGCCGCAAGTTTTGCTATCCACATTATTCTAGTAGTAACAAAGACTAGCCCAAGGATCAAATTTGTCTAGTAAAGCCTCACCCAATTTCACCCCAGCCTTACATTTATTCTTTTGTTTTTATTGCTCTTTTTTGAACACATTGCAACAGTAAATTACTCCCAGCTTCAACATCATGCCAATGACTCCATTCATCTGGCGCATGGCTAACGCCGTTGAGTGATGGAATAAATATCAGCCCCGTGGGACACACTTCTGAAAAAAACTGGCTATCGTGACCAGCACCACTTGGCATGATTTGATAATTCAGTGACAAGGCCTCTGCCTGTTGACTAATAAATTCAACCATCTCAGGTGTGCATTTCATTGGAGACAACCAACTCACCTGCTCGTATTCAAACATTAAATGGTGTTTCCGAGCGATGGCTGAAAGCGCTTTACGACAGGCAATTTCAAGGTTCTCCATCACCGTTTCGTCCATATCACGCGCGACGATGGTGAAATCCACCTCTCCAGCAATCGTATGTGCAAAACCCGGCTTTAATTCTGCCTTACCGACGGTGATCCTTGTGGTATCTGTGCCATCCTCTGCAATAATGCGGTCTAACTGGTAGGCAAAATCAGCCAGCCCCATAAAGGCGTCGCTACGCATCTCCATGGGGGCTGTGCCTGCGTGGTCGGCCTTCCCAATTAATTTAACCATCCATTTAAATACCCCTGAAATCCCTTCCACCACACCAATTTGAATGCCTTTTTGATCAAGCACAGGTCCTTGCTCTATATGTAATTCAAAAAAACTGTTTATTTGCTCAGGTTCTAGCCTCGCATTCAGTGCATCCATGGGATCTAACCCTTGCGCACGCATGGTATCGCTAAGCATACAGCCATCCGCATCATGACTTGTGAGCAATTGGTGAGGTGTTAATTTTCCAGTGAGCGCTTGCGCCCCGATCATGCCACCAAAACGCCCTTCTTCTTCACTGGTACCGATGACCCAAATCGGCCTATCCAATTGCACATTGTGCTCTTTTAAAATACGAATACACTCAAACCCCGCAATGACGCCTAGGGTGCCATCAAACATGCCACCTGCTGGTACACTATCGAGATGAGAGCCAATGATCACCGCGGGTTTTGCTGCAATATCCGGGCTGGTCATTTCAATAATCACATTGCCAGCGCCATCCATACGACTCACAAATCCTTCGCTTTGTGCACATTCCATCAGCCATTTACGCGCTGCAAAATCCTCATTGCTAAAACCTTGGCGATAAATTCCCTTATCCTCATGGTTATAGCCGAACTCCGCGAGCGCAAATAAGGTAGACTTTAGACGTTCTAAATTTACTTGCATACTTTGCTCCTCAACGTTTCAGTCGCACCACTTCCCTGTACTTAACCTGAGATCA
Organism: Pseudoalteromonas sp. CO342X; assembly: GCF_004208915.1. Taxonomy (NCBI): domain Bacteria; kingdom Pseudomonadati; phylum Pseudomonadota; class Gammaproteobacteria; order Alteromonadales; family Pseudoalteromonadaceae; genus Pseudoalteromonas; species Pseudoalteromonas sp. CO342X. The sequence continues at coordinate 170,967 of NZ_SGPH01000036.1, forward strand.
GATTCGCTATTTCAAACACTGACGTCCGACTGATAATCTCTTTGCTTTAGCTTAGTTGAAAATTCGCGAATTTCAGCCGCTGTGATATGCTTTTAATAATTGGCTTCTGGTTAACAATGTTGGCTCAGGTCACCGTGATGCGCTGCCAGTTCAGCACTCCCGAAATATGAGGATGCCTATGCGTAAGAAAATCCCCCTATTCAATCGTTGTTTTTGGCTGCATGTTGCTGGCATCGTATTTGTTGGTCTCGGCTTTATCGGCATGGCACTGCCTGTTATGCCTACCACCATCTTTTTTATTCTTGCCCTTGCTTGCTTTACCCGCTCTTCTCCTAAGTTAGAAAACTGGCTGCTTACCCACCCCAAATTTGGCCCGAGTCTGCTTGCATGGCGACAACATCAGGTGATCCCCATAAAAGGCAAGATTGGCGCGGCGGTTGGCATGAGTGTTGGCTTACTGGCACTGAGCTTTAGTGGCGCACCTGTTTGGGTCGTGTGGTCTGTCGCGATAACTGAGGCTGCCGTACTCAGCTATATTTTTACACGTCCATCAGTCATTCCTATGGATGTAAAACAGCCTCACTTATAGCGAAATAAATGCCTCTCTACTAATTAGCTAAACGCTTTAAAAGCATCATCCAGCGGAGTATGCGCGATATGGTTTACGTAGTTACTCATCACTTTTTGACTTAGCGCTAAGATAATTTCCAGCAGATTTTGTTTAGTATAACCTGCGGCAAAAAACGCTTTCGTTTGTGCATCGCTCAACTTGCCACGCGCGCGCAGCATTTCAAGTGTTGTGGCACGCAGCACTTCTAGTTTCTCATCGCCAAGTGGTGCTTGCTCACGCAGCGCTTTGACCAATTCATCACTTACTTTCATTGATTTTGCGATGGCAGAATGAGCCGGCACACAGTAGTGACATTCATGTTCTACATTAATCGCTTGCCACACCACAGTTTTTTCATCGTTATTAAACGAGCTATTTAAAAAAGCCTCATGTAACACTTGATAGCCATGCAGATGCTCTGGTGATTCCGCCATTACACCATGAAGGTTCGGAATACGTCCAAACGCTTGCTGGGACTTCTCAAGTAATGGTTTACCTTTTTGCGGTGCAGATTCTACGGTATGGATTGTAAAGTCAGTCATCAGTTGCTCCTCTTGGTGCATTTTGGATTGGTATAATCTCAGGTTAACTACTCACTAGGTGCTAGACTAACCTTACTTGAATGATCGTTCAAATAACTATTCGCTATAGTAAACACAATAACTGTCTAAATTAATATGAAATTTATTCAGCTACTGACTGGTCGAGCGTTAAGCCAGCGGCGTTGGGATCAAAAGTAAATTTTGTTCTCAGCGTAGTCGATAATTAGCTTATCATCATTAAAGTTACTTAAACCAAGTAGGATAAACGGCTCGTCTTTATATCCAAGCACCTCAAACACTGGCATATCCGATAAGTGACTTTCGGTATTGATGATTTCCTTGCCTCCTAAGCTAAAGCGCAGTGATCCTATGGCCACCTTTTTAGTTGCTTGGTCGTTTAACCCGCGGCTGATGTCTTCTTCGCCCAGCGTTAATGTTAGTTTATTGGCCAAGTGTGAGTTGATGTAATTGGTTGGAGCGCCGGTATCAAGCACGGCGTCTACTTCTACGCCATTAAAACTTGCTGTCAGCTTGATAAAATTGTTATCTATTTTAAAACTTTCACTCTCCAAGCCCTGTGTCACGCTACTTGGGCAAGCCCCTTGATACAAACTCAGTTCATTATTTTTAAAATCAAACACATTACAATATTGCGACATGTATCCATGCCCCAAAATTCCAGGCAAGACGCCTTCCACATCTAAGCGGGTCATATCTTTAAATACATATGGAAGCGACTCTGCTGCTAAGTGGCCGACGCTGGTGTGGTCTATCGTTGCCAATACTAGCTCTGAGCTGCCACTTGCGCCTTGTACGTCCATTTTGCTTAGCTTGTCTTCAGGCAAGGCAAGTGCTGCTTTCAGATTAACCGGTAAAATACCAACATTCGCAGCACTATCTAAAATCATAGGATGGGTAATCGTATGGTTAAGCGTTGCCATCACATAGGCATGACCTTTCTCGGTGTACTTCATCGGTAAAGTGAGCGATTGTGGCGCGGTAGACGCGGTGATCCCACAACCTACGGTGGTACATGCCAATGCTGATAAAATAATTGCTCTCATAATCTTGCTCTCAAACTGTTGATGTCGTTGTTGAGCTAACTATGCCGAGCAATTGTCAAGCAATTATCAAGTTAGTCGAGAAAACCGAAGTGAAAAGCTTGCGCCTTGATTTTCAGTGCTGGTCGCGGTCAATGTCGCCCCCATCAACTCGGCAAGTTGACGGCAAATTGGTAAACCGAGCCCCAAACTGGATGTATCGTGGCGCGACCCCTGCGCACGATAAAAGCGCTCAAACACCTGCTCGAGTTGATTAGGCGACATACCTTGGCCGCAGTCAGCAACCGTAATCACCAGTTCATTATCTTGATAACTGAGCTTTAAGGTCACAACGCCACCATCAGCGCCATATTTAAAAGCATTATCTAATAAGTTCACCACTATCTGTCTGACTCTTCCGGCATCAAGCGTCACGCTCACACCTTCTTGAATATCTGCGTCCAATTTCACGCCTCGCGCTTCGGCCTGTGCTTGGTAACGCACTAAGGTCGATGTTAACAGCTCAGAGAGATTTACTCGTGTTGATGACAACGTCAGCTGCTTTGACTCGGTTAATGACAACAAACACAAGTCGTCGATAATACGATTAACGTTGTGAAGGTCTTGGGTTATCACCGCTAACTGAGCCTTATCCATCGGCACTATACCGTCTTCCATCGCCTCCAAGCGCGAACGAATGCCGTTAAGTGGTGTTCTAAGCTCGTGAGATAAGTCGGAGTTCATTTGTTTATATTGCTGATGCAAACCTTGTAGCCAAGCCGCAAGATTATTGAAACTATTGATGATTTCACCCACTTCATCATGGCGTTTTAGCGCTAAGCGGGTGTCTAACTCGCCCGACTCTATCGCCTTAAAGCTACGTTTGAGCTGTTTAAGTGGCGACAAAAAGTACCACGACCCCAACCAAGCAAGTAATGCAGCAATAATCGATAAGATGACCAAAGTAAGCATAAAATCATCCAACATAGCTTGCTGCAGCGCTTCCTTTTCAAACGACCTATCTAGCAATACCTCAGGCAACCAAAACAACTCCCCCTGTGGTGATAACACATATTGCGCCTCATTAAATTGCACCACAAACGCCGCAACACCGGGGTGATGGATAGAAAATTGATGACCGGATTTGACCTGCTCATAGTCTATGGTGAGATCGGGGTTGAGGATCTTTACATCCGCTGTTGAGTTAGCATCTCGCCAAATAAATAGCTGCTCAGGAAAGGTTGATGCTAAAAACGTTAAGGTCGCTTCTGGGCTCGCAAAGGTTTTACCAGTCAATGCTTCTTCCACTAAGTCATCATCAAGCAATGAATGACCAAACGTTACCGCACTTTGCTTATTAAATGCTAAAAAAGTGCGCTCGGCTGAGTTTTTAGATAGTTGATAAAAGCTTCCGAGTAGCGCAAAAGTACAAAGCGCCACGAGTAAGGTAAATTTGGTTTTTAGCTTCATGAAGACACCTTACGCGCGATAAATTGATAGCCTTGCCCGTAACGAGTGGCGATAAACTTGGGCTCAGCCTTACTGTCGCCAAGTTTTTTACGCAAGTTAGCCAAGTGAGTATCGACTGCCCGATCCGTAATAGGCGCATCACTTCCCCATACTTGTTCGATTAATTGCGCGCGGCTAAATACTTGTTTCGGCTGCTTGGCCATGGTCAGTAATAACTCGAACTCCACAGCCGTTAACGCTGGTGTTTGCTGTGTTACCGTTACGGATTTGCTCTCAAGATTGATACTTAAGCCATCAAACAACAAAGCGGCACTCTGCTGACCACGATAGCTACGTTTACATAGTGCCTTTGCTCGTGAGATCACTTCTCGTGGGCTGTAAGGCTTACATACATAATCGTCCGCACCAAGCTCAAACCCCTCAAGACGATCAGTTTCAGACACTTTGGCGGTCACCATAATGGTAGGAATGTTGCGCGCAACGGCTTCTTTTAGTAGCTCACGGCCATCACCACCGGGTAGCATGACATCTAAAATAGCGAGTTGAAATGTTAGGTTTTGTAGGGCTCGGTGGGCATCTGGGGCGTTATCGAAATGGACAACCTGCATATCCGCTTGTGCCAGATATAAACGTAAGATCTCAGCACTGCTTGGGTCATCTTCTACATATAAAACTGTATATTGGTCAGACATAGGGAGGCGCTTTTTGTCCTGATTGTAATTATTAGATGTACAATTGTGAAGCACAAAAGTCGCGATGGCTGGAACCTATCGCGACCAAAAGACAATGAGAACAACAATGGAATCTAACTAATTTGCGCGCTGATCAAAGCTCTGATCTCACCCAAAGTGGTTTCTTTTAGTAACTCTCCATCTTCAAACACCACTTCTAACAAGCCTTGCTTTTCTTCTTCCTCGGTCACATTGTCCTTGCAGATCAACTCACCGTTTACGCGTTCTACTTTCAGCAGTCCCTTTGCTGAGCGCTTTTTGCTGTCGGTTCTTGGCTCTTTAAAAATTGCCACACGCTGGTTGTTTTTAACCACACTAGTTGCTTTTACCGCAGAGCCATGGGTATCGCGGGTGACATATTGGTAACTGTATGAGCCAATGCCGAGCACCACTTTGGACGCAAATCCTTTGTCCATCAGTCGCTGTAGAATTTGACGCTGACGCTCAAGGGTAATTGCATCGCCATATATTGCGCCAATATGCTCATCTAGCAATTTAAAGCCTTTATCAGTCACAGTGCCACCAAAGGTATCCCAGAGACATTCAATCAGTCCTTTTACTTCACACTCCTGCAGCTGCGTTGGGTGTGGTTCAACTGAATAGTAATTTCCCTGCCAACGATACGCTTCAAAGCCATCTGTCATTGCCATTTCTTGCGCTTGCTGCTGAGAGTCAACCAACTCGCTATATTCTGATACTGGTGAGACACAATACCCAGTCAGGATTTTCACCGGATCTCCGGAGTCTGGACGGATCACCACAGTGCCATCACGCGCCATGATCTCTGCTTTTAATTCCGGTAAATACTCGGTGACTAGCTTCCAAAAATCCCAAGTATCAGAGACCACACTGAGGATCCCGGTCGGTGACTGCTCACGCATCAAATATTGGAAAAACTCGATTTCACCTTCTTGGATCCAAGAACAGGTTACTGAGTGCTCGGTTGCATCTACTGAGCAGCCAACCAGCTCTTTGTCGACATCTGCGCCATAGTACTTTTCAGCAAATAGTACCGCAGGGATAGTATCCGTCCCTACAAGACCTGACGCGAGGTGACCAAAACCACTCATAGCCGCAGCGTGCTTACCAAACATACCGCGAAAGCTAAAATCATGACCCTGAAACGGCACGAACTCCTGAGGTAAGCCGGTTTTTTGAGCAAACTCTCGGAACACTTTTAAATATGCAACTGAGGTGGTAGTGCTCGTTTGAATTGGCCAGTTTTCGCAGCTTAATACCGTCTCAATCATATTGGTTAGCCATTCAAATCCAGGCTTGGTATTGACCACAGTGATGGGCGGCACCTGATACGGCACTAAAGTCCCTTCTGGCAGCGCTTTAATCCTCAGCGGTAAATAACCTAAGTCGTGTAGCGCCTCGAGATAACCCACGTCCACCGGATAGCCCAACATTGCTGTCATGATCCGTCTATGATTTGCCACAGCGGTGTGCTTGTCTGCTGCGAAAAAGTCTTGCCACTCTTCTTGTAAGTAACTTTTGATAAAATACTGCAGCCCCACAAAAGCCACTTTATCGTTATTTGCAACATTGCTTAATTTGCCGCTGCGTGAGGTAAAGTTTGCATAAACCTCTGTCACTTCAGGGTGATAAGCGCGGCTGTGAAATTCTTTATACACGTCTTTTTGCATACTTGCTGCGGTAATTGTCATGGCTATATTCCTTATAATTCAATCATGTTGAGTTGCACATCGTGGTGTTCGACCAAGTCGCCTTTATCACGGCACGAATTAGTCGTGTAAACGGTATCGATCAGTCCACTAAAAACGCCTAATCCTTGAGAGAAAATACCGTGTGTTACGTAAAGCGCAATTGAGTTAGCGCCTTGTGCTTTTAGTACCTTAGCAAGTTCAGTGAAGGTTCTGCCACCATCGCAAATATCATCAACGATCAGTAAATCTTTACCTTTTACCTCACCAAGTACCTGCGTTTGTACAATTTCACCCGTTTTAAGATTTCGTACTTTTTGTGCTTGGATAACCTCAACCTCACCACCAAAATGCTGCGCAATTTTCAGTGTTTTTTTACTCGCTCCAGCGTCTGGTGAAACTAAACTGAGTGCACCGCACTGCAACTGTTGCTTTAAAGCCGGACACTGCGATATCAATGTCGTTTGCTCAACATTCTCCACTCGCTCAAGGAGTGCAGGTACAACGTCGCTATGTGCATCCCACACGGTGACTTTGTCTAGCGCCAGTTGATTGATAAGTGACGCCATCACTTTTGCACCTAGCGCCTCACCCGTTACACATACTCTATCTTGGCGCGCGTAGGGGAAATAGGGTAACACTAATTCTATTGGCGTCCGCGCCAAACAAAGTCGCTTCAATGCATCCACCGCCATCAGTAAACGCATGATATGAGAAGAATTGGTCACTCTGGCTGTGATTTGAACTTTTTCGCAATCACGGAAATCAAATGCCTTGAAACGAATATGCTCCTCCCCACCAGAGAAGGTAAATGCTTCATATTGAACATCTTTTTTGTTTCCAGAGAATTCATAACTCGTGACTTTCATAACCTTTCCTTAATAATGTCCCTAAGACACAAATAAGGTATCAAACATTTTTTGATCAATCAACATCTTTATGTCCAAAAGACATTTAATGTTTATTTTTAACATAAGGATATTCAGTATATTTGCCATACTGACTACAATTGTTTATTGTGTCTAAAAGACACAAACCAAAAATATCATGAGCCCTGATTACGATTTAACCCAATACCAAAACCCACTGTTCACGGTAGACAGCGTGTTATTTACAATTTTGCAGGACAGCTTAAAAGTGCTGCTGGTGAAACGCGCTAACGCTCCCTTTAAAGGCCGCTGGGGATTACCTGGAGGGTTTGTTGATGTTGAGCTGGATGACAACACGGATATGAGCGCACTGCGTAAGATCAAAGAGAAAACCAGTGTTGCCCCACAATATCTAGAGCAACTTCAGGCCTTTTCTGGGATCAACCGTGATCCGCGAGGCTTTAGTGTCACCTTGGTTTATTACGCCTTGATTTCACCTCAGCAAGTGGCAACGCAAATAGACTCGGTAGATGATGTGAGATGGGTGGATCTTAGCGAGATCCCAGATCTTGCCGTGGCTTTTGATCATAAGCATATTATTGAAAAGGCCAAGGCAAGGCTGCAGCAAAAGGCGTTATATTCCATGATCCCGGTTTATTGTTTGCCAGATCAATTTACCATTGGACAACTCAAAACCGCCATCGAAGCCATTATCTCCAAACCCATTCAGCGCAAGAGCTTGGTAAGACGAATTGAAGCCTCAAACATGTTTGAAGCACTGGATGAAAAGGTAAAGTCAGGCGGACGGTTAGCGCAGCTCTATAAGCTAAAGCCTGATGTCGATATCGTGCATTTTGAGCGCAATCTGAGCTTAGGATAAAATGCGATTGTGCGGTGTTCATTACAGAGCTATCACTGCCCCTTGCAGATAATCAAGCTCCTGACACCGCATTTGCAGTAACTCAATAAAATCTCTGGTGTAAGTCGGTGGAGTTCGTTGATTTGGCCAAAGCGCGTAGATGTTGCGAGTAAATTGGCAGTCACCGATATAGCTAAATGCGGTTTGAGGTTGCACTGCCAACGCTGCAATTTCTGTCATCGGCAATACGCCAGCACCGTTAGCCGAGCCTACCAATTTACGCACTAAGGTAATATCACCCACATAAGAGACGTGACTAAACTGCGCCAGTAGTGCTCGCCACGCATCGGTTGCAGGCAGTTGCGATGCTTTAAAGGGCAAAAACAGGGTTTGTGTAGTCGCAATTTCCTTGGCGACCACCGCTCTTACCGCAATTTGCCCCAGCCGCTTTTGATAGACGCTTGAATCTTCCTGCTCCCCGACTCGTACGGTTAAATCAAACCGCTTTTGGCTGAGTAAGGCCACACTATTGGCAGGCTCCACATGCAATTGGATCTCAGGATGCTGGGCCTGAAACGATTGCAGCGCATTATACAAAGGACCAATCATTAAGTTTTGCGGACATAACAGATGGAAAGTGGACGCTTCTAGTGTTGATAGCGCCTCACTTTGCGCTTGCAAGGCGAGCAAAGACTCCGCCATTTTATCCACCACTGCCTGACCATGATTCGTTAATGTAAGTCCTCTGGCGCTACGCAGTAAGAGCGGATAACCAAGTTTATCTTCCAGCGCTAACATCCGCTTAGATAAGGTCGGCGCGCCTATGCCAAGGTCTTCTGCCGCCTTGGCAAAACTTCCTCGGCGGCTTACCTCAACAAAGAGTCGTAAGTCATCTAGCATAGTTATCTCCGCAATCTTAGCTTTCCATTTTTGCCATTCTGATCGGCTGGCAATTCCCTACAATCATATCAACAGCCAAAGGAGGAAACATGCAAAAACTCATTTTTACATTACTGCTGTCATTGTGCCTGTCGTTTATGGTGTCTGGATGGGTTACGTACATCAATTTGGGATTAGTGGCGGACTTTACTACGCGATGGGCGCATGCCTTTGCCAATGCTTGGCCGGCCTCGTTCATCGCCGCCTATGTTTTATCAGCCCCAGTTACCGCCGTTACTAAACGCATTATGGAGAAATACCATGGTCAACAGCCACAATAACGTCAACTTTATCGCCCATATCACGCCTAAAACCGAGCACTATCAAGATTGTATTAACGCCATCCAAGAGATCTTGCCAGCCACTCGAGCAGAAGCAGGATGTTTACGCTTTGAACTTTATGAAAGTGAAAACCGCACCCAGCTTACCTTAGTTGAACGCTTCGTCGATCAAGCCGCGTTCGATTTTCATCATCAGCAAGCTTACACCAAACAGGTATTTACACTGTATCAAGGATGGTTGGCAAAAGCGGTGGATATTATCGCCATCAAACCGCTTTAATTTGCGCTTTTAAGAAGTTAAGCGCTTCTTCAAAAGCAATGATAGAAGCGCTCAGCGTTAACTATGTATTTGACGCCAACTTAAACCAAATTTAGCGAGATATTTTTGCAGTCTTGTGGAGTCATTCACCTGTGACTTTTTGGTGCGGCTCACATTAAACAACTCTCTGCCTGCAGCCGCCATACTGGAGTGGCGAGCACAGATAGTAAGCACATAATTTAACTGGTTTATATCAAACGTATCTAACTCGGCAAGCTGTGCTTTGGATAAATACCTATCTAGATTTTTATCTCCCGAAACTTGTTCTCCTGCATACCAATTTTGCTCAAGCCGCTGAATTTCTTCCTGTACGTCGCTAACTGCTATCCGAGAGGAATCTGCCAAAGTGCACAAACGCGTGATAGCCGAACTTAAATCACGAAAGTTGCCTGACCACAAGGCTCGCTCCGACAAGGCAAAACGTTCAAATAACGTTTTTGCTTCTTTATTAAAGCGCACCCTTTCACCCATTTTTTGCGCGTACAGATCTATCTCGTAATCTATATTAGCCGGAATATCTTCCTTGCGGTCTCTTAACGCTGGTAATCGATACGTCCATAGGTTGATCCGTGCGAGCAAGTCTTCTCGAAATCGACCTTTGCAGACCTCTTTAAACAAGTCGCGATTGGTTCCTGCGATTAACTGAAAGTCACTGGTTACGGGTTGATCGCTACCGACTGGGTGAAACAACTTATTTTCTATTGCATGCAATAGCATGGCCTGCTCTTCAAGACCTAACTCACCGATTTCATCTAAAAACAACACGCCTTGGTTAGCAGTGCGTAAATACCCGTCTCGCGCTTGTTGTGCCCCTGTGAACGCACCTTTGGTATGACCAAACAATGCTGCCATGGCATTTTCGCCCTTGAGCGTAGCGCAATTTACCGAAACAAGTCTTCCGGCCAGCATCGCCCGCTTTTTCTTTAATTGAAAAATACGTGTTGCCAACTGGCTTTTCCCTGCACCAGTAGGTCCTGTTAGCAACATGGGATCTTTAGCGCGTATCGCCACCTTTTCAACTTGGGTGATCAGCTGGTTAAATGCCTCATTTTTAGTTTGGATCCCACCTTTTAAAAATGCTTTACCCTCTAGGTGCTCACTGTCGAATCGAGTAGCTAGCTGGTCGTATTTGGATAGGTCTAAATCGATTATTTGAACTTGCCCAACCGATTTGTTTTTATTGCTGTTGTCGGGAGAGGTTTGCACCAAGCGGCCAGGAAAATGACGGCTCTCAGTCAATAAAAAGCTGCAGATCTGTACCACATGAGTACCTGTGGTGATATGAAACAGGTACTCACAGTTGTCGGTATCGAATGCTTGAGCTTGGCACCAATCAAAAAGTTTGGCATACACCTCCTCAAAGTCCCACGGGTTACTGAAGTTGAGGTTGTGCAATGTAACTGTCGACTCTGGCGACACACTTTCAATATCAACCGCCACATTGTTGGCCAACCGTGTACTGTGATTGTCGTGTAATAAATGCAATTCATCAATGACCAGATCAGGTTGGCTACATAGGCTTACATTGGGCCGCCAACGCGCCCACCTATCCACTCGCTTACCAACAAAATCGAGCTGAGTACCAATCAAACTTACTGCTACTGTCTTTTTCAAAACCATATCCATATAGATATATTATATATCCTAACAATTATATTTAGATACTTTTCAAATCTCCACCAATTTCATAAACCATCACCAAAAATAGAAAATAAACCAATAAATTCAAAATGTTATTAATTTATTTTTAATTAATCCTCGTTATTGGCACATAGCTTGATATCTATAGGCTGTCTGGTTATGTGGAAGTGACTCAATCCTCACTCCGGTGCGCTGAACACTGTGACTGCGTATGCCTAACCACACAATAATTTAAGTAGCTCAGTCTGGTAGAGCAGCGAAACACGATTTCGTCGGTCATGGGTTCAAATCCCATCTTAAACCTTGGTAGCTCAATGGTAGAGCCGTGAACATTACTTCGCTTGTTGTGGGTTCGAATCCCACCCAAAAACTCATAAATATACGTAAATACATATTGTTAGTAAGCCGTCATGGCCGCTGACTGGTAACCGCAACATGTCGCCGGATTGGCATAGGCAGGACGCCACTTCCAATCACTAAACATGGCGCCGTTACCACTCAAGCCAGCGACCCTTACTAACACAACATAAAGGAAAACTAATATGTTAAGAAAAACAATTACGGTCAAAGAGAACGAAAGAGCTTTTGTATTCAAAGAGCAGCAACTAACACAGGTGTTAATACCAGGCAAACATGCTTTTTGGGATGTGCAAAATACTCTTTCGTTTCGCACTTTTGATATTAACGGCTTGTATTTTTCTGAGCCAAATGCGGAACGTTTATACCGTAATAACCCAATACTTCAGGAACACATAAGCCACTGGAAATTAAATAGTAATGAAGTTGGCCTGTTATACATTGATGATTTGCTACGCGGCATTGTGGCACCGAGTGAGCACCTGTATTTGTGGCAAGATGCTGGTGAAATACGGCTTGAGCGGATCGCTATTGATAGTCAAATAGAGCTCAATGAACGCATACTATTTTTAATCAACCGAGCGGGTGCAAACACAGCCTCAAGGTTAATTAGAAGTGATCGTACCGTTGCGATAAAACCCATTGCCGATGTCAGCGTGGCCGCAGAACATGTAGGATTACTCTATGTTGATGGCCGCTTTGTTAGACGCTTAGCACCTGGACAACACGCATTTTGGCAATTTAACCACAGCATCACGTTAAAATCGTTTGATACCCGAGCACAACTACTGGAAATATCTGGCCAAGAAATTTTGAGCAAAGACCGCGTGAGTTTGCGAATAAATTTAACCGCTGGGATCAAAATTGAAGATGCCGAGTTGCTCGCCCAAAGCGTGGAGAAAGTCGACGAGTACATATATAAAACGCTGCAATTGGCCTTGCGTGAAGCCGTAGGAACCAAATCATTGGATGATATCTTATTGGATAAGTTATATATCAATGAAACCGTGAGAGAACTTGTGACTGCGTCACTGGCAGGCATTGGCGTATCTTTACAAAGCGTCGGCGTGAAAGACATTATTCTGCCTGGAGAAATTAAAGCCATTTTAAATCAAGTGGTTGAAGCGCAGAAAGCAGCTGAAGCTAATGTCATTAAAAGGCGAGAAGAAACCGCAGCGACACGGAGCCTGCATAACACCGCAAAAGTGATGGAAAACAACCCAACATTACTGCGCTTGAAGGAGCTTGAGGCATTAGAAAAGGTTGCAGACAAAATCGAAAACCTAACCGTCTACGGGGGCTTAGAAGGTTTGATGAATAACACAGTCAAAATTGTCTAACGATAAAAAGAAAAATAACGATAGCATAAGGAACAAATATGTGTAGTAACTACAACACCATCCACAATGATGGAAACGCGCCCATTAAGGCATGGACACAAGGCGTACCTTTTGAAATAGAGGCGCAGCAACAGCTTAATAATATTGCCAGCTTGCCGTTGATCCATTCGCATATTGCGGTAATGCCTGATGTGCATATGGGCAAAGGCGCAACGATTGGTAGCGTGATCCCATCGGTAGATGCAGTGATCCCCGCAGCGGTAGGTGTGGATATTGGCTGCGGCATGGTTGCCACCAAGACATCACTTACAGCCAACCAGCTTCCAGATAATTTGGCTGGTATTCGCCATGCGTTTGAAGCGGCTGTGCCACATGGTCGTACCGGAGGAAAACGCGGAAAGCGTGACCGAGGAGCCTGGCATAACATCCCTGACATTGTTACCTCTGAATGGCAAAAGCTAGTATTAAGATTTGAGAAAATTTGCGCCAAGCACCCCGCTATCAAAAAAAGTAATCATGTGAACCATCTTGGTACAATGGGAACAGGCAACCACTTTCTTGAGCTTTGCTTGGATGAGCACAACGCAGTGTGGATTATGCTGCACTCAGGCAGCCGAGGCGTTGGTAATCGAATTGGCACCTACTTTATAGAGCTGGCTAAGAAGGAAATGCAACGTCATCAAATTCACCTTCCAGATATGGACTTAGCCTATCTAAAAGAAGGAAGTGACTACTTTGATGATTACGTTGAAGCGGTTGAATGGGCGCAGGACTTTGCCGCTAAAAATCGTGAAATCATGATGTTTAACGCGATAAAAGCTTTAAGGTCGCAGATCTCAACGCCATTTACAACCGCAGAAATGGCCGTGAACTGCCACCATAATTATATCTCTCGCGAGCACCATTTTGGTAAAGACTGCTACGTCACGCGCAAAGGCGCAGTACGTGCACAAAAAGGCGAAATGGGGATCATTCCAGGCAGCATGGGCGCACGTTCATTTATTGTAAGAGGACTTGGCAACCCCGACAGCTTTAATAGTTGTAGCCATGGCGCAGGGCGCATCATGTCGCGCACTAAAGCCAAAAAAGTATTTAACGTGAAAGATCAAATCGCTGCAACTGCTGGGGTAGAATGCCGCAAAGATGAAGCCGTTATTGACGAAATCCCTCATGCGTATAAAGACATTGAAAAGGTCATGGCGGCACAACAAGATTTAGTAGAAGTAGTACACACACTGAAACAAATTGTGTGCGTAAAAGGATAAGTTTTGAACATGTCATATTTAGTTATAGATGGCGCACAAGGAGAAGGAGGCGGACAAGTATTACGCACCGCCTTAACCCTATCGATTTTAACCGATCAGCCAATTGAGCTGATAAACATTAGAGCCAATCGCAATAAACCCGGCTTACTACGCCAACACCTTACTTGTGTACTGGCCGCACAGCAGATCTGTAATGCAAAAATAGAAGGTGCAGCGCTTGGCTCTGCGCGCATTCGCTTCACCCCTGGTAAAATAAAAGCAGGGAACTATCGCTTTGCCATAGGTACGGCTGGTAGCACCGTATTGGTTTGCCAGACCATTTTACCCGTATTGGCAATGGCTTCTGAGCAGTCTCATGTCATCTTTGAAGGTGGGACGCACAACGGCATGTCTCCTTCTTTATGCTTTTTAACGCGCTCTTATTTACCAATCTTAAAAAAGATGGGTATTGATTGCCAAATTGAGACTGAAAAGCTTGGGTTTTATCCAGCAGGTGGAGGAAAATGGACATTGACGATACACCCAACCAAGGCACTCAACGCGCTTCCAGAGCTCTCGGCGAGTAGCAGCCAGATTACCGCTGAACAATGTGCAATCACCGCTTTAGTCAGTAAGTTACCTGAACATATTGGCGAGCGAGAAGTGACTAAAGCAAAAAAGGAGCTCAATTGGTTTGGCGCAAAAACAACCGTCGTAAGCGCAGTCACACCGGGACCGGGCAACTCGCTACAGCTGATGATCGACCAAGGCTCGCACACGAGTTTGTTTGAGCAGCAAGGCGAATATGGCGTGTCAGCCGAACGCGTTGCCAAACGTTGCGCAGCCGAAGTAAAGCAGTTTTTAAAATCAGAAGCCGCGGTGGAAGAACACTTAGCAGATCAGTTATTGCTACCTATGGCTTTAGCGTACAGCGGCCAGTTCACCACCACCAAACCAAGCTTGCACACGCTAACCAATATTGATGTAATTCAGTTGTTTATGGACGTTAAATTTGCAGTAACTCAGCGCACAGAAACACAATGGAATATTAGCGTGGTAGGAAATTAATGATGACAAATAACAGTGAGCTAGAACCAATAGCAGCCGATATCAAAGCAGAAATACTTAAACGGATCCGTGCCGCAGAACAAGAGCATGGTGTAAAGGTATTGTATGCCGTTGAATCAGGCAGCCGCGCCTGGGGTTTTGCCAGCCCAAATAGTGATTACGACGTGCGGTTTATTTATGCGCATACAAAAGAGTGGTATCTCACCCTTGATGTCGAAGAAAAACGTGATGTCATTGAATACCCTATTGTTGATGAGATTGATATTAATGGCTGGGATGTAAGAAAGGCATTAAAGCTTTTTAGAAAGTCAAACCCTGCTTTTATTGAGTGGTTACAATCACCTATCGTTTATGTTGATGATGGCGTATTCTCGGCAAAAGCAAAACAGTTAATGCCTCAAATTATGTCTCCAAATAGCGGTATTTATCACTATTTACATATGGCGCAAGGTAACTA
Organism: Pseudoalteromonas sp. CO342X; assembly: GCF_004208915.1. Classification (NCBI taxonomy): domain Bacteria; kingdom Pseudomonadati; phylum Pseudomonadota; class Gammaproteobacteria; order Alteromonadales; family Pseudoalteromonadaceae; genus Pseudoalteromonas; species Pseudoalteromonas sp. CO342X. Next base: position 186,401 of record NZ_SGPH01000036.1, read on the forward strand.
TCGCGAATACTTAAAGAGAGAAACCGTACCGCTAAAAAAGTACTTTTATGTTCTTAGGCCTTTGTTAGCCATTATGTGGCTAGAAAAATATGCCACACCAGCACCTATAGAATTTGAGACATTACGCCAACTAATTGCAGATAATACGGCGCTAAATGATGCAATTGCTGACCTACTTGAACAGAAAAAAGTAAGCTTAGAGAAACAAGTCATTCCAACTGTGCCTGTAATAAACCAATTTATCGAGTCTGAACTCAACCGCCTTGCGGATTACCGAGCCAAAGAAAAACAGATGAAAGCCAATTACCGCGAGCTTAATGCACTATTTAAAAGCACCATTAGCTCATAGCTGCTCAGGCTGTCAGGCATGGGGTTCAAGCTTTACCCACGCTGCCAGCCTTTTAATCGCGACAAAACGACTTATTGTGTTCTCAATTGCTTGTTCCCGATGGAATTACATTGCTCTATCCTCTTCCTTACAATCTTATTAACACCCGAAATGGGCAGAGCTAAATCACTAAAATACTCGCGACGCTGTCTTGTAGTAGCGTCACTAGCTCGTCATCCATAAATTGATATTCGTCAGGAATATCCAACACTTGAACATTTTTATAGCGCAATAGATTGGCGTATAGTGCACGCAGCCGCGATTTATGTTTTTCTTCCATGACTAAAATAGTATCGGCCCACTCAATATCACTCGCATTTACGCTGCGACGTGCTCTTGGGCTTGTGCCTGCCGATCTCACGCTAATACCCGGATGATTTTTCCAGATACGCTCAGCGGTTGGACTGCGCCACTGGTTGCGACTACAGATGAATAACACATTAGTTGTCATGCGAAGTGCCTTTATTAAATGGCACCGTTGGGCTGAACTGGTTTCCTTTAAAAGTATTTTTAGGATTACCGCGTTGTAGCGCCTGATGCTGCTGCCACCTTGCTTTATCACGAGCCATTTCCTCAGCATCTCCCTGCGCGGCCAATTTCTGTAGCAATAACGCCTTTGCAACGCGCTTGTTGGCGTGCTGACTACGTTCACTCTCCACTCGCACACTCAATCCTGATGCTATATGCGTCGCTCGTACCGCTGAGTCTGTGGTATTAACATGCTGCCCACCAGCTCCTGACGCGCGACAAGTTTGATAGCGAATATCGGATGCCATTGCGATTTCATCTATCTCGGCCATGCTGCCGCTAAAGAACCAATTTTTCCGTTTATGTTTGGCACGAAATGGGCTCTGGCACACCCACAACTGCGGGCCATGCCAATACTCGGCAAGCGCTTTTGCGTCCCTCGAAAGCTGTAGCAATACGGATTTCATGCAGCCTTTGTGTGCATGCATTTCTTGCGCTAATACGGTACATTCTGCGCCTATTGCCTTGGCTTGTTTATCGACTAAGTTGAGCGCCAATGCAACAGCTTTCCCGCACTCTGCTGGGCCTTGACCGGCTGAAAGTTGCAACAAGATCATGATGAACAGTTCCCGTTGGTTTTAAATGTCAGTACCGGACGCAATATGGCGATCACTTCTATCAATCCAGCGTCAACCAAATCACTGACAATGGTTTCACACTTTTTATAAGCCTGCGGCGCTTCATCGTAAAGCAACTCCTTATTGCCACAGATCACACGACTCCCCAATGCTGTGCGATAAAGATCTTCGCGTTTATATTTGTGACTCAAGCGGCTTTGGCAGTCACCTCGCTTCCACTTTCGACCAGCACCATGAGCCAAAGAATATAAACTGGCCGTTAACGCAGGCGCATTGTTTAAAGGCTGAACCACATAGCTATAGTCACCTCGTGAGCCGGGGATCACGACAGCACCTTTGTCACTTGGGGTCGCACCTTTACGGTGCAGCCAACCAGCGCGGCCATCAATAACTTTTGGGCACACGAGGTTGTGATTAACATCTAGAGTACATTCACCATCGCTACGAATGGCTGCGAAAAATCTTTTTGCAATCAAAAAGCGGTTTAACTCAGCCCAGCGCACCGCTTCATCATGGCGTGCCAAATAGCGTGAACTTTCACTACCTTGAGCCGCTTCAGCCACCAAACCATCATGATTAAAACGCGCAACATGGTCGACTAAAATGGCTTGCCCAAGCCCACGCGAGCCTGAGTGAACCAGCAGCTGTAAATACTTTTTATCAAGGCCAAGCGCAGTAAACGCGGCTTCATTGTAAACACGTTCCACCGCTTGAAACTCGGCGAAATGATTACCGCCGCCAATCGTACCCAGTGCACTTTCAAATAATCCAGCTGAAATATCCCGGTGTGTCATTTCAGCTTGAATCGTCTCTTGCCAACTGGCATCGAGCGGTTGCTCGATATCTTCTAGCCGTTTAGCAAACTTATCGACATTAACTTTGGCAACCTTTGTAGTGGTCTGCCACAGCGCCATACCACAGCCAATATCGTTTCCGACTAACGCGGGATACAGCCTATCTAGGCTAAAAAATGCCGCGCCGATCGGATAACCACGTCCCGGGTGCAAGTCAGGCATACCTGCAACACGATGCATACTGGCTAGTTCAGCGGTTTTTGTAAGTTGTTGGATCGCAGCGCCTTCAATCCAAGTGTCTTGAGATGCAAATAGACACACGCGATCAGAAATTTGTTGGACGGATCTGCCCATAGTTACCAATACCTTTCAATGGGGTTTAAAAATAATTGTGTATTGGCAGGTCTAGAATGGCTTAGTTATAGCAATCAAATGTTAGGTTACATAGGCAACATAAAATCGCTAAATACAGCTTTCGCAAGCTAGGAAATATTTATTCGCGCTCGCGAATTACAGAGAAAGACCTGCAAAGGATAAAGTTGTTTGTGTCATGTTTTTTCTCCTCTACAGTGAATGAATGGTTAGAATCGCGGCAAGTGTAAACAGTTTGGGAACGTAATGCAACCTTGGATTGCCTGTGCGCTGAATGATAGAATTGCAACTTGTGATATTAACCTAAACAAGGCAAGGATAGCAGCTAGATATTCAGCAACAAGCGCTTAATCACTCACTCCTGCGACTATTATCGATTAAGGAAAACAAATATGACGCAATTCTATTTTGGAGGTTGGTACAACGAGGATACTCCAACTCGCCTCGACGCCTTAAAACAAGCTTTATCTCAACAAGATAAGGCAAAGGTAGAAACCTTATCGGAAACCCTGTTTGAAAGTTATTTGGATGTCACCGCAGCACTCACGAAAGCACAAATTATCCAGTATGCCGACTTGATGGGTGATGAGTTGAGTACGATAGAGCTCGATATTTGTATGGGAGAATTAGTTGATCATCACCACCCAGACGATATCGAAACGGCCTGTCGTCATTGCCTAGAACTTGGCATTGATTTTCCATTCGCCGACTACTTTTTGATGGAAATGACGGCGAATCGCTCAGAGTTCGACATTGAGTTTTTTGAGCGCACCGTAGCCCCCTCTTTTATGGAACTACGCAAAGCAGGCAAAATGTCTGTCACAGACTACTTTGCGCTGATGTGCGAAATTGTTTGTCGCCTTGATAAGTGTGAATATGGCGCGAATTGTTTAGAAAAGTTACTTAAAGACCCAGAGCTCGATTTAAGTCAGCTAACCGAAAACGACTACACTGCGTGTTTAGATACCTGCCACTACGGCTACTTTCTCAAACCTGAACTGTTTCGCTTGTTTGTGAAGAAAGCGAATGGTCGTCAAGTAATCGAATCCACAACAGAATGGCAAGAATCGGGGGAGTATTTTCTTATCACCTATCAATTTAAGTCCATTTTCGGTGAAGCCAATGCATATTGTGGCGGTTGGGAAGAATATAACGACAGTTTTACCGATGCCTTTATCGAACTAAAGCGCAGCAACTTAGTTACTCAAGTAGAACAACAAGTTATCGATTGCTTAGAAAGAGGTGGTCACCATGATCTTGCCCAAGCTTTTATCACTGCGTAGTCAAGCTAGCTAAATAGAAGTGCTTAAAGCAATGGAAGGTGTACACACTTTCCATTGCGAAATAGCAAAGCTTAGAAGCTTAGCATTTTTTTAACATGACAAACTTGAGGTAATACATTTTTTTGCACCTCAATTTGTACTCTATCACCTTCTGAGATAGTCGCTGCGATGTTCGTTACTCTTTCAAGAATAGCAGGATCGCTGTAGCTTGAAGTGCCATTCATTACGCAGCGGAACTTACGTCCATTAGAGTCTTGAGCATTTACAGTTAAATGGTTTTCGCTCACATTCATAGAGAAAGTGCCTGCTTGGCTGTGGTTTAACACAACATCAGCAGTTTGGATGACCACGCTACCATAATCTACTTCTGTGATTTTTACTTCAGCAGCAGAAGCCGACCCTGCAGATACACCTAGCGCTAAAACGGTTGCACCAAAAACTTTGTTCAATACTTTCATTGTATATTATTCCTTTATACATTTATTAAGTTCATTTATTAGAAAAGCCCTTGAAATTTAAGGCATTGCAAACCTAACACATAACAAATTTAAATAAAACAAAACAAGTTTAAATATTTTTTAACACGCTGCGTAGTTAGTTTAAGATTCAATTTGAACAAGCATAAGCAGACAGCATTACCGCATTAATAGCCTAGGGCGCAGTATTCCCCGTTGCCGTGCGCGATACACTAGTTTTAGTGTCGAGAAATACGTAAACACCAACAGCTACCTTATTTTAGAAGCGCTTTTGATACGAATAATGAACAATTTAGTACAATGCTAAGTCGAAACTGTCATAACCATGGTAAGCAAATACTAGTGGGTGTCGGTGTTGTTTCACTTTCGGTGTTGTTTCACTTTCGGTGTTGTTTCACTTTCGGTGTTGTTTCACTTCAGTGTCATTTCATTGTTTGCTGTTTTTTCACTTTCAGTTCGCTCAACCCTGCTTGGAAAGTCTCGTTATCAGGGTGGAAGTGTAAGCCTAACTGATAAAACGTTATCGCTTCTTGTTTTCGCCCTTCGTTTCGAGCATGAGTAGCAAGTCTTTCAAATGTCGTTATTCGCGTTAATAGCGTATTTGGGTATGCTGCGACCCAGCTTTTATACGCATTTAAGCCTATTTTATATCCACTGTTCCTAGCATGCACAAAAGGAGGTTGGATGTCCTTGGTAATGCGTGTGAGCGCAGTTGCAGGTTGGTCAGCACCTTTGTGAAAAAATGCAATATTACCTTTGTACAAGCCAATCTCGGCACTAACAAACTGATCTATTCGATAACGGCCATTCTCTGTTGGTAAGAGTTCGTATGGCATTCTGGTGCCAAATGAGTTATCTAAAAGTAACCTTCCATTTTTTACAAAGACGGTAACTGTTTCATTAAACGGCGAAAAAAAGCCTCTATTGATATTGTAATAATGCCCCACCATATCCGAATGCTGAGATTTATTTGACACAATTTTAGTGCCATTGATTTCTCGTCCCCAGTTGCGTTCACTAATTATGGAGCTAATTACGGATTCAATAACAGGGACGCGGCTTTTGTGTGCTCCGTTGCCAAAAATGATAATTGCTTTCCCTCCCTCCATCGTCGCCATCACTTGTCCGCCAAACCCCGTTCCGTAGCCTGAATGAGAAAACCACTCTAGGTTTCCGTCAGCCATATACCTCATCCAACCTAATCCCCATCCACCTGCCTTTTTTAGTGTCTGAATTTTAGTTGTTTCTCTTGCAACTTTTGATGAAATTACTGTTCCAGACTGGTGCCGTAAAGCACGTTGAAAATCAATTATCAGTTTTGCCATATCTGTCGGAGTCGTCCACATCCCCGCAGCAGCCACTTGCGGATAGATAGGAAGCCCTGTCCCACCGGCAAGTGTACCGTCAAAATTGTGCGCTTTAGCTACATTCTTTGGGAAATTTGGACTACCGTATTGCTGCAAGGTGCTATTGGTCATTCCAATTGGCTTAAAAAGCATATTCTGAGCTATCTGAGCTATGGGTTGCCCTACCACATCCTCAATAACCATCTGCGCAATAACAAAACCACCTCCGCTATAACTAAAGCGGCTTCCAGGTGAGGATTGAACAGTAATAGGGTCCGCAGGTTTCTTTAATTTTTTACCGTTTAAACTTTCAACCAGAGTAGGTATATCATCTCCCGTAAAATAAGCAGAATATCCGCTTTGATTCACCCCACCGCTATGACTGAGCAAGTGGCGTAACGTAACGGGTTGTTCGGTTGTATATTTGTTTTCAGGGAGTTTCCACCTCCGCAGGTAATTGTTTACAGGCACATCTAAATTCAGTCTGTTTTGTTCCGATAATTGAGTTGCAATAATGGCAGTTATCACTTTAGAAATAGAAGCTGCGCCAAAAGCGGTATGCTGATTTATGTATGCTTCAGCACCATATTCCTTTTTCCCATACGAGCCAATAAATGCCACTTCGTAATTCTCCACTACCGCAACACTTAGCCCGGGCAGATTGTGCTGCTTGAGTAATGCTTCGAAGTCCACGTTCGCAAAATTAACAGGTTGCTTTGCTAATGCCGCAACTGAAAACAAAGCAAACAATAAATATAAACACCTTAAAAGCTTCATAAAACTGCTTTTCCTCTTAATAAATGTGCAGACCGCAGTGGTTGTGCTGTCATGTGTCTGAAAGTTATATAGAATGTGCGTTTGAATATATCTACGATATTCCTTTTTGCTCGCTTTTTTATGCTAACGGTCGGTTTTTTTATGCTAACGGTAGGGTTTTTTCAGGGTGTCACCTGTCTTTTTTCCAGACATGCTTCAATTTGTGCTAGCCACGTTTTACGTTTTTGTATGGTGATAAGTCTCTTTTATTCAATAATGGTAAACGCCACCTCAACCTCTCCCGTTCATATCTCATCAGTATCTATCTGTCAGGATGTATCTAAAAATACACAGGGAACACTGACAAAAGTCGAAAACTGTAGACCAGCGTCAATCAATCAGGTCAACCCAAAGCAATCATTAGTTTGGATACAAGTTCATTTCGATGTGGCAAACGCAGGGCAACCTAGGGAGCGCCCTCTTGGACTGGTTTTGTCAGCCGAAGCATCTACGACGGTTTATCTTAATGGAGTAAAGATCGGCCGCAATGGCTCGCCAGCTGAGGAAGCAAAAAATGAAGTTGCCGGCCGCATAGATAAAAGCTTCTATTTACCCGACAGCCTCCTGATAAAACAACATAATACTTTAGTCATCGAACTATCTTCACATAACAGGCTATTGCAGATTGATCCGCCTATACAAAGGTTGCTTATCACCGATTATCAAACACCCAAGGACTATCTTACAAACCACTACCTACCCGTGTTTATCCCGCTTGGTATTTTAATTATCGGTTTTATCTACTCAACAGTATTAGCCTTGCAAAGTAATAACACCAAGCAAAATCTATTCATCCCTATTGCATCGCTTTTCGCAGTTATCCAATTAATTGCTGAAGTATCACGCGGATTGTTTGATTACAGTTACCCATACAATGGGATCAGGATGCTAACTATTCTTTGCTCAAGCTTAATAGTTTCATTCTTTTTATTGAGTTATGTATGTAAACGCTTTTTAACAAAAAGGGGAAAAACAGCCTTAACCGTTGGTTGTTTAGCGACCCTCATATTTGTCTTGTTATTGGATCATATGGAATCAAAAACGCTTGCATCAGTACTGCTCCCTATGGGGATAGGGACACTAATTACCGGATATGCTGCGATAAAGAAAGCCCGCAACGCGCTGCCACATAGCATTGCACTGTTTGCATTTGTTTTATTGACTGCTAGTAGCCCAAACCAGTTTTTAGATATTTACTACTACTATTGCATTGCTTTGCTTTTCGTCTTCTTTTTTGCTCAACATGCTATCGATTATAAGAAAGAACAGGAAAAAAAGCGGTTTGAGCAAGATCGGGCAGATCGACTACAGCGCATATTGGACGAACAGAAAGAACGGGAGCAACCATCTAAAATAAAAATCAGCCATGCTGGAAAAACAGACTTTATATCTTGCGAAGAAATCTGTTTTTGTAAGGGGGCAAGAGATTATGTTGAGCTGGTTATAAATAATAGGGGAAGTGTATTGCACCACAACAGCTTGTCTGAACTCGAAAGTACACTTCCTGCCACTTTTTTACGGGTTCATCGCTCGTATATAGTGAATACTCAGTTCATAACCTCCTTATCCAGAAGCGCATCAGGAACTGGCATTTTACATTTATCGACAGGTGACGAAGTCCCTGTTAGTCGCAGGATCATGCCCAAAGTTCGCGACGCATTAGGTTAGACGGCTATCCAAATTAGACACTATTAGGCAAAAAAGCCGTTGCAATTAGTGTGTGACTTAGGAATATAGCTTCTATCCTTGGGCTGATGGAGTAGCCCCTTTATTGTTCACCCACATCTGATGTCGCCCAGCAATAAAGAAGTGCATATTGAAACTATATTCCTAAGTCACATCTGATGTCGTCCCGCAATATAGTTTCATACTGAGCGGGGCTGTAGGGTCTGTGTTTTGGTTTGGGAATTTGAGGTTGGGAAAATAGAGTTTCATACTCAACCCAACCATATATCTAGAGAGTCTCAAAAGTTAGATAATAAAGTGTCATACAAGGCTTTTTATACTCAGTAATGTATCTCTATAATTTAAAACTTTATGCCTGAGCGATAAAAAGTCTTCTTTCTCGAACTTACTCTCTTTCATATTGTTTCTGACAGTGTAAATTCCTCCTGTGGAGTCAATTTCCATTGAGTGAGCCAGTCTATTTCTAGGTTGGATTATATCCTCACAATATCGCTTTAGGTTTTCTACATGAGTAAACAGCTGTTCATCTTCTAATTCATTAAGAACTTTCAGGAGTAGCTCTATTTTAGGCTGGCTAGTCAGCAAGTGAGTATAATCAGAAATATCGCCAGTTCTGTCACTTTTCCCTATTTCATTGGCCTTCTTCTGATGAAATTTCAAGACAGTATCGAAAATATGATCAATAGTGCTTTTTTTTACATTACTACAACTAATCTTACTAAAGGAGTTATGGATTATTTCATCAATGAGATGATCAAAATCGGCAACGGCGGCTAAGTATAACCCCCTCATTTGATTTAAATCTAACAGGCGGTTTAAACGAGTTTCAATCAAGTGTATTAGCTGATTTGGAAGATCTGCGCGGTTAAAGCAATAAACACCATCGACGTTTATCTTAGCTCTCAAGTTTTGAGGTGTATCACTACTATAAAATGCTATATCTGTCGCTGTACAGTGCCTTCGAATAACCTTAATCAGTTCGCTACCATCTTTAGCACCCTGTTGCATTTTATAATCTACAACCAACAGGTCATACTGGATAGATTTAAAAAGACCTTTTAACTCAGAATCATTATTTATTTTGCTAACTTTCTTAAGTTCTAATTCAAACCCCATTCTAGCAAGCTTTTCTCTCACACGGTTTTGCGCTTTCTCAACCTGATTTTGACGATCATCAATCCAGAGAATATTGTATGTTTGTTTCATCGTGCGAACCTCACAACAAACTTAGCTCCATCCTCATATTCCAGATCAACTTTTATACTTCCACCCATACTATTGATAACTTGTCTAACATGATAAAGTCCTAACCCAGAACCATCTGTAGTCGTTACGCCCATATCAAAAACAGATTCAATATCAAGTTGCAAATGTTCTGCGAAACCTAACCCGTCATCAAAAATATCAATCTCTAGTCTATCTTTGCTAGTAGTTCTTGATGCAAATGTAATTTTAGTACAACCAGTATTTGGCTTCGCAGCATTATGGACAAGGTTATCAATAACAATCATTAACTCCAGTGGCATAAACTCCATTACCCACTCAGTATTATCAGTCGTCCAAGAGACCTCTATATCAGGGTGGTATTGGCTGGCCACATTTTCCAAATATTGCTTTGAAAACTCAATAATATCATCCGTTATACTTTCAGCACTCATCCTGTAATCAGCTAGCGTTGCTATTCGGCTAATAGTTAAAATCTGTTGATTTCTAAAGCTAATTTCTTCTAATAGAGATTTTGCATCGTCTATGCTCAACGGTTCCCCATGGTTTAAAGTATCTAGCTTATGCTGAATGTAGTGACTGATATTCGAAGAATATATTCCGATCTGATGGTGAAAGTTCCGGACTGTATCTATTTCAACTGAAGATGCTTGCTTCAAGAATAAATTTCTTTTCTTTTCTTCAGTTAAGGCTGATTCAACAATACCAATTTTCTTCTCCGCACTTTTTAGTGATTGAGAAGCTTTATCTCTCTCCTTTTCAGCAGCTAGTTTTTCATCTCTGGCTCTCTTAGCTTCAAGTTCTGCTGCAAACCTAATTTTCTTTTCCCGCTCAGCTTCTTCTCTCGCAGCAGCCTCAGCAGCCTTTAGATCATTGTATCTATTTAGAGCCAAATCTATTTTATCTTGCAAATTTTCTGCATCGGACTTTTCTGCAAAGACCTGCAAGTTTCTGATAGTGCTTTCAAAGCTTTCATCTCTTATGCTGATTGTATCAATCATCGATTCACTAAATTCTAGTAATTTAATATTCTTGCCAGAAATAAGCTTTGAAAGAACTTCTATTACGCGCGTTTTCCCTTGATCCGTCAAAATACGGCTTAAATCAGCAGAGTCAGAGTCAAGCTTATCAGGCCATGATACTTTGCTAACATATGCTTCTAATCGCTTTAGAGCCTTTTCAAATACATATTCACTCAACTCTGTTGATGCTTGTGTAGGTATTAACCCTTTATCTCGACTACTTGCTTCTCTGAATTTAGAGTTGTCACCCTTTACATCAATTAACCCCAACACCTCTCGAGTACCCAGGTATCTAGCATAACCTTGTGCCTTTCTTGCGTTAAGTTGAAAATAATCATCATTGGGGTCTCCAATAGGCACAACCCGAAATCCGTTTAAAAAAAGGAATACTGAACCAAACTGATTTACCGGGACTCCCATTGACCTAGTAAAATTAATCTTAGCAACAGTATTCATATAATATAATTCAACAGATAGCGATGTTGAATGAAGAGCTTTAAAAGTTGAAGGTTCTTCAATCTTATAAACTCTCTCTCCCCTATCTATTAGCTCAGTGGTAATTTTTGTACAATCATTAGAGAGTATAGTTTTTATTCTTGTCGTTTTAGCCGCTAGCCTTTCAAACACTAAGTTACTAATTTTTCCATTGATAATATCAAAGTAAGGAGAATCTTGGTCAACATCACTGTTATTTAATAGCTCCTTTTTATCCCTGTCTTTTTCCGCTGGAGCATGTATATAGATATCGAAATCTTTTTTGATACCAAAAGGGTCTATCAACTTCGCAATTGAAGCTTTGAGCTTTTTCAACTTCGCCCGATCCCATGATTCTGGATCTCTTAATCTGGATATCTCTAAAATAGTGCCAGTATCAAACTGCAAACCGGAGAGCTCTTCTGGTAAACTAAAATCTCGCTCTTTATGATGCTCTATCAGAACATCCTGAAATTGCATGTTCTGATCTACTTCAAACTCTCCCCAATCTATAGTAACCAGATTAACTTCTGTTTCAGAGGAGCTTTTTGACTGAATAGTAAGGTTTGCTCCCAAACGATCACATGAGAATCGTCCGACTCCTTTATTCCCCGCATAGGACTGCCTTGTTGCCCTCAAATTTTTACGATAATCATTACTTAATGCTTTATCTTCTGTTTTATCTGACTTCGCAGAATAAGCAACAAACAGCCACTTATTCTCAATGTCTGATTTAGACATGCCTTTGCCATTATCAATAAGATAAATTTTATCTTCATCAAAATACAAATCTACTCTGTCAGCATATGCATCAAATGAATTTTTAACCAGCTCAAATATAGCGACAAAGTCGTCCACTATTAGCTCTTTTCCTATAATATCTTTTAGACCAGAGCTTATTTTAAACTTCACTTTTAAGAACTCCTTTCGTTCAGTAGGCCAATTAAACGGCCCAAAACTTCTCCCATTAAAGGCGGAACAGCATTTCCTACTTGCGTATAACGAGGGCACTCCTGCGTTCGTCGGCTACCACCTGTGGTATATTTCCCTTTAAACTCAAAGTCGTCAGGAAATGATTGGATACGTGCATTTTCTCTTACTGTCAAAATTCGAGGTTCCGAATAATGAAGAAGATCATCAGGTAAAGTTGTTAGTGTCCTAGACGGTTGCGATGGATCTAGAACCGTTATGACTTGCTTTCTAGTTCCTATCAACTGTTTTTGCTCGTCGGTTAGACCTTTTCCTGGAGCACATATACTTTGAATCTTTTTAAATTTCTCGACCGTTTCAGGCTTGTGGCGAGCTATTCTCAAACTGTTCGGCTTAAACTTACTTTGCAACCCTTTTCTCATAACTTTTTGATAGGGAGTTAACCTCTTTGGAGAAGTGTAGTTTAGCTGCTTAAAGCCATTATTTTCAGATCCTGAGTGGTAGATGATTTCTGAACTGCTTTGTTCAAGATCACTTATTGCAGCTCGAACACTTACAGGCTTACTTGGAAGCTGTTTTTCTTTTAAAAAGGGCTCACGAAGCTCTTCTAATATTGAAAATGGATCTAATTCTGAGTGAAGCTGGTCTTTTCTCACCCCGACCATAATAAATCTAGTTCTATTTTGAGGAACACCAAAGCAAGCACTATTTACAAAGCCAGTAAAAATTTTGTATCCCAACTCTTCAAGTCTAGCTTTCACTATTTCTGAGTAAGGTATTTTACTTCGATTACCAGTACTATCTTTAAACGTAGAGTTGAAACCTTTCACATTTTCTAGCACGAGATACCTCGGAGAAATAAGCTGTACCATTTTAATGTACTCTTCTGAAAGCTTATTTCTTGGATCATCCATCTTTCTCCTACCTGCCATTGAAAACCCCTGACAAGGAGGCCCTCCCGCGATTAAATCTACATGCCCATTTAATTCAACGAGTTGACTTTGGTAGTTTGTTAACAGTTCTTGGATTGTGGTTTCTTTTTTAGGTAACCAGTCTGGCCATCTAAAGTGATTATATTTACCGTCAATTAAGTTATGTTTAAAGGTTTCAAAAGCCATATGATCTTTTTCAACAGCAAATAAACCGGTCCACCCGGAATGGCCTAAACCCAGAGATAAGCCACCACACCCTGAAAAGAGGTCAATATAAATTCCCTTTGTTTTTCTTTCACCTAACCCCATTTAAAATACCACTCTAAAAGCTAAAAAAGCCCTCTTAACTTTTTAGTCAAGAACTGCAAAAATTTCCAGGTATGTTACTCAAAATATCTCATAACACAATATAAAAACCTTTCACAGTAACATAAATTTAAACTTTTTTGAAAACCTCTCACTCCAAGCAATAATCTCTTCCTCACTCAATCTACCTTCATTCTTTGAAGGCTGATGCGACACACTTTTATGATTGTCTTCACCAACCAGTGCATCAAAGTATTTCTTTGGCCAGCAGAATTGGTTGCTGAGCAACCTTCTTTCTATCTCGGGTATAAAGTCTCGTAACTTGCCTTTTGGCGCTAATGCTCGCGCTGAAATGACTTTGGTGGCAATGGAAGCTCTGCCATCAGAGGTATCCACCTCTAATAAGAAATAACCTTCGCTTTGATGTTCAATCTTTACAATAGCCATACATCTAGGCGAACCGTCTACCATAAGGTGGCTCTCACTGCGTCCCACTTCTGGTAGCTTACGAACAATGGGCTTATTTTGTTTAACACCATGTTCTTGTTCTAATATCTCCAGCATTTTGAAGAAGCTATCGAATTTATTGAGATATAAATCGGCGTTGTCGGTGAGGTCATCTAAGCCATCGATGGCGGCTCTGGGTGTATCGCCTCGCGAATTAGGGTCATCGGTGCTTACGGCAGGTGGTAAGGTGTTGGGTTTATCTTCGTCTTCTTTACCACCAGAGCTTTTTCTAGGCTGTGCATTGACTTTACGAGTGCGTGGCACCCTGTTGTATATGCGCTGTGTTGCATCACAGAATATCAATGCAGACTCGTTATCTTGGCTACCGTCGCTGTTTTCGTCGATTTCTCGCTGTGTAGGCAGTTGTGGGTAGGTACCGCCTTTTCCTTTACCCGAACCTGATTTATTTTCGATGAAATCTGGATGTGAAAAGCCAACGTCCGAAATATCAGGGAAGAACAAACCATCTAACAATTCTATGCGATTGATAAACCATGTGCTTTCATCAGACGATTTCCAGCCTCTTGCGGCTACTTTTACACCCTTGAGCTCAGGTGGATCGAATCGAAACGTCCAACGCTCTACGTTAGGTGCCCTAACTCGCTCTTGCGAAAAATACTGATAAATGCTGTTAAACGCGTTTTTAACGTCACTGTTTAACAATAACCAAGCGATTTGATGTCTAAACCCTTCATTATCAAACAGTACTTTTGGGCAAAGTGTTGTCGGCAAGGCGTTGATCACGAGATCTAAAGGAAACTCTTTATCATCGTTGTTGGGGTGGTGGTCAACGTAAAACTCTAAGTCGAGCGCACTATTAATGAGTGCGGCATTTGCTAGGTAGTTGTTTGTAAAAAACAACGCCCTGGCCAGTTCCAACTGTGGCAAGTAAATGGTTTTGCCTGCACTTTCAAACACAAAGCATTTTTGCGATTGCTCTTCGCTCAGCTTATACGTCACTAAACCGCTGTCGCCCACCGTGGCGGTTGGCCAAAATGCACGGTCGGGTAAAGTAAATTTAATCGGGAAACCAGACGGTATGGCATCAACTGTTTGGTTTAGTACGACTTGTCGGCTTAAATAGGGTAGCTGGCTAAACTTAAGGCCTTTACGCGTGGATTGCTTAAAGCGAACACCGATATCCCAAGTTTTGCGGTCATTGTATTTAAACAGATTACCTATCGCCTGTATTCTGGCGCTGTCTGGTAGCGTTTTAAATCTATCAACTTGGTTCATACTTTACTGCAAATCCTAGCAATTGCGACGCGAGTGGTCGGGTCCTTCTCTCGTTTAGCCCTGCCATACGTTCAATTCGCCAAGTTCTGAGTATTTGATGTTTTGCAATACAACGAATACATGCCACAGCGATACGACGGCATTGATATTCCTCTATAGTTCCACAATATTTATTAAAAAACAATTTACATAAAGGTAACTTGTGTGTTTTTTTGATCTGAGACAATGGAATGTTTGCGTGGGTTGCGAACCAAGTGATTGTATATCGCGCTATATCTAATTGATTTTCAGATTTATTCATTAAATTAATTAGTTGCCTAACAAATTTCTTGTCTCTTTTCGACCAATCGACCCTACTTGATTCTGCAACATTTGGTCGCATCGCGCCTTGATTAAATTGCATCAGCCACTGCTTATCATGCCGATATAGCCATGTGTATAAACCCGCAAAGCTGTCTTGCCTCGCGCCTTTAATGCCAAACTTGGCCACAGCTTGTTGCCACTTTGCGCGACGAGTTTGGTCAACCACCACAGGCTCAGTGCTCAATGCCATTTCATCGTATGGGGTATGCGGCAATGCTGAAGCTGTAGTGAGTATGTTCGCTATATCCAACTGCTGCTCATAGCATGCTTGCCATACCAATAGATGCTGAAGGTAGCTAAAGGATTTTCTGTGCTTTCTAAACAAACACTTCAGCCAATTTGTGTCTTCTGCCTTGTTTATATTGAGCCCAAAGCTTGCGAGGGTATAACTGCCCCAATACCCTAAAACCAATTGTGCGATCAGCTCGTGCTCAACCTGCTTACCCCTTACAAACCCCAGCTGATAAGCCAAGTGATGATAAAAATAGCGCCATTGCAACGGATGTATATGGTGCTCTGATAAGTTCAGCAGTTGCTGTGCATATTCCGCTAGTAGTGTGATTTTGTGGTTTGTTTGATTTGGATTTGAATGCAAAAGCACATAAGGGCTCAACGCAATAAATTGGTGCCTATGCAACTCACTTATCAAAATAGGGCTGTTTATCAATTGCACACCATGCTCCGCACAAACAGATAGACCTGGTAGTTGCCAGCGCCGTGTCCAAAAAGGTTCTCCATATTGCTCTATTTGCGTTGTTACGCATAATGGGCAGTAACGCAGGTAGTGCGGGCTTTTAACTTTAGATGCGGCTTTGCCTAGCTGTACTTCCGCCGAGTGCCTGCAATCAGTCAGCAACTCATGTTTAGCTTGAGCTGCAATGTTGGGATGCACAAAAGGTGAGTACAACGGAAAAAGCGTATGCCTCTGTAACAGTTTATATGGCGTTAAACTAGCGTTACCTTGATAATGAACGGAGATCTGCGATAAGTGCCCTTGAAAGGCTACTGAGGCGATTATTTGGCGATTTTGGAATACCTCATCAAGCAATTGCTTGGGTGAAGTGATACCTGCATGCACTCCGTACCTTGCGATGACGCTATACAGCAGCTCATCGGGGTAAGGTACGGGTAAACAGGCCATGCTACACGCTTTGTTTAAGCCAAGCGGTCATATCAAAAATCTTTCCTTGTTGTTTGTAGTATTGATAAAGCTCACCCGATTGCTTTTTGTGTTGAGAATAGCCAAAACGCAAATCGTCACTCGGCAGTGTATGCCAGTCTTTTGGCTTGATGAGTACTGGATTTTCTTTGAACTCCTCCACTTCGTCTGGCGTTTGCTCATACCATTCAAGAACGAGTGGAATAAGCGCTCTTACCTGCAGGTTTGGGTGATCTTTAATGGCTTTTTGCACTAATGGTACCAATAACTCTGATTCACACCCCATGCCTAGCAAAAGGTTATAAAGCCTCATGGCCTCTGAGTCGCTGGCAAAAGGGAGTGTGTCTGACTTAGCAGCGGCAACTTCAGAGATCTGCTGACTGAGTTCCAACAACCGTTTATCAATCTCTTTGTATTTTAAGTCTGAATACTTGGCAATGCTCTTAGCTTTACCAGACTTGAGCGCTTCAATCATGGGATGGATCGGCTGCAATTCGGATTCATATACCTTCACAAATAGTTTTGAAGATAGCCGTTCGACGCCAGTTATAATGGCGCGTAATTGTGCAAGCACAAATAACTTAACCACAATGTCTAGCACGCCTTGAGACAGCTCAAACCAAGTATTGCGGATCTCTTCGGTGAGTGGTTCATCGCGGTGAATAAGCCACTGGTACTGCCAAAGCTTGTCTGTCAGTAATCGCCACTCTGTGGGCTTTGGTTTACCCGTCGCTTGATCGATTCTATTTTTGTGCTGTGGCAGGGGCGCCCACACCATAGAGCCAATCCCAGTACTGCGTCTTGCTGATTGCAGCTCTAGTTCGAATATGGGCCTTGCTTTAGGAGTACCAACCAAAATCACCGGCACACCAATTATATTCACCAAGGCCACAAAAAACTCGAGCATGCGTTCTTGCCCTTCCCTTTGTTTGCGGCCTAAACGCTGTATTTCATCAATAACTAACACACCAATGGCATATTGATTGGCGACTTGCCCCATAAATGACAGCAGCACCTCAGTACTATGGCGTTTGTAACCGTATCTCTCTGTGAGATCAGTACTAAGATGTTTATCTACCTCTTTAAAGAAGTTTAAGCAGAGGCTTTTTAATGACCCATCTACTGGGCATTCGATACGCAAATAGGCGAGCTGGTACGTATTATATTTCTCGTGATAAATCGCTTGTGGGTAGGTGGCCAATATTCGTAGCACGCTGGAGCTTTTACCACATCCAGAGCAACCAATAAGTGACAAGCAACGTGCCGTAGAGGGCGCTTCGGCAAAACGAAAACTGCTAATGTCGCCCGTCATCAAGCGTTCGTAGCCATTTTGTAGATGCTGTTGGAGCTGGCCAGTTGCAATATTTCTGGCAACATAGCCCCCGCGTATCATCAGCGCTATTTTTTCCTCAAGCGCCACATGCATCGAAAGCGGCTGGAAGAAGTCATCAAGCAAGCCACATAACTCGTGAGCACGCTGCCTTGCGTCTAAATAACCTGCCGCAGGGTTGTATTTTACTTTGCCCTCCAGCTTAGTTTTCAGCTCTTCTATTTTGCTCACTCTTGGTAACGCTTCAATAAACGGGTTGCCCTTGTAACGCTCGATCTCAGACTCCTGATACACCGCACGGAAGATGTTAGAGGGTAAAGTCATACGTCGTCATCCTCTTTAAACAACTGATCTGAAAAGTCTGGAAAGTCCAAATCGTCATCGGGCTCAGAGAGATAATGCACTTGCGCTGATTTACTGGTGTCGATGTCTACAGGTTTATAGGCGCGCTCTTTACGCTCTTTGGCTTTCTCTTCTGCGCGGTTGTCGCGAATATTGCGAATGCGCTCCGCATCCGACAAACCAATGTGTTTTGGCGCGGCCTTTTCAGCCAGCTTAACCACTTCTATTACTTGTCGCTCCAAGGCACGCTTTTGCTCATCAGCGACTAATTTTGCATCAGCATGCGTCTGTTTTAACTCATCATTTTGCTGCCACACATCCCAAAAACTCGCACCTGAAAACTGTCTTGAGCGTGCTGCCAACTGACACACAAAATAATCATTGCTGTTAGGGCCGTGATAAATGTAGATGTAGTCTGCCGTTGCTAAGTCATAGGCAACTTCCACACTTTTAGGGCGTTTAACCTCCTTGCCACGATGCATCCAGCCCAATTTTAAAAGCTCAGCACTGGTGTAATACACGCCAAATATACAGGCTCCCGAATCAGATATCGTTGCCCGAGCTCTTGGCATCAATGCCACACGAAGATGCTCAGCTGCTGGCTTTTTCAACCGACCAGTGCGATGCTGCAAGCCCCAATTCCATATCGCCAGTGGGTTATTTGGTAAGTCCGTTGGCATATCAGCGGCTTTGTCATAACTTTCAATTTCGTGATATTGATTATGATAAAGTACTGCGCCCAAAATGATTTTAGTAAACTCTTGAATAGTAAGCTTAGCATCCAAGCGGTAATCTCTATCGCCTTGCTTTTTAATTTTGGTACCAGTGACCACACCAGGTGCAAACGGTTTGAATGCTTGTTGAAAGGTGCGGAAGGCTCGTTCGACAACCCCTTTAGCCTCGCTTCTAAACGGAGGCGTATTTTCAACGCGAACACCAAAGCCCTTTTCAAGGCATTCAATTTGATGACCCATTAACTCGCCTCTGTCAGCCAACAATGCTGAAGGTAAGCCAATACACGGCCATTGCTGCGGGGTTACGTCAAAACCGAACTGACGGCAATAGTCTGATTTATCCGTCGTGGCCATATGGATTGCCTGAATGGCAGCGGCATATGAAGGGTTTTCAAAACCAATATAAAACCCAGCCACCATGCGACTAAATACATCAATAACCATGTAAATCACTGGACGGCCAACAATATTGCTTCTTTGGGAGTCAGAGACTAAATAAATATCTGCGATTGTGGCGTCAATTTCATAACGCATACCAGGGCCCAAAACATCTGCGGCGGCAGTACCAGTTAGTGGTCGAATATCTTTCTTTCGCTTTATCTCACCCGCCTGCGCTTCTATTTTGTCTACTTGGCGATACTCACGTTTGTAGAAATGCTCCATTTGCCAATAGGTGGGTAACTCTTCTTCAGGTAGCTCTGGAAAGTACTGACTATAGATATCTTTTAAACGGTTGTGTGCATAGCGAAAAGTTTTACCTTTGTCGGTTAATATGTGCCTTTCAATCGCTATGCGGAAAAGCTTCTCTGCGAAATCATCAATTAAAGCGCCAGTGCCTGGCATGTATTTGCGCGGTCGCCCTAACTTTGTTGTAGCTCGACGCTTTTGGCCCTTGGCACCTGAGTTTTTATAATCGGGTAATAATGCGTTGGGGATCTGGCCACGTTGCCAGTATCTGCGAGCAAAACGATAAATAGACTGTTTGGTTTTGCCTGTCTCAGTCATTATTTGGTTAACCACTTTGCCACGCGCTTTCGGTTCGTAGCAGTTCTCAAGCTCTACCAATGGCTTAATTGCGGCATAGTTTTCATCACGTTTTAACTGAGCGGTAGAACCTGGCTCTGGAATTACAGTAGCAATGTCGCTATATGGGTCGGCTGCACGTTTGAGCACTTCATCTTGAAAACCCTGTTCTAACTCAGTTATTTCAACAAGTTCAGGAAAGGCTTTGTCATCGTGCACTTTTATCCAAAGCACGTAATAATCAAATACCCTCAAAATGCGATACAAGGTTTGTTCGTATTGCAATACTTCATTGATTTGAAACACGAAACACCTCCTGAATTTGCTCAACGTTACCCAGTTTAAGATAGCCCACTTGCAGCTTTTGTACTGGCGTAAAAGTATCAAAGGTAAAGTAACGGTCAGCCAACAAAGCTCTTATCTCAAACAACGACTCTCCTAAGTCTAGCCCATAGGCGGTATCTATCTCTTTGCAGGCGTTTATAAGGGTTTTGGTTGGGTGTTTTGCAAAGTAATCAGCATAGAATCTGGCTTGCTCAATGGCTGAGTCTGAGGCTTCATCATGTTCACCTTGCAATGGGTAAATCCACTCAACATTCGCTTTAACCACTTTGGGGATCTCTTGCTCAGTGACTATTTGCCAAGGGATCTGCTTTTCGTGCCAAAAGCGTTTCTCCAGCTCAAGTATTTCTATTTTTCGTTGCTCTTCAAAAGCGCTGACATATTTGGCTTGTAGCGCAAAATAGGGGAGATCTCGTGAGGTGGTTTCAACGAGAAAGTCGCTCGAAAGGTATTGGTCAACGCCCCGAACATTTGGGTGCTTGATGCCCGCAGATTCGGCTAACTCTTGTGTTATCTCACGTTCAAGCGGAAACTGTTCTTTAACTTGCAGCACATCCTGCCGCCACTCGAGCAAATAGAACATGGATAGTTCAAGATCGGATAATAAATGGTGTGTTCGTTTGGACTTATAACCAAAGACTCGGTGTACACGGCCATCGGATGGCGCATCATAAACCGTTAACCACGGCTTGTAATCCTGATACTCGCCAGTACCGCGTCCTTCTTTGATCCATTTATGATATTGCGCCTCAGTATGGCCAATCTTCCTAGACATAATATACCGCTATAACTGATTGAAATTTCAGCATAGCTCAAAGTAAAGTAGAATATCAATTAGAACGAGGTTGAATGAAACTAAGGAATAAAGACGGTGAAAATTGGAGAAAGAAAGCTATTAACTAGCAATATACAAAACCTAAATTAAGGCCTTTAAAAGACGAAACCCCGAGAGGGACACTTGTCTGTCTCGGGGATCTAATATAGATTGTTGAGGACGCTTGTATTAAACAGAGGGGTCACATCAACTGCTCTGATAAGGAACATATCAAAGAAATGGCCGAATGTCAAACTCAATATTGCTATACTTCAACAAGTGATGAATTAAAAAAGAGTCTCTCGGAAAACAGGTTCTTACCTTACTTAAAGAAGGCCGGTTACGACAATTCATATGCTTTTAATCTATACCTATACAATGCGAGACTTTCAAAAGCCTTTTTATATCCTCTTCACATTTTGGAAGTTTGCCTTAGAAATAGAATAAGCGCAGTATTAGAAGAAGATTTTGGTGAAAGCTGGCCATTAGCACAATCATTTAGAAGCATTCTATCAAAAGAAAGTTTAGCTAATCTTGAAAAAGCAACGGAGCGTTCAAAGTCACATTCAACAGGTGACATTGTATCCACATTGACATTCGATTTCTGGTCGAATCTGTTTCGTGCTGAGTATGACCGCTCTCTATGGCAAACTCGAATAAACAAACTACTCCCAAATACAAACAAAACTCGTAAAGAGTTTCAGGGTGTAGTTAAGGAAATTAATAAATTCAGGAACAGAGTCGCACACCATGAACCAATTCATAACCTAAATACTCAAGAACAATATCAAAAGATTTTAGAAGTGATCAGTTGGATATGCGAAACAACAAAAGATTGGACAAAAAGCCATTCAACAATCAATTCTGTACTTCGTACATCTCCAAGTTCATCAGGAGAGCCTAAACCTCACTTTGGCGACAGATGTGACAAAAGTTATAAAAAGCTAAGATATGATGATTCGCTAACTGATATTGGTAACGAAAAGTTTTTTATCTGCCTTAATGACAAAGACCAAATATCAGCCGTACTCCAGAAAGAGCAATTCTTTGACTACCTTTACTCCCTCAGAGAAGAAGATGGTACTGCACTGTTCCTTGACCTTTCTGAACTAAAAGTTCAAAAAGTTTTAGAGAGCTTAAATATAAGAAGTAATTTTTCTATTTGTGGAGCTTCAGAAAGTTTACAAAAAGCAAAACTCTTGTTTAAAACTAGTCCTATCTCATATTTGCTAGTTTACGAGGCTGATGTCTTAAAAGGTGTAATATCTAAGTCTCATCGACAATATTGAAGGAAAAGCTCGAATTTCATTAAATTATAGTATGAAACTTTATTGTTTGGGATGATACTTTATTGTATGGGGTGAAACTTTATTGTTCACCCACATCTGAGGCGCTTGCGCGCCTTTTCTTATTCTACCGTTACACTCTTTGCGAGATTTCTCGGTTGGTCAACATCGGTGCCTTTGATCACGGCTACGTAGTATGAAAGTAGCTGTAGTGGGATGGTGTAAACCACTGGGGCGATGATGTTTTCTACGTGGTTGACGTTCATTACTCGCATGGTGTCGTCCGAGGCAAAGTTTGAGTCTTTGTCCGCGAATACGTAGATGATACCGCCGCGTGCGCGTACTTCTTCAACGTTTGATTTAAGCTTTTCAAGCAGCTCGTTGTTTGGTGCAACGACGATGATAGGCATATCTGCGTCGATAAGTGCGAGCGGGCCGTGTTTTAGCTCGCCTGCCGCATAAGCTTCTGCGTGGATGTAGGAAATCTCTTTAAGCTTAAGTGCGCCTTCCATTGCGATTGGGTATTGTGAACCACGGCCTAGGAACAATGAGTGATGTTTGTCGGCAAATTCTTCTGCAAGAAGTTCAATACCATCGGCCATCGTTAAGGTTTCTTCAAGCTTGGTTGGCAGGGTTTTGATAGCGTTGACGATTGCGCTTTGATCACGGCCTTTTTCCTGCGCGATTGACGCAGTTAGCATCAATAAGCCAACTAATTGAGTCGTAAATGCTTTGGTTGATGCCACCCCAATTTCAGCGCCTGCTTTGGTCATAAAGGCAAGATCTGACTCACGTACTAGCGATGAGCCAGGTACGTTACAGATGGTCATCGACGCCATATAGCCTTGTTCTTTGGCAAGACGCAGTGCCGCGAGCGTATCTGCGGTTTCGCCCGATTGTGAAATGGTTACCAGTAGGCTGTTTTCGTGAACGAATGAGTCGCGGTAGCGAAACTCTGAGGCGATTTCAACGTTACAGCTTACGCCTGCAAATTGCTCCAGCCAGTAGCGCGCCACCATGCCTGAGTGGTAAGACGTACCACACGCGATGATCTGTACGTGTTTTACATCTTTAAAAATTTCGTTGGCTTTGTCGCCAAATGCGTCGATACTAACGCGATCGTTGTCTAAACGGCCTTCAAGCGTATTACGTACGGCCATTGGCTGCTCGTAGATTTCTTTTAGCATGTAGTGGCGGTATTCGCCTTTGCCCGACACATCTTGCGTGATGTTAGACTCAACCACTTCGCGCTCTACAGGATTGCCGTTAATGTCGAAGATTTCTACCGTTTCGCGAGTAATGCGTGCTACATCACCTTCTTCTAGGAAGATAAAGCTGCGGGTTACTGGTAATAGCGCGAGTTGATCAGAGGCAATAAAGTTTTCACCAAGGCCAAGGCCGATCACCAGTGGGCTGCCTGAACGTGCCACGATGATTTCATCTTGGTTTGCTTTATCAAACAATACCGTGCCGTATGCACCTTCGAGCTGTTTTACCGCTGCTTGCACGGCAGCGAGTAATGTAGTGTGTTGCTGTCTGAGTTGATGGATCAAGTGCACCATCACTTCGGTGTCGGTGTCAGATAAAAACTCGTAACCGTCTTCTTTTAATGCCGCGCGCAAACCTTCGTGGTTTTCAATAATGCCATTGTGTACCAGCGCAATTTCGCTGTTAGAAATATGCGGGTGCGCGTTAGCTTCTGTTACGCCGCCGTGTGTTGCCCAGCGCGTGTGCGCGATACCGGTAGTACCTTTTACTTCTGCATTTTCAAGCGCAGATTCTAGGTTTACCACTTTACCTACGGCTTTCACGCTGTTGAGTGCGCCGCCTTCGCAAAGTGCGACACCCGCAGAGTCATAACCACGATATTCAAGGCGTTTTAGGCCTTCGATAAGAATTTTGTTTACTGGACGCTCAGCAACAGCGCCTACTATTCCACACATAATCTCTCCATTATTTGCACGTTGTGTGTAGTTCAGCACAGATAAGTTGTATACCACGCGCTTCGATCGCTTGGCGGAGGTCATCGGCCAAGTTGTTGTCGGTGATCAAAGTGGTGATCTGTGCCCAAGGTATTTCTAAATTCGGAATTTTACGGCCAATCTTGTCGGATTCGACCATCACAATCACTTCACGGGCTGACTTTGCCATCACACGGCTCAGCCCAATTAATTCGTTGAATGTGGTTGTGCCGCGCTCTACATCAATGCCATCGGCACCAATAAAAAGCTGGTCAAAGTCATAGGATTGCAGTACTTGTTCTGCTACTTGCCCTTGAAAGGATTCTGAGTGCGGATCCCACGTCCCGCCGGTCATCAATAAAGTTGGCTCATTTTCAAGCGATAACAATCGATTAGCGATATTCATCGCATTGGTCATCACGACTAAACCACGCTTTTGCGCAAGCTCCGGAATTAGGGTTTCAGTGGTTCTGCCGCTATCAATAATGATGCGATTGTGATCTTTAATCAGCTCAGCGGCCGCTTTCGCAATGGCCGTTTTACGTACAGAGTCTTGCTCGTCTTTACCTGATGCGGTGATCTCTTTAGGAAGGGCTATCGCACCGCCATAGCGGCGTAGTAACAGGCCGCTTTTTTCTAGTGCCGTTAAATCCTTACGAATCGTAACTTCTGACGTTTCAAACTCAGCGGCGAGTGATTCTACGCTTACTTCACCGTATTCATTCACCCATGAAAGAATGGTATGTCTGCGCTGTTGAGTGTTTCGTTTAGTCATCAAATAAGTTTCGTTTCGAAATTTAAGGCGATTATAGTCGAAACTTCAAAACCTAAACAAGTTAAATTTTGCACTGAACAAATTTTAACTGGAAATATTTTGGTCATCAGGATACATTTCCCAGTTGAGGTACTTAAAAGGATAATTAAATGAACAAAAACTTAATAACATCAATACTTTGTTGTTCACTATTACTAGCAGGATGCGGCGGTTCAGGCGGTGACACCACACCAGTCAATCAGGATAGCGGCAAAAATGGAAATAATGGCAACACGGATTCAAATAACGATAATACAGATTCAGGAACGGATACCACGACTAAGCCAGTCGCTAAAATTCAGGCAAGTGCCTTTGGGGAGACAGGCAACGTCATTCAGCTTAGCACTGCGGGAAGTACGATCCCTGAAAATGCCGAAATAACATGGCAGTGGCAAGCCAAACCCCAAGGCAGTAACGCTCAGTTATCTAACCCCAACACTAAGCAAGCGCAATTTACCGCTGATGTTGCAGGTAGCTACATTGTAGGGCTAATAATTAAGTCAGGTAGTAATGAATCGACAACACAGTTTGAGATCCGTGTAAAAGAAAAAACCACACCAAGTGTGAACACGCCTCCTGTCGCTAATTTCACACTCACAAAACAGGAAATTGCCATCAACGAGCATCTACAGTTAGATGCGAGCAACAGCTCAGACTCAGACGGCGATAATCTCAGTTATAAATGGCAAGTTACTGCACCTGCTCATGTTGATGAATACACATTGGTAAGCCCTAACAATAACCTTGCCTCTTTCGCCTCTAAATTTGCGGGTGAATACACTATTATTTTAACCGTTTATGATGGTAAATCGTCACATAGCAAATCAGAAAAAGTCATCGTTATAGATAACCAGCCAGCTCTTAAAGCGGTTATTTCAGCACCTTCAGAGGTTACATTAAGCTCAATGACTTTTGTTGAGCTGAAAAGCGATGGTAGTCAGTATCAAGGCGCTGTAACACCGCTTTGGAGTTTTGACAGCAAACCGAGCGGCAGCCAAGCCGCAATGGCAACACCAAATGGATTTCTCACCTCGCTTCAATTAGATAAGGCTGGACAATATAAAATCCGCTTTAGCCTTAAAGACAAACAGGGCCGTTTAAGTGAAGCAACCCATACCTTAACGGCCAAATTAGGCGAAGCAAACAAACCACTTGTATTCGTCGACGCGCCGGAGTCAACCAAAATCAATGAAGCCATCGAGCTTAGTGCCAAGCGAAGTAGAGATACAAGCGGAAGAACACTCTCCTTTAGTTGGACATTTAAGCCATTTGAAGCCGGTTTGACCTATTCCGTTACGAATGAAGATACCGACACGGTGATTTTTACGCCTCACGGAGAGGGGACTTACCGTTATTTTGTGGAGGTAAGTAACGGTGAGCTAAGCCAAACTGCCAGTGGCGTGATAAAGAGCCACCCTGAAAATTATGGACCTACAGCGTCTATGAGCCCACAAATATCTACAGCTGCGGAAGGGGAAACCAAAGTTTTTGTGATATCCGCAGAAGATAAAGACGGCGATCCGCTCACTTATCGCTGGTCGCTTGAAACGAAGCCTGAGAATAGCACGGCAGTGGTCAATAATGCTGATAATCGCGCATCTATTACCTTCGATGAAGCTGGCAACTATGTGCTGAAATGCATAGTGTCTGATGGCAAGGTTGAACTAGTAGTCGCAGCACTCATCACAGTAAATGCAGTTCAAAATAGCGCTCCTGTAATTACGGCACTGGACTATCAAGGTGTACTGAAAACAGATGCAGCGCTTTGGATAACTCCAACTGTTATGGATAGCGACAGCAACGCAGGCAATTTGACCTATTTTTGGAAGGTGGTTGCTCCGTCTGGTGAAGTGATTGACAGTACCGCAGCTCATGACTCGAACCTACAATTCACTCCTGTAGCATCAGGCGACTATCAGGTAAGTTTAAGTGTTGTTGATGAAAAGTCCGCTTCCGTTGCAACTAAAACGATAACACTCTCAGTAGAATAAGGTCTCTCTACTCGATAACTTGTAAGGCTTAAGCACTCACCAATGGGCGCTTAAGCCTTTTTGTTTAAACGGATATGTCGGATGGAGTTAAGTGACGGATCTCCATATTGCTGATATGCGTTCCCGAAGAGTCCTCTGGACCAATTTCATCATAGGCGGACTCAACTCTGAGGTAGGCTTGAGTTGCGCCGAGTTCCGCCAGCTTTGTCTCGGCCTCTCGCAGCGAGTTAAACGGCGTTAGTTTACCTTCGGCATGCATTAAGATATGCAAGTTCCCATCAACATCCTGACCACCAGCTAAGTAGTGATTTGAATCCGCGTAGCTAAGCACGATGGCATGAAGTTCTTTATTAGCAATTTTCTCTTTGAGTGTGGCAGCAAGCATAATGCTCTCCTCGTTTAACCGATTAATAATTAAACGACCCTTGTGCGTGTTTGGTTCACCTTGGTTGTCGTGAATGTTTTGTCGCAAACCTGTTGTCGTGATAAATCACGACCTACCATCCAAACGTTGGTCGAGGTTTACCTCGACAGATTTAATCGAGGGGATTATCTTTAAAATTCATCTCTCAATTGCAAGGAGTGCACATGAGCTGGAATGACCTGAGAAAAGGCAGGATATCAATCCCGGACGCGGAATACTTCATTACGTTTAACTGCCATAAACGCACGCCCTATTTTACGGATTATCGGCTGGCACGATTGTTTTGCCAATCTATCTCACATAATGAACAAAAGTTTGAGTGCAGCTGGCAAACATGGGTGTTATACCAGTTGTATTAAGTAAATGATCTATCTTGAAGCGGGGAAATAGCTTTAGTAGCAAGGCAAAAATTTTGCTA